>PNBI01000093.1 GCA_003135935.1 Methanomassiliicoccaceae archaeon
GTGGTGGGTTCATCCAGAAAAATGAGAGGCGATTGCACGATAAGGCTGGCCGCTAGGTCGAGTTTGCGTCGCATGCCGCCCGAGAATTTATCTAGCGTCTTCTTGGCGGCATCCGTCAGCCCGAATTCCTCAAGCAGCTCTGCCGCTCTCTTTCTTGCTTCGTGCCTGCTAAGTCCGAGCAGCATTCCAAAAATGACCAAGTTCTCGGTCGCCGAAAGCTTCTCGTCTACCGCGGCATACTGACCAGTTACGCTAATTAGCTGGCGGACGATATGAGCTTCGTGTTGGACGTCATGACCGAATATTTTGGCCGTCCCGCCGTCCGAATTTAGCAATGTCGCCAAAATATTGATGATCGTGGTCTTGCCGGCACCGTTTGGCCCAAGCAGTCCGTATATGCAACCAGTCGGTATGGACAGATTAACACCATCCACTGCACGGTTATTTCCAAATACCTTGATGAGTCCACGAGCTTCGATTGCCAAGGCAGTTTGATCAGCCTTTTCGGATGGCTCGACGATGTCTTCAACTTGAACGCTTGATTCTGTCATATTAAATCCCTTTTCTTCTTCCGATTCAGATTGTATTCACGGCCATTCGGACCGAGGAAGTCGAAGATCCTGCTATATTCGAATGCCTGGATGGTATCAATCTTTTCATTCGTTCTCACTTTCATCAGTTCTGGGTACCTCGTTCTAGTTCATTGATTAAGCGTGGTCACATAATATGGACGAACCGGTCACTTGTGACCACATTCTGATCTGAGTTTTCAACGAGCATTCCAATTGACCAAGCGAACATCATTTCACCATAGCACGAATGCGTTCGGTGATCGCTTCCAACTGCTCTCTGCATTGTACAAGGTCATATTTTCTTCAATCTGGTGGAAGGCATGCTGCTTTCGATTCTCTTAGAGAATGAGAAGGAACTGCGAAGACTGAGGATGCGGTGAGTTCATAATCATCTAGAACGCAATTCACGATCCAGCACCATTTCCAGTTATCTAATTCTCTATATGCTCCAATGAAATTGGCTTTGCTATCGCCGGGATTTGCATCTGGTATTCACCGGCAAATAACCTGTTTGAATGCTTAAGCCAGGTTGTCATTAACGGACTTTAAACTAAATTGTACTTTATATGACATATGTATGCATTTTCAGACTTATAATTATAAAATGTGAACCTATAAAATATACCCTTTGACCTAAGATTGTTACTAGGGTTCAACTCGATCGATGAAATTGTCTTGGCAACTTTGAGTTCAAATTGTGTCCCTTGCATCATTATTCAATGGAGACGGAATGCCTTCCAAAAACTGATCTCTTCCCCAGTTACTTGGTTGATCCGGACAGATACGGACAGACCACCACGATATTGCCCATTGCGCCATTTGCTGGCTTCATTGAGCAAATCATAAGCAATTTCATGCACAATGAGCTCGCGAGGATAAATCATCCATAATCGGTATCTAATAAAAAGGTCATGAACAGCTAGATCCTCGTTGGCGGCGGATCGGTGGTTAGAGAATGAAACACTCCCATCTATTGGTCGAATTCCTTGCCATCTCCGTGGTAACACTGATTTGCCTACCCTCATTCTGCAATATCTCTGTCCAATCCCTCGGACCGAATCAGGCAATGTACTGGGAGTACGCGTTACGCAATGGCCTGAGCCCCTACGATACGAACGTGAATGGATCGGGAGTTCAATGGGTGTTCAATGCTGGTCAACACACCCAAGTCAGCGGCTTGGCCGTCGCTCCCGATGGCACGATCTACACCGTAGTCACGCTGTCTTCATTGAACGGCACAGAGCTTGTCAATGAGGACTTCCTTTGTGCTCTCAGCCCCAATGGCACACTCAAATGGAAATCAAACGCGTCAATCGATCTTTTCATCCAATCCTACAGCTTGACAATTGGGCAAGATGGGACGATATATTCCGTCAAAGAGGTGGTCGTTCGCTCTCCACCAGACCCAATTTCCGGGCATAGATATGAGAATCACACATTTGCCATAATGGCATTGAATCCTGACGATGGCTCAGTCAAATGGGAGTATCATCCTCCAAACCTTCCGGACAATATGGCGCTGTCCAACTTGCTCATCGGCCCAAATGATGAGCTGTTCTTCAGCGCATCCAATCAAATTTGCGCACTTGACCAATTTGGCCAATCATTATGGAACCTAACGTTCCCGTACCACAGCTCTTTCGTCCTTGCTCAGAATTCATCCATCGTTGTCACCGCCGATGGCCATTTATTATTCATCCTTCCGAACGGCACAATTTCAGGGAACGTTACGATAACGGATGGAACTTCGCTCCTCAGCGGCCAGCCGATGATCAGGAACGATGGAAATATTCTCTTATTGGGATACGATGGGCTTCACGTAATCGCCCCCAACGGCACGCTCCTCTGGTCTTTCAGGAACGGAGATACATCGATGCCGGAGAGTGTGGTCCTGGATAAGAATGACAATGCTTATCTTCGATTTGAAAATAGGACCATCGGCGACGATGGCAACTTCGTGGACAGATTGTACCTGGCGTCCTTAGGTCCAGATGGTGGCCTGAGATGGGTCAGGAATCAAGACACTGTGATTACCGCAGTGAGTGCAGACGGTCTATTGTACGGTGTAACGAGCGATCACTCTTACAGTCAGACCAGCGTCCGATTCATCGCCCTTAGGGATGATGGCTCAGTGAAATGGCTGATGGACGAATTGCATGGTCCTTCTCCTCTGGGAGGATCCTATGGCGGTGGCCTAACCGGCAACTCTGCCATAGGTTCCGACGGCACCGTGTACTTTACTGGCTGGAATTCCTGGGTCGGATATGGTTATGTGCTTGCGCTGAAGGGAAACCCTCACGGAGGAGATCCTGGCTTGACGGAGCAGACCCTTATCGTAACACTTACGGTCGTAACCGTTGCGGCAATTATTGTTCTCTGCTACATCGTCAAAAGAAGGGATGAAGGTGAGGTAAGATGATCTACGAAGGGGGCACGCTGCTCTTCATCAGGTCCCTGACCTTCTTCGTGGCTCTAGCCATTACGCTGATCGCCCTCAGGAGTTTTGCAAGATTTAGGAGCTGGAGGCTCTTCTTCCTCGCCGCGGCATTCTTCCTCCTCTCCTTGCCGCCGGCGCTTGATTTCATCCGGCTAATCTGGCTCCCGATGGCTATGGACCCCTGGGCGCTCAATCGAATCGAGTTCATTTCTTACATGTTCACGCTGGCTTCCGTTGTAGCGTTTGCGCTCATTGCCTACGTATACTGGGATGAGAAAAAGACTAGATCAATCCAGTTCAGCAGAGGGCAAATCGCCCTTTGCGTTCTCCTTATCGCTGCCCAGCTCTCCTTCTTCCTCTTCGCATCATGGTGGCGATTGTCGGAGATCTCCATGCCTGACAATCTCACTGCAGTTCTTTACCTGGCATTTACCAATGTGTCATGCATCCTGACGATCTTCATCATTATTTCCTTATATTCCTACTATCGAACCAAACGCACGGCCAACACTCTTGTCGCGATGGTCGGCTTCATCCTCATACTACTAGGCCAAGCATATGGTGTCTACAGTTCTATTGCGCAAGAACTTCTGTCAAATGGTTTCGGAAACCAAAAAGCACTGTCATTCATAGCAGTTTTTGAGTTACTCGGATACCTTGCATTCCTTATCGCCCTGGTGCGACTGAGGCTGATAAAGTGAGCGATAAGGTTCCAGCCAAATATCGTTCGAAATGCCGCATATTCGCGGACATCCTCAGAGCGATCAAGGACAGTGAGCAAGGAAGAGTGACTCACCTGCTGCATAAGGCCAACTTGTCTTATGACCGATTGAACTACTATCTGGGCGAACTTGAGCGGTCTGGGCTGATCAATAAGAGTGCGGATCAGGAGAGATTCATCTACTCAATCACGGCAAAGGGAGAAAAATTCCTGGTTGAGTTTGCGAAGGTCGAAGCGTTTGGCAACACATTTGGCGTTGAGATATGATTTTCATCGAAAACCTGATATGGGTCCAAAATCCAGCTCCACGCTAGTATCTCTGGTTGTGTATCAGTATGACGGCTTGAGGGCGGTTTTGTTCATCATGCGAAGCGAGGAAAAAAGTAATCAAGAGCAGGCAGACCTCTCCTCTTTCCAATCATCAATTCGCATTTATTAGATGGGGTGAGATGCAGGAGACGAAAGAGAACTGGAACACAGGATACATTTCTTATCATTTAGTCTCGTCAAATCCTTTTGCCCAAACATCGATTTCGTTTGACTTTTCCGATAACGCGTCAATCCAAGAATCCTTCAGGTCTAAACCCCTTGCGATAGCCCCTGGAACTTCGCCTAGCGGGAGCCCAATTGCTCGCTTGATGGTTTCCCTAAGCAGTTCCTCCTCAACAATGACCATGTTCCCTGGTAAGATCCTATAATCAATGGGGTTGGTCTTGGAGGAGGTTAGGATAAGCACGTCCTTTGAATATCGCCCTGCCATCACGTTGATTCTTGGAGTGATTATGAATCCATGAGAAAGGCATGTGGTGGACTTTATGAAATCACCAGCAAGAAGGCCACCGCCTTTACCAGACCAATCCACCAAAACTCCGTCATATTTGCCACTGCCAATTGCCCATCTTCCATTCATATTATGCCTTCCGCCGATGACATAATCGAATGCCTTGATACATTCCAAATAATTGGATTTAGAAAAGAGCGCATCTAATAGAACCTCGACAGATGCGTGTTTGAGGTACTGATAGATCCGATAGGGAGGGTCCAGGCAAATTGCCAACTCCGCCAGAATGAGCCGCTCATCTGGTGTACCCATGATGTTCGCGAACCAGTTCGCATAGCCCTCAAGAATGAATAAATCCCGGATTCCAGAGTCTGGAATATCTTCATAGAGAAAGTTGCCAAAGCAATAATGATGACCCAACTCGTGAAGCAGGCATGTTCGAAAAGTGAGTCTTTCCATTTCTCTAGAGGATACCTCGGGAATTCTGGTTTGCAGTTTCAGCGACTCACGACGAATTGCAGGTGCGCATAGCGTGATAATACCAGTTGTTTCGGCTTTCCAGGAGGATTTTCCCGAAATTGGAATCGGAACGTAATTTCCGAGGCTTATGTCCATTGATTTCGTTGCTAGTTTCTGATAAGGTTCCGGATCTGACAATCCAAGGACTCCGAGTTGTGAGTACTCCTTGTCTATCGGTGCCTTTCCAGTAGTTATGAAATCGTTCCTTTCATGAGAATTCAGCATGTCACCATAGTCTTCATCATCGAGTATCACAACCTTGTTTACTGGGTGCTTAATACTATAACGTCTCAAGATTCCTGAATCGTCACCATAACTAATGTCTGGACCGAATGAGGCTAATAATTCCCTAGTCCATTTTGCATAGCGTGGAGCTAGCTTCTTGGTCATCTGGACATAGGTTTCCATTTGGAACCTCTTCAACCTGAATGTAATAGCATTGATCTCATCTTCTAAATAACTAAACCTTCCAACACTCGATCATTACCTAATAGCCAATTCAAAAATGGGCATCTCTCTATCAAGTTTGGGACATCATTGATGGCTGACTTTTCAATTATTAAGAGCAGTCATTCGGAACCATAGAAATGCCCAGGGTGGTCGATTGACGGGCTTGAATTGGAGTTGGAGCCTGGCAGTCATACAAATATTGTTACATCCCGGAGCACGTCAGCCAATTCAGACATCAATTAACCGACCACAATGCAATGGGGTCATATATCGACCAAACTTTTTACCGCAAGACCACCCTGCAATTATTGAGAAGGGTGAACTATGGGTTCTATAGTGACCGCGACCTGTGAAAACTGTGGCTTAAACCAGCAATTGTTCTTGGCCTTCGGTTTCTCTGCTATCGTTCCCGGAAAGAGGGGACCTACTTATGATATGGTCGTTGGAGCGTGTTTCAATTGCGGCGTATTGGCAGAGGCTGACAGAGTGAGTAAACAGGATAAATGCCCAAAATGCAAAAGAAGGTATGTGCCCTACAAGACTAACCGTTTCTTCTCGGATGCACCACAATCGAAGTATTCGAGATATGTGGGCATCCTAACAGTGGGAGCAGAAGAACGCAAAATGTTAAATGAGCTCGACCCAGCGCGAGTAGCTCATAATGATTCTGAAATTGTGAGATATCTCTGTCCATTATGTGTAGAAAAGAGATTGATCTTCGAAGATTCGGGAGGTATGTGGGATTAACGTTCGCCGGGATTTGCACCTGGTTTTAACCAGCAAATAACATGTTTGAATGCCTAAGCCAGATTGAACTAAACATACTTAAAGTAAAAATGTACTTTAGACGACACATATATGCATTTTTAAGTTGTCCATCATTTCAGTTTCCTTAGAGCCATTTGCCGCCGAGAAGTCAAGAACGTGAGTTAAGGAAACGGTGATGCGTCATTTAGAATGCTGTCCGAGTCTCTTGTGCATCATATCGATAATGTGTCCAGGAGTCTGAGTGATCTCAGCTTTGCCTCTATAGACATGCACCAGCTCTGGTACTATTCTTTCAATCGTTTCAACCCAATCGCTCAACATAGTCTCAGTCAGCTCAGGGTCTTCTGCGAACTTCGGGTTAGAGAACTTGATAGCCCCAAATGAGGGTGGTTCGTTTGGATACCTACACTGCAACTTATGTATTGTCTCGAGAACCCCAAGGTAGTCAGGTTGAGTGGTGGGTTCACTGTTTTTGAACTCCATAATCCATTCCCTGGATTCATCTGGCGATCTACAGGAGAATAGTTCCTCGAGTTGGTCCAGTGGCAAGGGCTTACTTCCAGAAACCTCTAGAAGGGTTGCGAAATCTCTCGCTCGAATCAAACAGACCCCTTGTTGCATCGCCTCTTTGACCGCCTTTGATTCCTCTCCATCTTCCTCAGATTCGAAGTCCGGGGCGATTACGACCGCATAGTCTGCAGCAAAGTCTGTTCGATGGCGCGCCACTGTTGCAAGGCCGAGGTCCTTCGACTTCACCTTGTCGTGTTTGGTGGATTTTGCATCATAGGTGAGTTTGTACGAGCGTTCTTGCCCTTTGGCCTGCTTCCTTGAAATCCCCGGAGCAAGCGGCGCTTCGGCAAGCCCGTCTGGTTTGCCTGGCCCCCCCATTGGAGCAACCTGAAAACCAAGAACCTCAAAGGCGCCATGACACGCATGCTCAAGTTCGAGATAATCATGCACCGAATTTCTAAGACGATCAGCGATTGCCGTTACGCTTCGAGGATACTGGCGGACCAAGGCGCGAAGGAGGTCATCACGTCTCCTCATCAAACTCATGACCTCTTCAGGTGAATAGCCAGCTTCGTACAAGTAAGCCTCGAGTAATACCTCCGCTACAGCAATCTCCTCAATCTCTTCGGTATCATCGTGGAAATTGAGATAAAACGGATGATTCGTGTTAACTCTAAGCGTTCCAGAACTGGCATCAAAGACTGCGAGCGGATCAACAACATCCAAAGGAGCTGATTCGAAACCAGTGATTGCAGTCTTCATCTCCGTTCCCTTGGCTGGAAGTCTAATTCCGTGCAAGATGGTCCATTCCTCGGTCCGCGCCCTTTCAATCGCATAGCGTAGAGGTAGACGAGCCAAGAACCCAGGAACCGCTTCCAGGCGGGTTCCGACTGCTTCCTCTACATCAAGCTCCGAGAGATAGTTCTCATACCAATTTCGAACTTCGTTGTATTTCGCTAATAAGTATTGCTGGAACGCATTTCTTGCTTCAGCCAAGACAGCTTCACGGCTTGCGACAAGGGAATCGTCTAACCCATCAGCATACAGGACAGCATGGAGACGGTTGAATGTCTGATAGGATGACTCGCCAGTTCCAAAATGAGAATCATCTTCGTTAATTAGGCGCCCACGGACCATAATGAAAAAGCCGTTACTCCTTCCAACCTCCTCAGACTTGCCAGTGTTTAGAGAGTCCTGGTACAAAGTGATTTCACCAGAAACGCGGCCAATCTGAGGAATTTCTACATAAGTTCTCATGGGTAGTGGTGCAGTTGGCTCTGTCGCCACAACATAACCACACTCGCGGGCTGCTTTGTCGTCATCGCCGACTATCCATTTCTTTAAGACGGGGGTATCCAGCTTGCTTGACTCAATTCTCTCATCGTTTACAAACACGGAAAAGCCCGGTGAAAGTGGAAGGGCAGTTGAGACAATCCATTTTAGTCGTCCCAATAAAATCCTCTTCGCTTCTTCCTTTAATCCATCCACAATTACGAGGGTCCACGAATCTGATTCACTCGAATCTGTCAGTCCTTTGATGTCATCCGAGGAGAATGGCTTCTCAGGTATCGACTCCAAGAGGGATCTGATTTCTGAATGCGACAACTCTCTAACTGGGAGGGCGACTGTTTCTGGTCCTCTGCTTTCATCCATCTCCGTGTCCAGAACTGGAATGACCGATGAATAGTCCATTGTCACTGCGAGGTACCGTCCTTCCTTCTTGCAAACGTGGGAGATTCTTCTCCCGATAACATAGCTGGCGAGCTTGCCAATACCGAACCTACCAATAGGCAATCGTCCTCTGCGAACTGCTTCCTTTTCCCTCTCGGGGAGTCGCTTGTGTGTATCCGCAATGAGCCAGAGTTCCTTCAGTCCTTCAACGTCCATGCTCTGGCCATTGTCCCAAACCAATATGCATGAATCAGAGGAATACGGCAATTCTGAAACCCAGACTCTGCAAACACTTGCAAAAGCATCATAGGAATTCACGATTAGTTCTTCGATTGCCTTTGATGGATTGGAATACAAATGGCCAGAGAATAAATCGATGATTCTGTAGCTTATGTGAACTGGTATTCTATCAAGTTCCTTCCCCAATTGATTGATATCCACCAAATTCTATCGCGCTCGGAGGATGTATCCGGAATGTGGGAAGATAAAACCTTTCACTCTTAGATTATCAGTGATTCGAACAGGATGCATTTCGCTCCGCCCAAATGGATCTGTTTCGTTTCTTGAAGCCCTGCAAGATCTGTCATTATTGTAAACGAATTAGATGGACTGATTCGATGACCTTCCAATTCCAGCTATTCCCCCGTCCTATACGATTCCTCAACTCGGAGTGCGCTCTGATTGCAAACTCGATTCAAATTGGGTCAAGGGC
>PNBI01000096.1 GCA_003135935.1 Methanomassiliicoccaceae archaeon
GTATATCGCACGATGAACCCTTCTTTGACCAGCTTCTCATAGGCCGTCTCGGGTTGGTCGACGAGCGCCCGGACGACACCGTAGCCCATGCCCTCGGCGATGGTGAATCCGAGGATGTTGACCTTTGCTTCCTTCATGGCCTTGGCGATGTCCATCAGTCTGCCAGGCCGGTTCTCGGAGAATATGGACAGCTGCTTGATTCGGTACTTATCTTTGGGACTTGTCATCGGTTCTCGCTCCTGCATGTTCTAGGCCGCCGGCTCCTCATAGGAACTACGGCCAGATGTTAATTTGGCGACTAGAACAGATGTCTTAGAGCATATATGTTCTTCCTTGCGCTCGCTTCCCGATGAGAAAAGGAGATTAGTCCAAATGATATGTTGCTTGGTCGTCTATGCCCGAACTACCGGAAGTTGAGACCGTGCGCGCCAATCTTGAGCTAGAGTGCTCTGGTCGGGTAATCCGTTCGGTAGAAGTCATCGATAATGGCATCCTGGACGGATGCACGACCAAAGAGTTAGCCTCCTTCTGTAGAGGTCGTACGATAAGGGGCGCACGTCGTCACGGGAAGCAAATGTTCATCGAGCTCGACCAAGGTGGGTTCATCACGTTGCATCTGGGGATGACCGGCGACCTGATCTTCTATGAGAGGAAAGGAGATCCAGACAGGCACGATCGAGTGCTCTTCAATTTCACAGACGGCTCGCGAATGGCGTTCCGGGACATGCGTAAGTTCGGGGCGATCGGCTATGTGACGAGCATCGAGCTATTCATCAGGAAGAAGAAGCTCGGCCCGGACGCCCTCGAGATCGGCGGGCAAGAATTTGCCTTCCGGATTGGCAAACATGACAGTGCGATCAAGACCGTCCTGCTCGATCAGAAGGTGGTTGCTGGCATCGGCAACCTGTATGCAGATGAGGTCCTCTACCAATCTCGGATACACCCGATGAGGTCGGCAATGGAGCTGAGCGCAAAGGAAGTTGAAACGATCTTCAAGAATACGAGGAAGGTGTTATTGGCGTCGATACGAGTATCGTCGAATTTCGAGCGACTGCCCAAAGGCTTCATGCTGTCCGTTCGTGGGCCGGGAGCATCCTGTCCGAGAGGGAATGGCAAGATGGCCTCTCTGAAGGTCAACGGAAGAACGACTTTCTACTGCCCATCATGCCAAACAATCTAGATGAACGGATCAAGCCACGCTCTCATCATTCGAGGTCTATCTTGCAGAAGTGGTCGTGGCTCCCCTTATGGTCGTGCTCTTCCCCGATTTCCTCTACCAGCACCTTGCCAATGAATGACAATTGCTCGACCACGACCTCGCGGACGATCATTTCCAGTCTATCCAATTTGAGGCCATACTGCAAAGCGTTGATCACGACACCGAGCTTGTCCGATGATGAGCTGAAAGCACCTGTGGACCTGACCTTGCCATCCAGGTCCGTTATGCTGCTGGCTATCCAGCTGCCATCACTGATCTCCGAGATCGATTTTATATGGCCAATGAGGTAGGTGCCGTTCGCAACGCATCGAAGTGCGATTGCCGTCATCATCTTTTCAACCGCGCTTGTCAGAGAAGCTGGGTCCATTCTGGTCCTCAAGCTCACATCCGCTTTTATCGCATACGCCGAGAAATCTTCTGAGATCATAGTGCCACCATCGCTCTCGCCACCATATCCACATTATCTTTTCGAAGGGCTGAGGCCATTATCAGCTGCTTCTCCAGGCCCATTACTTTTACCGCCCGTTTCACCTCATTGATCTGGTCTTCGGTCGCCTCATCTATCTTGTTGATCACAATCACATCCCCGATCTTCAATTGCCTCTCCATCGGGGCTGGCATCGCCCTGCTGATGAGGTTGAAGCGGACGGCGTCAATGATGATCATCACCCTTGTCTTCTCCACCTTCGGCCCCTTATACCCTTTCATCAAGGCGATTATGCTTGCGGGGTCGGCCAAGCCCGATGGCTCGACGAACACCAGGTCCGGATGGAATTCGGTCGCCACCTCAGTAAGCGTCTTCAGGAAGTCGATGCCCAGCGTGCAGCAGATACATCCGCTCGGTAGCTCGGCGACCTGCAGGCCCGACTTCTCCATGACCTTCGCATCGATCCCCACATTCCCAAAATCATTCTTAATGATCGCAACCTTCTTGCCAGTCAAGGCGATGATCTGATCCACCGTCGACAGGAGCATAGTGGTCTTTCCAGATCCTAAGAAGCCCGAGATAAGGACCAGTTCCATATTACTTCCCTTCAATCCTGCTAACCGGTAACGGTCGCCATCCCTATTTAATCCATCAATTTTGATTGCTTCCTTTCTGACAATCGCGTCGGGGAGGGATTGAAGTAATAGTGCGCCCAATCCCTTTCAGGGATGTGGAATGGGAACCAAGAAGACGATGAAGGAGGCGCTCGTCAAGGATGCCATGTCGTCCAACGTGGTTAGCGTGGCTTCGCAGACCAGCCTCAAGGATCTCCTGGCGATATTCGAAGATAATGATTTCAATATGCTCCCAGTGATAAGGGAAGGAAAGCTGGTCGGGGTGGTGACGAAGCTCGACCTCCTACGCGCTTTCGTGGTCGAACGCACGTTCACCAAAGCGACCTACTTGAACAACCTGGTGGATAAGGTCGATGATGTCATGTGTACCGACATAGAAAGCGTCGGGCCGAACGACAGCATTCGCATTGCGGTGGAGTCCATGGTGGAAAACAAGATAAGGAGCATGCCAGTGTTGGACGATGATAAGCTGGTTGGCATCATATCTCGAGGCGACGTGATGCGCTTTCTCGTGTTCGAAGACGAATGAGAAGCTGCTGGGGGGCATCCACCTCGACCACTCTGGCTGCAGAGGCGAGGCTTATCTAGCCATTCTGTTTGGAGGCCGCGATTCCTCCGACCTGCCTATCAAGGTAGTTCATTCTCACCCTTTCGACCCCCGGCAGTCCGCTGGGGAAGACCCTCGATAGTTCCCTGATCAGATAGTCATGCACGAAGCCCGAACTCTGGATATGATGGATACTCCAATCGTCAACCAGGGACATCACTGCGTCCTTTCCAGATTTGTAGAAAGCCTCTGCCATGACGGATATCACCACAGAATTTTCCGAGGTCACCTTCACCTCTGCCTCCCGCGTTGCTTCGGCGCTGCCGTTGAAGGCGATAGAGACCCCGCCGCCCCTTCTTATCAGCTGGAGCGCCAGGACATCAGTGCTGTCGCTTCCGACGTACATGGAATCATCGAGACTGACCCCCGTCTTTTTGCATATGTCTAGCAGGTCGGCGGCCTTCTCGTCCACCCCTGTCGAATGGACCTCGGTAACAAGTCTGAAGGCGTTTAGATCGCTGATCTCTTTGGTGAATATATCATCCAGGCGATCGAAAGTCGTCTGGTCGCGGGGGCTCAGGTCCGATTGTTCAGCAGCACCAATCGCGATTTCGAATGGTGGGAGGGAGACGATCTCCTGAGCATAATTCTTGAGCAGGTCGGCCTCCCAATCATCCATTTGGACGGAATCCATGGTCAATTTGGTGCAATAGGCGTTCTCATAGGGGAAGCCGATGAGGTCGCAGACCTCGCTGACATGATGCTCGTAGGAGGATGAGACGACGAAGGATGCCATCAGCTCCTGGACGAATCGCATGGTCTTGGCCGCACCCGGCGATATCTTGATGTGCGAGCGCGAGAACTCATGCATTTTTGAATCGTTCGCTCCATAGGCGCGGAGGAACGGGAGGATGAGTTGCGATTTGACCCCTATCCTGGACTTATGGCCCCTGCTTGATTTGGAGATGAGTTCATCATATCTGCCTAGCATGGCGTAGAGCTGAGCCCCGTCATTAATGAAATGCTCGCAAAGCTGTAACGCGTTATCGTTGGTGGTGATCGGTCCATCCAGGTCGATGACGAATTGCTTGCCTTCATAGGCCACGACCTCTTCCAGCCCTTCGAAGTCCATCTCGGTCTACCTCAGAAATCCTTGTTCGCAATTGCCTGATCCACCGCGGCGGTCAGATCGCGGGCGTTCTTTATCATGCTGTCCCCTTCATGTATCCTTCGGTTGATGATCTTCACGTCGCCTTCAGCTAGCATCCTTATGGTATAAGCGAGCAGCGGCGATTCCCTCGCCTTGGCATCATTGCGGATCCTTCGGAATACGGCGGACTCCTCCACTAGGTCCTTAGAGATGGTCTCGAGCGTCCGCTTCCCCATGGAGGCGTCGAACTGTTCCCAGAGGGGTTTATACTCCGGGATATGGAGGGGGAAGGAGCAGCAGCTAAGCGGAATGCCTTCCTCTTGCTCGGGAGTGCAGAGCAATATCATGGTGCCATGTCGACCGGCCCTCTGGGTGATGACCTGGCTGATTACCTCCTGCTCCGTCCCCAGCGGCCCGCCTGGAAGGCTTGGGTAAAGGTTCAGCATGTTGAACATGGTGCGGGTGTCCCGGTCGATCCAGAGGTTGTACCCGGCAAGTATTCCCAGGTCGAAGGGGCTGCCTTCGAGCAAGGTGCGTATCATCTCTCCGTACGCCGCGCGCCACTCGTCCTTCGTTCCGATCTTGAGGCTATCACGGAATCTCTTCCATGATAAGGTGATGAGGGGAATCCCTAGCTCGCGAACGAGCTGGAAGAACTTCTGCCTTTGGGCATAATCGGGGTGCTGGGGTTCCTCCCCCTCCTCCCAATTGCAGAAGACGAACTTGACCATGATGTCCAGCATTCCATCGTCCTTCTTCTTCAAGATGCTGGAGAGGAGGACGCGAGCTGATTCGTCCTTGCCGCTAGAGAACCATCCCAGGTTTAGAGTCATCGCGTTAATCCTCAGTCATCCCTAGTCATTCGGCTCAGAATAAATGTTCCGAGGCGAAATATTGAACACGAACGGTAGCCAGGAAGAAGCGTATAATTATTCGGTTGCACGTCCCGTAAACCCTTTTCCTTTCTTTCCACTATTATCCATCAGATAGTCGTTGAGATTCGGACTTCATGACAAACCGCGTTCGTATTGGAAGAGTCCTTAAGCACTATGGCCTATCCTCACGGGGTAAGAAATTGAGGAGAAGTGGCTCGGTTTTGATATGTTCATTGCTTATGACAATGATACTGACTCTGGTCTTTCTTCCTTTCAGCGCCGAAGCCGCCCTCAGCTATCCAGACCTTCACGCTGGACCTACAGTGGGAGAGACGACCGGTATTGTTCCTGGAGGAACCTACGAGGTCATTGTCAGCGGGAGCGGTCAGCACTTCAATGTTTATATCGCTCCAGGCGAAAGCTTCAACAAGAATGCAAACAACGGATCATTCGCATTTTTCCAAGAATGGTCTCAGTTTAACGTCACCTATGCTGATATCAACTTCACGGTGCCAGCTGGCAACTATGCTGTCCTAGTCCAGAATCTGGAGCAGGGCACCGTTACTATTCAGGAACCAAGCCTCAAGCCAACAACTAACCCAGGCTTGACGATTCCTTGGGAGATTGTTGGCACAATCATTGTCACGGCTGCATTAACAGCAGCCCTCACCTATCTGCTGGTTAGTCGAAGCGCGAGAAAGTAAGATGAACTCTTCATGTGGATGCTCGTCTGTTCCCACTGAAACGATTTCCTTCATTCATCTCAACCAGCCAGCAATATTGAGAAGTTTCACTAACCTCAGGCTCAGAATAAATGTTCGTTCACAATCTCCGCTGCCCCGCCGACGCTGCATTCGATCGTCTTGATGCCTAGCGCCTCGATGCGCGACCGGACCTCCTTCCTCGCCTCCAGTGAGCTGTTGACATAGACGGTGGCTCCGGTGTCGATAGAGAAGTATGCCATCAATCCCTCCGAGCGCATCTTCTTGACTTCCAGGATGACCTTGACGGTCTCCGGGCGCCAGAGGAAATGCTCATCGATTCCGGTCATCGTGATGCCGTGCAGCAGCAAGGTGTCGGTCTCGGCCAAGGAGCAGATCCGATCGATGTCGCGGGCGTAGATGGCCTTCTCCATCTTGTCGAGCACCTCCACCACATACTCCAGCCTCGCGCGGAAGAACGGCGACGTGACCACGTCCTTGTGCGCATTGTCGGTGAACTTGTGCGCTGGAATCAAGGCAGCAATGATTCCCATGTCCAATTGCTCCGGTCCGGCCAATTGCCGGGAATAACTATCCTCATCCCCGCTGCCAGCGAACCAACGGGAGAAACCGCCGGTGACGGCCCTCGATGCCGAACCGGCCCCGCGCCGGGCATAGCGGGAGATCTCCTCCAGGCTGAGCTTGAGGTCCAAAGCTTTTACCGTGGCGACGGCCAAAGCGGCAAACCCGGAGGCAGAGGCGCCAAGGCCGATGTTGGACTGGAAGGAGTTCTCCGAGACCATCTTGAAGCCGGACCTCTCCTTGGCCAGCTGGCGCAATGGATCGACCACGGCTAGGATCCGCTCCATGTCCCGGCCGAGCGCATTATTGCCATCGAAGGCCGCGCTGTCGCCCTTCTGGCCGAATTCGATGGTGGTCAGCGTCCTGATCGGTGCGGTGCAAACGGAGATGGAATCATGGAACGGCAGACGAAGCTGTTCATCCCGCAGTCCGTGGTACTTAATCAGGCCTTGGATCGGATAGGCAATCGCTGAAGCTTTCATGGGCACCTCAGATGTCGAGTATCACCGTCACTGAAGGCTCCTCGGTGTTCACTTCCAGCATGTGGTAGGTGATGGCCTTCACATCGTGACGGTAGTCATGTCTTTTGGGATCAAACTTCTCTCCCTTGGCGGTGCACTGTAGGCTTGTTCCCTTGATCTTGACATGGAACTCGCTCAGAAGCAGGTGTTTGGCGTCGTGGATGAACAGGAATTCCGACAGGAAGTTGAAGAGCAGCGATTCATTGTCGTGCCCAGATACCACGAATCGGACCTCCTCGCTCCTGCCGACCTTTGACACATCAGTGATCTGATCGAACAGGGCGTAGGCGGCATTGGCGAAGCATTCCTCCAATTCGCTGCCGTGCGCTTTGATCATCACGTCCGCGGTGTGTTCCAGGAGCTCGTAGCGCATCCATGGTGCATACCCCAGACGACCTTAATACGGTTTTGCACTGCCGAAGAGAATAACTCTATTAGGTTGATTGCATTTGGGCAGAGTCGCTATGCGACTGCTTATCATTGGCTGTGGCTCGATTGGGAACGTTCTAGCGACCGCAGCTGACTCCATCGAGGAGATCGACCGCATCTATCTCACCGATAAGGTTGAGGTAAAGGCCAAGGAGAAGGTGAATGAGCATCCCAAGGCCATCTTCGTCCGTTTCGAGGATGATGCCATCATGCATGCCATGGACGATGTCGAATTAGTGGTGGAAGCAGCCAGCCAAGAGGCGGTGAGGAAGTTCGCCCCCATCTGCCTTGAAAGAGGCCGTGACATAATGGTGATGAGCGTCGGCGCTTTCGCGGATGACGACCTCCGCGAGCGATGCTATTCACTCTCGAAGATCAAACGCGGCCGATTGTACATCCCGTCCGGGGCGGTGTGCGGCACTGATGGCCTACGTTCCGCTTCTTCGAGCCAGATCGATGAAGTGCACCTCATCACCACCAAAGGGCCGGAGAGCTTCAAGAACATCCCCTATCTTTCCGATAACAAGATTGACGTCGCTCATCTTACCGAACCGACCGTATTGTACGACGGTCCAGCCCGAAAGGTGTTGAGCCTGTTTCCCAAGAACATTAACGTCGCCGCAACGGTCAGCATGCTCGGTGTCGGCTTCGAGAAGACCAAGATCACCCTAGTTTGCGATCCGCAGTCCCGCACTAATTCCCACCTGCTCATCGTCAAAGGGCCATTCGGAGAGATCAGGGCGGAGACAAGGAACACTCCATTCCCCTCCAATCCCTCGACCAGCTACCTGGCAGCACTGTCCGCGGTGGCGGCCCTAAAGAGCATCGTAGCCAATAGATGGATCGGAGTCTGAATTCCCTATTTCATCAGCCGATCGACGACAAATAATTAAGAGTGCATCTGCGCTTCCCAGTCGAAGGTGTTCACTCATGAGACAAAGGGTCCTGAGGATCTTCGAGCAGGTGCCCGAAGGCGTGGACGCGATTCTACTGATCAATGGCGAGGAGCCTAACTTGGACCTCGCCCTGTTCTATGTGACCGGGGCGGACTCTGGTCTATTCGAAGGTTGCGCGGTCGTTCTGTGTCGGGACGGCTCCGTGGAATTGATGACCTCCGCGCTGGAGGAGACCAGCGCCCGGACCACGAACGCGAAGCTCAGCGTGTTCCGCAAGCGCTCGGAGCGGGATGAGATGCTGAGGAAGGCCCTGGCCCGCGAGGAGAAGCTGGGGATAAGCGGAACCGGGCTGAGCTTCCGGGCGTTCAAGGAAATGCAGAAGTTGACGGACGCGGAGATGATCGACATCACCGATGCGATCGATGCCGCTCGTTCTATCAAGGACGAGGAGGAGATCGAACGGATGCGCCGGGCCTGCCGCATCGGCGCCGAGGTCGGGGACGAACTGGCGGACATCATCAGACCTGGAATGACGGAGTACGAGGCTGCTGCGGAGGTAAGCTACCGCATGCAGAAGAGAGGTGCGAGCGCTCCCTCGTTCGCCACCAATGCCTCCTTCGGGGCCAATTCGGCAGAGCCCCACCACAGCCCGGGTGACGACAAATTGCGTAAGGGAGATGCGGTCCTTTTCGATTTTGGGGCACTTTACCGTCGTTACGGCTCGGACATCACGCGGACGTTCTTCCACGGCAAGGTGAGCAAGAAGCAGAGGCAGATGTACGAAGTGGTGCTCCAGGCGCAGCAAGCTGCCATCGACGGGATCCATCCAGGCATGACTGGAGCGGAGGCTGATGCCCTGGCGAGGAACATCATCGATGCCTCGCCGTTCCAAGGCATGCTCATTCATTCGCTGGGCCATGCCCTGGGCCTGGCGGTGCACGACGGTGGCCGATTGGCGCCCAATTCCGATCAGGTCCTGAGGAAGAACATGATAATGACGGTGGAGCCAGGCGTCTACATTCGCGGCGAGGGCGGGGTGCGCATCGAGGACGACGTGCTCATCACGTCCAAGGGATGCGAGGTGCTCACCAACTGCTCAAAGGAGCTCAGGGTGGTCTGATGATAGACCTGTTGAAGCAAGCAGTGGCGGTGATGCAGGACGCCGGTGCGAAGTTCTGCGACGCGCGCTACCAGAAGGTCAATCGCACCACAATCGAGATCGTGGACGGCGGCGTTCGCTCCTTGGCCGAGGACCTGGTGGGCGGGCTGTGCCTCAGGGCCCGCCATTCCGGCTCTTGGGGATATGCCTCCACCCACGACCTGGACCGGAAGAACGTCTTCCTGGCGGCCGAACGTGCGGCGAGCAACGCTAAGCTCGGCTCCGCCAAGGGGGTCGCGATCCCGCCGGGCAAGACGCTGGTTCGAGACGTCAAGGCCATGGTCCAGGTGCATCCTTCGAGCGTCGCTCTGGAGGAGAAGCTCAACCTGACCAAGGACCTGGAGAAGGCGCAGCGCATTTCACCTCAGATAGTCAACAGCACGGCCGCCTACATGGATTCTGTGCGCACCAACTGGCTGGTCAACTCCTTCGGCAGCGAGCTGAAATGGGAGGAGGTGAGAGCCCGCCTTATCGGACAGCCGATCGCATCCGATGGGACCAGGACCGAGCTATTCTATAACATCGTGGATGGGTCGAAGGGCTTTGAAATGTTCAAATCCCTGGATATCGACGAGATGGGACGCTATTGCGGCAAGGAGGCGCTCAGCATGCTCTCGGCCAAGAAATGCCCTTCCGGCGAGCAGGTCTGCATATCCGACCCGTGGGTGAGCGGGCTCCTAGCACACGAGGTGATGGGCCACGCCTCCGAGGCGGACGAGATCATCAAGAAGCGCTCATTCCTGACGACTGTAGTTGGCAAGAAAGTGGCGAGCGACCTCATCACCATGGTCGACGATGGTACGGTCGACGGGCCATATGGCTCCATCACATTCGACGACGAGGGGACGCCTTCCTCCCGGACCACGATAATAGAGAACGGAGTTTACAAGGGGTACATGCATTCGCTGGAGACCGCGGCAGAGATGGGCGTCCATCCCACAGGAAATGGTAGGGCGCAGGACCCGTTCCGCCGGGTCTTCGTCCGCATGACCAACACCTTCTTCGAGGCGGGGGATTGGACGCTTAAGGAGATGCTAGAGGATGTGAAGTTCGGCGTCTTGACGGATAAGGTGATCAGCGGCATGGAGGACCCGGTGGGCGGAGGGTTCGAAGGCAAGGCGCTTCGGGGCTTCCTCATCGAGAACGGCAAGATAACTGACGTTTTGCGCTCGTTCACCTTGACCGGGAAGGCGCTCGAGATCCTCAGGACGACCGATGCAGTGGGAAAGGACATCAAGTTCGCGGGCGGGAACTGCGGCAAGGGCAATGAGGACATGGTCCCGGTTTCCGATGGCGGGCCTTACTGCCGTTCGCGCATCATCCTCGGAGGTGGCTGAGATGGAGCTGGACGATTTCATCGGACCAGCGGTCCGAGCGGCCAAGAAGGAAGGGGCGCAGCAGGTCGAGGTCTACGCGACCAGCGCACACACCTGGTCCGCCTATGCTGACGATTCCAAGGTAAAGAGCGTGGAGGAGAAGAAGGACCTCGGGATGGCCATCAGGCTGCTGCGAGAGCACCGCTTCGGTCAGGCGACCTCGATGGTCACCAGCGTGCAGGACGCTGAGGCGTGTGCCAGGCACGCAGCCCATGTGGCCACGCTTCTTCCGATTGAAAACACCTTCAAAGCGTTCCCAACGCCCGACAAGCCTGGGGTATGGGCACGTTGCTCGGATGAGAACATCAGGGGGACGGAGAACCGGGAGCTGGCTCGTCTGATGACAGCAGTTATCGGGGCGACCGTGGAACCTGGAAAGGTGAAGATGCCGAACGGCGTTCTGAGGGCCGGGCACATCCAGGCCAGGGTCGTCAACACCAATGGCATCGATATCTGCCGGGACAGCACACTGGTATACATGCGCGCCAGTGCCATGACCGAAGGGGCGAACCCTGGGGAGGGGGCAGAGACTTTCTTCTCCTCAAGGATAAACGAGCTCGACCCAATAGCGATCGGGAAGCGTTTGAACCAGAAGGCGAAGTCCTCCGCCCGCGCAGAGGGATACAAAGGCAAGATGATCGGGGCGGTCATCATGCCTCCTGGCGATCTTGCCGAGCTCTTCGCCGGATCGGTATCTTTCGCTTTGAGCATGGAGAACATCAACCGCAAGCGCAGTCCCTGGTCGGCCAAATCTGGCCAGCCGGTGGCCGACAAAGCGATCAGTTTCATCGACGACCCGACCGACGAGCGCGGAGTGATGTCCTCCCCCTTCGATGACGAAGGCGTGCCCACCAAGAGGAAGGACCTGGTCAAGGACGGTATATTGAACGGGTTCATCAACGACGCCTACAATGCCTACAAGTCCGAGGTCCCGATGACTGGGAACGGAGTGAGACGGGGCCCGAGGGAATTGGTGGGGCAGTGGCAGATACCGGTCTCGATTGCGCCCCTCAATATGGTGATGAGGAAGGGCGATCGCAGCGTGGATGAGATAGTAAGCTCGATCGATAACGGCATCTTGGTGGAGAGCCTCAGCGCACCGGATGTGCATCCGATCACTGGCGCCTTCGGCCTCGAGGTGAGGTGCGGTCATCTGATCCAGAATGGCTCGCTGACCCGAACCGTGAAACACTGCCTGATAGCTGGCAACATGTTCGATGCATTGCATCACGTCCGCGCGGTAGGAAACGACGTCATCGCGTCGCTGAACTACCTCCTCCCCTCGGTCTGTTTCGATGATCTGGAGCTGATCGGCAGTGAGTGAGGCTCTAGGCAGGAGCGAAATGTAAGGCGCCTGAGTTCATGCAATAGCGCCTGCCGGTCGGTGGTGGGCCGTCGTCGAACACGTGTCCCAGATGGCCTCCGCAGCGGGCGCAGCGTACCTCGGTGCGCACTCCAAAGCCCACGTCCAAATGCTCCTCGACCGCGTCCTGCTCTATTGGCTGGTAGAACGATGGCCAGCCAGTGCCCGAATTGAACTTGGCCTCGGAGGAGAACAAAGGAAGCTCGCATCCGGCGCAGGTGTATGTCCCCTTCCCCTTGAAGTCGTGGAACTTCCCCGTGAATGCCAGCTCGGTGCCCTTCTTCCTTAGCAGCCTATATTCCTCCGGCGCGAGGACCTGTTTCCATTCCGCGTCGCTTTTGACGATCTTGTTGGGATGCATTCTTCACCACGCTTACAGCTCGCACCGCCCGATATTTACCTTTTATCGAGGTAATTCGCAAATCGGTGCCCAGAAGATAAGGTACAAAAGCGGACCGGTCATTAGAATCGCCGATGACGGTCGCCACAGTGGCGGAGCACAAGGTCCTGAGGATGGGAGAGACCAACGGTGGTCCGTACCCCATGCCCGGCAAGCTCGACGCAGCTCGGCCTATGTCCGTTCGCGCTCCGCTGGTCCTGGACCTTGCCACGATCGACTCCACCGAGAAGTTCGGAGGCTTTCCTGGCGGCGGCGGGATCGGCGTCGCAATTGACATTCACATCTTCCTCAAGATCGTCCCCTCGGCCGAATGGGAGGTGGACATCGAGCCGCATGCCCCGGTCGAGCATGTCTGCCGGGCGCTGTGCAATATCTTGGAGTACAGGGGCGCGTTCAAGATCACCAGTCCGGAGCATGCCAGCGTCCCGTTCGATGCTGCCCCGGAGATCATAACCGCAGCGGCGGCAGGCGTGAACGCGGCCCTGGGGCGACCGGTGGGTCAGAGGGAACTGAGGCGCATCATCTCCTGGAACATGGTAGGCGAGAACGACGGTCGGCTGGAGCTGCGGCCTGATACCGGGGTCAGGGTGGCAGGGGCGCTCTTCGGCGGAGTGGTCATCGTCACCGATGAATTGGAGATCGCTTGCAGGACGCCGATCTCTGAGGCGAATCCGCTAATATTGGTCATGCCGAGCATCGAGGCGAACTCGCTCGACTTCCAAAAGATGGTCACGATTGACGAGAAGGATAGGGAGAAGAAGGCGCTTGAGGTGCTGATGAAGCTTATGCCAGCAGCGATCAAGTCGGATGTCGTAAAGATGGGAGATTCAATCTACCGGCTGCAGCTGCTCGGCTCGAAGGTGGTTGAGATCAGGCGGTTCAAGGGAGGCAAGGAGATCTACCGTTTGATGTCGATGATGCGGGTCAAAGGCTGCGAGATAATCGGGGTGCACGAAGAGACTGGGATCATCGCCGCCTATGTTAACCAACAGAGGCTGGATGAATCGCTCTCTTTGGTGGATGAAGCGGGACTGGAACGGATCATTACTCATCCAGACAACAAGGGGATGAAGATCACCTTGAGCAAATAGTCAGGTTCGCTCCAACCTCACCCGGGTGCGATCGCCCAAGGCTTTCAAGGCTGCCACGTCATTCATCACTCTTCCCAATGGCGTCACCGGGCTATACGCCTCAGGCTTCTCTCCCTTGCTCACCGGGGTCGGGCCGAAGAAAAGGCAGAACGCCTTCCCTTGGGGCCAGTAGGCCACGTCGCCGACCTCCATCACCTTCCTTCCGTTCTCCAGCTTCATCTCCAATGGTATCTCGAAGTAGATCTCGTCCCCCCAGACGTTGATGTACTCCTCGATCGGTAGAGAGAGGTAGATGGCATCGGCGGTCTCGGATTCATTCAGCTCAATTTCGAAATCCATCTCTGGCGTCTTCATGATGACGGTTGCCTGTCATCGGTTCTCGGAAAGCAATCAGTTCTGCCGATAATGAGCCTTTGCTAATTTGAGGCGAAACGGTATATCGAAGTCAGTGGTTTCTGATTGAGGTTATGAAACGCGTCGCTGTCTATTGCGGCTCCTGCATGGGAAGCCGAGTGGAGTATCGCCAAGCCGCAGAGGAGCTCGGCCATTTGCTGGTGGCGAGGAACATCGGACTGGTCTATGGTGGCGGCAGAGTGGGTTTGATGGGAGCGATCGCGAAGAGCGTCCTGGACGATGGGGGCGAGGCGATCGGCGTGATCCCTCGGTTCTTGGAGAAGGAGGAGATAGTCCATCGTCACCTGACCGAGCTGCATCTGGTGGACACAATGCACCAGCGCAAGATGAAGATGGCCGAGCTCGCCGAGGGCTTCATCGCCATGCCCGGGGGATTCGGAACGCTCGAAGAATGGTTCGAGATGCTCACCTGGGCTCAGATCGGTCAACATCAGAAGCCCGTGGCCTTGCTCAATGTGTCCGGCTACTTCGATCCATTGCTCGAAATGATCGATCGCGGCTATGAGGAATGCTTCATCCGCCCTGAGTTCCGCGATATGGTAATACGTGATTCTGATCCCGCGAGATTGCTGGATCGGATGGAATCCTTCAAGCCAATCAAGCTGGAGAAATGGAATGGCCTGGAGAAGGTCTGAGAAGGCTCGGTCTTCCTACGCTGTGGCAAGCTCTTTCGTGCGGCGCAGAGCGTCCCTGATCACATCCAGGGTACCATCGCGGCATTCGTGCCTCATGTCCAGTTTGGCCGCGAACTCCCTTGAGAGCGCCAGGTAATGCTCCCTGTCGCCGATGCCAGTATCGATGAACAGGGTGCGGGAATAGCCATTGAAAAGGGTGCGCAGGAACCACATGGTATCATATCCCTGGTCCAGGAAGTCCTTCATCTGTTCCTCGGACATCTTCTTCCTCATGTCCTTCTCAAACCAGGCCTCTCCCATCTCGCAGAATGCTGGCGTATGGAACATGGTGCCGGCGCAGATCTTCCTTTCCCGCTCGTACTCCTCGCTGGTGATCAAAACGCCGATGCAATCGTCCTCCTTCAGCTGGACGGTTGGAACGCGCATCTTCTTGGTGATGTCCTTGAGCGATTGGCAGATCCCATAGCCAAGTAAAACGGCATCGACCTTCCCTTCCAGGGAGTTGACCTTATCGACCACCGCCTTCTTCAGCTCTTCTGGATATTCATGCAGACCGAACTCCAAGTACTCCTTGTGGACGATGTCCTCGTCCCCTTGGATGATCATTTCCAGCTCCCGCCGGAAGGTCTCGCAGGCGATGATACCGATCCTCATTCTGTTCCTCTTATCTTTCGAGCAACGCGCACGAACTATAAGGTCCCCTCACAAATCGAATATGATAGATAGGAATGGGTTTGAAATTAAGCCGTTCTATTTCTTCTTCTCGAACAAGGCGCGGATTTCCTTCCCGACGACCTCGATCTTCGAAGTCGCCTCCGCGTCCTCCATGGACTGGAGCTTCTTCATTCCACCTGAAGCGTCCGCCAGCCATTCCTTGGCGAACTTGCCTGTCTGAATGTCCTTCAGCATCTTCTCCATCGCTTTCTTCGTATCCTGGGTGATGAGCTTGTCACGTTGGGACAGCCCACCATACTCGGCGGTGTTCGAAACCGAGGTCCACATCCTCATCATGCCACCTGATTGGACCAGGTCGACGATGAGCTTGAGCTCGTGAAGGCATTCGAAGTAGGCGATCTCCGGCTGGTATCCATTCTTGACCAGCGTTTCGAATCCCGCCTCGATCAGTGCCGTCACGCCGCCGCATAGGACCGCCTGCTCTCCGAACAGGTCTGATGTCGCCTCTTCTCGGAAGTCCGTTTCGATGACACCGGCCTTGGTCGCCCCCAGTCCCTTCGCCAGGGCGAGAGCGATCTTTTTCGCCTTGCCGGAATAATCATGTTCGACCGCGATGAGTGCCGGGACACCGAAGCCCTGAAGGTACACCTCGCGCTCCATCGGCCCAGGCGATTTCGGGGCCATCATCACGACGTCCACGTCCTTCGGTGGCTTGACTGTCCCGAAGACGATGCTGAAGCCGTGAGCGAAGTCCAGCGCTGCACCTTTCTTGAGGTTCGGCCTGATCTCCTTCTCGAAAACATCTCCCTGTGTTTCGTCTGGCACCAGGACCATTACCACGTCCGCGTCCTTGACCGCCTTGGCGATCTCGTCCACTTTCATGCCGTTCTTCTTGGCGTCCTTCCAGGATTTCCCGCCTTTGCGCACCCCTACAGTCACATTCAGTCCAGAATCCTGGAGGCACATTGATTGGGCCTTGCCTTGGCTTCCGAATCCGATTACCGCGATCTTCTTTCCTTTCAGGACTCCAAGGTCCGCGTCAGGATCGTGATATATTTTTGCCATCATTGTCACCTGCTAAGCAGTGTCAGTGTTTCGAGGTTAAGCTGTCCCTAATATTTAGGTTGTCCGTCCCCGCAATCGGGTTGCCAGTTGCCTTGGTAATTGCATCTTTGACCCACCTACCAAACCCAAAGAAAGAAGCGGAGCGGGGGCTGAGGTAGCTCCTATCTGCATCCCCAACCGCACTTTCCCGAAACAACATTGTCAACGGTCTTCCCAACTTGGATCATCGGAAGCACGTCCTCCTCCGGATCGGTAGCCACATCGATCAGGAATGGCACGCCAGACTTGATGGCGCGCTGGTAAGTTTCGGCTAGTTCCGATGGCCGCTCCACTCGAACTCCATCTGCGCCGAATGCTTTGGCCAGGGCGACGAAATCCGGATTGTTCTTCAACATCGTGCCGGAGTATCTTTGGTTCCAGAACAGCTTCTGCCATTGCTTCACCATTCCCAGCCAGCCGTTGTTCATTACCACTACGACAACTGGCAAGTCCTCGTTCACGGCGGTCGCGAATTCATGGAAGACCATCTGGATGCTCCCATCCCCGGCAACATCGATCACCGTGTGGTCCCTGCGGGCATACTTCGCTCCGATGGCCGCCGGGAACCCGAACCCCATGGTCCCGAAGCCGCCGGAGGTGATGAATTGCTGCGGATTCCGCACCTTCAGGAAATGGCTTGCCCACATCTGGTTCTGCCCCACTTCCGTTGTAATGATCGTCTTGTCGGTGAGGATCTTGCCTAGTTCGAAGATCACCTTCTGAGGGGCGATCGGCGAGGTATTGATGTCGATGTCGCAGGAGCATTTCTTCTTCACTTCCTGGATGCGCCTGCTCCACTCCGTCTCCTTCTTGGATTTCCCGATGCCCTTGATCATCTGCTGCAGCGCTTTCTTTGCATCCCCGACCAATCGGACCTTGGTCCTTTGTCCTTTTCCCGCCTCGATCGGGTCGATGTCAAGGTGGATGATCTTGGTGGTGAGCGGGATCTCGTTCTGGTTGGTGAGCGTCCGGTCGGAGAACCTGGTTCCGACGGCGAGGATCACGTCAGCTTCGAGGAGCGCCCTCCGTGACACTTCGCGGCCATGCATGCCAAGGATCCCGAGGCTCAGCGGGTGCTCTTCCGGGATGATGCCCTTGCCCAT
>PNBI01000176.1 GCA_003135935.1 Methanomassiliicoccaceae archaeon
GGAGGTGCTCGCTTACCGTTCCATCGCGAAGATCAATGCTAGTGAGACGGTCAGTATCTCGATAACTTGGCTCGCGATGTTAGGGCCTCATCAGCTCGGCATTGCGATCGATCCCCATCATCTGGTTCAGGAAAGGAATACCAGCAATAACGTCGCTTCGAAATCATTCATTGTCAGCCCCGCAGGCTCTTTGATCGCCGATCTTGCGGTAAGCGAATCCAATATCACCATGAGCCCATCGAATCCGACCATGGGCAGTGTGGTCTACATCAACGTCACGGTGAGGAACATTGGCAATGGCAGTGCCGAGAACGTCCTCATCGTCGGAAAGATGGACGGGCAGCAGGTGGGTCAGAATAAAGTAATCCCTCACTTCGCGGCACACTCTAACGCGACCATTTCGTTCACCTGGTTCGCGAACGAAGGAGAGCATACCTTCCAGATATCCATCGATCCCAACCATAATATCACTGAATTGTCGAAAGACAACAACAACGCCAGCAGGACGTTCTTGTTATCCGGACCGAGCGACCTGACAAGCATCGCGATTGCTGGCTGCTTCGTGCTGGCAGCCATCGGGGTGATGGCCTTCTACGTCATCAGAGTTCGGAAAAAGTAAGTCAGGGAAGAAGCTTCTTTATCTCACGACCCTTAGTCATATGGCAAGGTGAGGGGAACGATCGCTCTGGAGGACATCATCGGGGACGAAGTGGTGACGATTGACGCCAAGATAATTGGCGAGGTCGAAGGCATCGCCATCGACATCAACACCTGGCGAGCACCAGTGATCCGGATCGGGCTGAACAAGGGAATAGAGGCGTCATTAGGCATCAAGAAGCCCATGTTCGGAGCCGCACGCATTTTCGTCGAATCTCTGTATGTGGATCACGTTTCCGACCTAGTGACGCTTTCAAAGAAGCTCAGCGAGCTGAAGAACTTCTCCGTCGATCAATCGCAGATCCCCCTTATGGCTGGGGACATCGTGGGAAAGAGAGTCGTCTGCCGCAAGGGCAGGGAGATAGGGGTGGTGGAGTCGATATTGTTCGATACAAAGACCGTCTGGCTCGTGCCCTATTTCAAGGTCAGATTAGAGAAAGGCGTGGTCGACGACCTGAAGCTGAAGAAGCCGCTTCTAAAGACCCCATTGATCACCATCGCTACGAAGGATGTCCGAACGGTCGGAGATTTGGTCATGCTAGCGATCGAGACGGACCAGCTCAAGGAGATGCTGGAGAAGGGTTAGGGACTCGTCGAATTAATTATCGCTCGTTTGCTGGATAGCGGAAAGCTTGCAAGGGCACTACGAACTGGCGACAGGATATATACGGCGTCTGCAATCTGAGAGCGTGCACGAGGTATCGGTCATGTCCAGCATAGTGGAGGCAGTGCTCCAGGAGCTGGAGAAGCACGACATCGAGAAGGTCGAGGCGGTCGACATGGTGGTTGGCGAGCTCACCTTCCTTGGGGAGGACCAGCTTCAGTTCGCCTACGAGATCATCACTCGAGATACGACCCTTGAGGGGAGCAAGCTCAATGTCATTCCCGAGAAGATCGAGATCAAATGCAATTCATGCGGATACGTTGGCCCGGTCAACTACATCCATAACGGAGATCACTATTCACATCCAGATCTCACCTGTCCCAAGTGCGGTGCAGGGGTCGAGATCCTCAAAGGCAAGAGCGCCATGGTCCGATCGCTCCAGGTGGTGGAGAGATAATGTTCCGTTTCCGGGACGAGGAGACTGCCAGGAGAGTGATCAAATCGATCGCGGACCTTGGCATCAAAGCGCGGTTCATGCACGTCTGCGGGACGCATCAAGATACCTTGGTCAGGTTCGGCATTCAGGAGATGCTGGCGGATGCGGGGGTCGAGATCCGCCAGGGTCCTGGATGTCCGGTTTGCGTGACCACAACCAAGGAAGTGGTTGAAGCGATCACCTTAGCCCGAGCGGGAGTGACGATAACTGTCTTCGGGGACATGATGCTCGTCCCGACGCCGATCGGTTCCCTTGCAGATGTTAGGGCAGAAGGAGCGGACGTCCGCGTGGTCTATTCAGTCGATGACGCCCTTCGGGTCGCACCGAGCGTCAAGAAGGCTGTCTTCATGGCCATCGGATTCGAGACCACCAGTCCGACGACCGCGTCCGCCGTGCTCCACGGCCTTCCGGATAATCTTGCAATACTCAGCTGCCATCGGATCCTGCCGCCTGCCCTGGACGCTTTGTTCGGTCTGGGTGAGGTGAGGATCGACGGTCTCATCCAACCAGGGCACGTCGCGACGATCATCGGCTTGGAGCCATTCCGGCACTTCTCCATCGATCGCAAGATACCGCAGGTCGTCGCTGGTTTCGAACCTCTTGACCTTCTAGTGGCAGTTCTGATGATGGTCCGGCAGATAGCGGAAGGGCGGCATGAGCTCGAGAACGAGTACTCCCGAGTGGTCAGGCCGGAAGGGAATCCCCGGGCGATGGAGATGCTGGAGAAGGTCTTCGTTCCGGTTGACCGCAATTGGAGAGGCTTCCCGGTGATCCCCAAGAGCGCGTTTGAGCTAAGGGCGGAGTACGATCATCTGAACGCCAGACTGGTGCACGAGGACATCCTGGCGAAAGCTCCAGAGGTGAGGGAGGAGAATAAGGGATGCCGCTGTGGCGAGGTGCTGCGCGGTATGATCAACTCGGAGGGATGCCCCGCCTTCGGCAAAGGATGCAGCCCGAAGAGACCGATGGGGCCGTGCATGGTCAGCAGAGAAGGGAGCTGCAACATCGCCTATCGCTATCGTCCGAAATGACCCTATGATCAAATCGTCAAAGGCCCTTGACCACGCCAACTCTTACGTTTATAAGGCTATTGATCGAGGTCGCACCACCCCAGATCATAAGCAATATAACCGAGATCGCCTCGGCAAAAGGAACGCTCATTACCAAGAGCAATATCGCGATCGACCCCAGAGGCGTGATTAGGGTCATCGCCTTGGAGATCTGCCCAAGAGCTGCGCTCCTGAATACCGGCCTCGCAAGGACCAGCAGGCCGATCATCGCCAAAGTGAAGAACGCCCAGCTGAGGTAGAGATGGATCGTCCCTGAGGTTTCTGGGAAGATGCCTATGCCGATCAGTGCAATAGATGAAAGCAGCATCAGCAGGGAGCCCCCGCTCGATAACTGGCCTTTGACCAAAACGTGATGCAGGCCGAACGAGTAGATCGCTAGCATTATACCGGCGATGATGACTCCTGAATTAAACCACAATCTTCCTGGCCTATCAGCACCAAGGTCGCTGAGCGTGTTCACTCCGAATACCCAATGTCCGTCCACCGCTATCGCTACCAACCAAAAGACGGCGAAGATAATCATACCCACCAGTCCCGCCAATATCTCGAGATAAGGGCGACCGCGGTGTCCTTCGAACATAGCCGTATGATATCTGGACCGCATCGATATTAATGTTTCACCTCTTCTTCCTTCGATAAATAGATGCAATGGGTAAAGAGCGAAGTATTAAGTGGCCTGTGGCATACCGGGTCTTAGCTAGTCGCCGTTCAAGGAGGGCACGGTAGATGGAAGGAAACTTGAAGATTGACGCGGCTTTGGAACCTCAGGACACTGTCGCCCCTGGCAAGAACGGTGCTGCGGCGTTGGGAGCGGTCGTAAAGCGCCGGGGAATTTGCGTCGCACTCCCTCAGGGAGGAAAGCCGATCAAGCTGGTCGGTGACAGCCCTAGCGACTTCCTTCCGCTTCTACAGAACTCTACCTTCGCATGGATCAACTTCTCATTGACCGACCTGGAAAAGGATGGAACGGACGTATCGGCAAAGCTCGGCTTCAGCGACTCGCTGGTACCTGCGTTGCTCGGCAACTACCATGCCAATTATGAGGACCGAGACATTGAGCTCGGAATCAAGGTACCGGCAGTCAAGATCATCGGTCTAGAGGTCATCTCCTACGACCTCATCATTCTTGTAAGGCGCAATCTCATCCTCTCGATGCATAGCGAGAAGGTCACCAGGGTCGTCCAGCTGTCTCGGTACGCAGATACCTACATGCGCAAGTTCCCGGAGACCATGACGATGGACGACAAGCTCACCAACATGCTCATCCGTATCCTGGACGAGAACAACAATCGCAATTTCGAGCAGCTAAGGGAGATCGAGGAGCAAGCTGACTCGCTTAGCAAGAAGCTCTCAGATCCCACGACCCCCCGGGAAATGCTTGGCACTCAAATCTACGGAATGAAGCACTCCCTGATCTCTTATCTGAATGCTCTCTGGCGAACCCTGGACGTGCTCAACTCCCTGAGACACGGCGATGCGGATACCATATCGGATAACAATAAGGTGCTGGTCAAGATCGGCCTGCTGGCCGACGACGTCAATCGTCAGATCAGCACCGCGGAGCATACTTCGGACGTCCTCGCCTCGGGGCTGGAAGTGCTGCAGTCGCTCTACAACAATCAGTTGCAGACCTTGAATAACCGAATGACTCTCGCTGTTGCCTGGCTGACCATCCTAGGCACAGCGCTGCTGGTTCCTAACACCATCGCCACCTTCTACGGCTCGATCCAAGGGCTGGACGACAAGAATCTGATATGGTATACGACCATCACCATCGTAGCGACCATCAACGCCACCATGCTGGCCTTCTGGTGGGTGCAGAAGAAGGTCATAATGCCCAAGACCGCCTCGGACACGGCATCGTTGGACAGGGAAAGGAAAGGCAAGTGAGCCAGGGGCAACCACTTTTTCTTCGACCAAGAGGACGCAATCTATATTAGGATGCCAATCGAATGATAAATGGCCGTGGTCGTAAGGCCATGGGAGGGATTGAATTGACATCACAGAAGTTGTTGGATTGGCTTAACAAGGCCATATCGAGAGAGCTACAGGTCACAGTTCAATACATGTGGCAGCACGTCCAATGGGCCGGAGTCGAGCACTATGCTGTCTCTGACGAGTTTAAGTCCATCGGCATCCAGGAGATGAAGCATGCCGAGAAGATCGCCGAGAGGCTCTGGTACCTCGGCGGCGTACCGACCACCAAGCCGGCGACCATCACCGTCGGCGGCGAGCTTTGGGCCATGATCGACAACGACATAAAGGCCGAGGTCGAGGCGATCGAGATGTACAAGACGATCATTAAAGTGGCCGAGGGCGAGGGCGACACCACCACCGCGTTCATATTCCGCGAGATACTTGTGGAAGAGGAAGAGCACCACGACTTCTTCATCAGCGCCAAGGAAGGGAAGAAGCCGCTCGTGAAGAAGAAGTGAGCTTCGAATTCTTTNNGGGGCGCGAGGCTCCCCCGTCCCATCAATTTCGTCTTTCGAGCCGAGCCGGTCAGCGTCTGGCTTGCTCAGCGATCGCACGTCGAGCGGTGAACGGGGAACGATATTTTCGCCGATGACAGCTTTATAAAACCGTCACGATATGCACTCAGTTTCAGACCGGATAGATATGACCGACGGATTCACTTCATTAAGGATCGACGAAAGGATCATGAAGGCCATCGAGAAGATGGGCTTCATAGAGCCGACGCCAGTGCAGTTGGAGACCATCCCGTTGCTGATGGCAGGCCGGGATGTCATGGCGCAGGCTCAGACCGGAACGGGCAAGACGGCCGCCTTCGCGATCCCGCTTCTACAGAAGATCAAGAAGAGCAATAAACCGCATGGGCTAGTCCTCGTTCCAACGAGGGAGTTATGCGTCCAAGTGTCCGGAGAGATCACTCGGCTGGGCGAGTTCATCGGCCTTCGCGTCCTACCAGTTTATGGAGGGGCGGCCATCGACCCGCAGATCGAGGCGCTCCGCAAGGGCGTTGAGATCGTGGTCGGCACGCCCGGGCGTATCATAGATCACATCAAGCGCGGCACGCTCGACCTTCGCGAGGTCAAGTTCATGGTGCTTGACGAAGCGGACCGAATGCTGGACATGGGGTTCATCGACGACATCCGGTTCATCTTGAGCAGAACGCCGAAACAGCGGAACACCATGCTGTTCAGCGCGACGATACCGCAAGGCGTCAGAGAGATCGCGAACAACTACATGCACGACCCGGAGATGGTGACAGTCTCCGAGGACGTCCTCGTTCTCCCTACTACTGACCAGATCTACCTCAACGTCGGAAGGAAGAATAAGATTTGGGCACTGTGCCGTATCCTCGATGCCGAGAAACCGAAGGCGATCGTGTTCTGCCAGACGAAGCGCATGGTCGACATTCTCGCCAAGGCGTTGGCATCGTACGGTTATCCGGTATCGGCGTTGCATGGTGACCTCACCCAATCGAGAAGGGAGAAGGTCCTCGGTGACTTCCGTGCCGACAAGATCAAGGTGCTCATCGCGACGGACGTGGCGGCGCGCGGCATCGANNTTCGACGAGCTGGCGGACATCTTCGGCATGGTGCGGTTCGGCTTCAACGTCGGCAAGGCTGACAAGGTGGCGAGCGCCGAGCTGGCCAACATGATAATGAAGCGCGCCCGGATCAGCGACTTCATGATCGGCAACATCGATGTCGAGGACCGAGAGAGCATCGTGGAAGTGCACAAGGACGTCGCGCTGAAAGTGATAAACGCGATGAAGGGCGCCGACCTGAAAGGCAAGAAGGTCGAGATCACCCCGGTGAAGCGAAAATAGGTTCTAGCGGTAACGGCTGTAACGGTCCAAAAGAACGCAGATGCATTCCGACGCTTCAGTGTCCAATCCACCAGACTGCTCGACCTCGCGGACGTACTGCTTCGCGTCCTCGATCGATACCCGAGACGCTTTCGCCATGACGTTCGCGACGACGGCGGATGACAAAGCCGGGTCNNCAATATCTCACGGATATCGTATCGGAAGACGCCAAGGCGATGAATGTTCAACATAACGGTGCGCGGCACCTCTTTGGGGCGGAACTTCGGTTCGAACCTTCTCCGCCCTTTGCCTCTATATCCAGCCAAATTGATTACTCCAGTACCTAGTCAGAATTAATTCCATATATAAAGATTCGCTAAAACGCGCACCGTGAACGGTTCCGTTCAACCACGGTCATTCGC
>PNBI01000147.1 GCA_003135935.1 Methanomassiliicoccaceae archaeon
GACGCGCCATGGCAGAAATCCCCCTGCTCCAGCAGCATGGCCTCTATCCCCCTCAGTGCCAGGTCCCGCAGGATGCCAGCACCCACCACCCCTCCGCCGATTACCAGAACTGGAACGCGTGCCACTATCCTCACTCATTTCTATTATGCTAATTACCGAGACTGAGCCCGAGTTTAAGATTGTATCGCAAAAAGTCCATCAGAAGAGCCCTGGCATCACGAAAGTGAATGGAAAGTAGCGGGGGGTCGATTTGAACGACCGGTCTCCGGGTTATGAGCCCGACGGGATGTCCTGGCTACCCCACCCCGCTGTGGAAAACTCCTAACAATGAGGCCTTAGATAAAGGTTTGTACGTGGTACGTGGTCAGAAGAATTTGCGCAGGCGCATGATGTCTTCCAGCGAGCCCTTCACTCTTATCTTCTTCAAGGCCCAGGCTTTCATGATCTTCATCTCCTTGCAATGGAGCTTCCGGACTGTCTCATCATCGGAGATTATGGTAATATCGGGATTGGCGACTGAGCCAACGCATATCCCTTCGACCTTGCAATCGTCAAGGATGAAATAGTACTGCTCGGGGCCCAAGTCGATCTGGACGCGCTTCTTGATGCCAGCAAGCTCTTTGCGGAGCGAATCGTCGCAAACCACCTTGGCGTTGAACTGAGTAACCACATCATCCAGAACTTGCTTGACTGCCATCTTCTTCACTCGTCCCAATCTGATAATTTCGTCGTCTTCGCCGCGGAATAGGCTCGCTTCGCTGTAGCCCACGACCGGCGTGCGTATGGCGGGAGACAACCCTTCTCCTTTATCCAGTTTTCCAAGAAAGCAATAGTCACCTTATCATGCGCATAGCCCGTGCCGATCGGCCGACCGACCTCTGCCTCGATCTGCCTTATTATTGCATCTCGTCTGGTCTTGGCGATAATGGAGGCTGCGGAGACCACTGGATAGCTGGAATCGGCCTTGTGCTCGCAGACCAAGCGCGGTCGGTAGCTCAGGTGTCGCATGATCATCCCTGCGAAGCGACGTTCGTTCACATCGCATGCGTCCACGAACACGTCCTCCGCTCGGAGCATCTCGATCAATCGAGCGAACACCTCCGCTTCAAAGCGATTCAAATGGCCATCGGTGTTGGCGTCGATTTCTTCTGGACGGACCACCTCGACCCGAACCTCGGCGATCTCCGAAATGCGGATGGCGAGATCCTCCCTCCTCTCCGGGCTTAGCTGCTTCGAATCCCTTACCTTCATGGAACGAAGTTGGCCGTCATCGGCGACCATGACCGCGGCCACTACCATCGGGCCGATCACTGGTCCTCGGCCTGCTTCGTCCACCCCGCACAGCATGTTGGTTAATCGAAGGATGACGTATAATGGTTATTCTGGCCAGGGCTTGAGGGACGATTCAGCGAATGTCGGAATAGCCTACCACCCAACGTATAATCTACTAGAAAGATGGTCAATTCCTTAGAGTTTTAAAACAGGTCGTTCAATCTGGTTCGGGAGATGAATTATTGACAGATGTCCAGGGTCGCAAGTCGTTAAACGGTTTCAAGCTCACTCGGGTAGGCGTCACAGAGGTCAAAAAGCAGGTCACGGTCCAAAGAGCCTTCGGGAATTCCTGCCTGAACTGCGTTATCGACATCTTCGTAGACCTGCCTTCCACCCAACGAGGCTCTCACCTGTCCCGCAACCTCGAAGTGATCGCAGAGGTCCTCGAGACCATCGTTGGCAAGCCGGTTAACGGCCTGGAGGTCCTCGCAGGGAACATCTGCCAAATGCTGTTCGACAGGCACGAATATGCTTCGTATGCAGAAGTGAACATTACCGCTGACTATTTTCTCGACCGAGCGGGACCGAGCGGCAGGATAAGCAAAGAGCCATTCAAGTTGATGGCTAATGCTAGCGGTAATAGAGGGAAAGGTATGCGGAAGATGATCGGCGCCCAAGCCATCGGGATGACCGCCTGTCCATGCGCAATGGAGACCATCCGCGACAGCATCAAGGGAAACGTAATCTTGAACGATGATTTCCCAGTCATTTCGCATAACCAACGCAATGTCTCGACGCTTATGATTGAAGTGCCCGGCCAGAATGAGGTCGAAGCCAACGACCTGATCGACATCCTGGAACGATCTTTCTCATCCCCCACTTTTGAGATACTCAAGCGTTCGGACGAAGCGGCTGTGGTCATCAACGCCCACCGAAACCCGAAGTTCGTCGAGGACGTGGTAAGGGACATTCTAGTAAAGGTGCTGGAAAAATACCGTGACTTGCCGGATGAGGTGAAGGTAACCGTTCGAAGCGAGAGCGAGGAATCGATCCATAAGCACAACGCCTTCGCAGAGCGGATCACCACTTTGGAGGAACTTCGCCAGTGAGGCAGAGCTGATGACATGCTAAAGGTGAGGGTCGTTGCCTGCGACATTGACGGGACGATAACCGATTCCGGAAGGCTCATCCAAGCCAATGGAATCGAAGCACTTCGCGAAATACAAAGGCGAGGGACGATAGTCATGATAGCTTCGGGGAACGTTCTTCCGGTGGCGTTCGGACTTTCGACGTATATAGGAACGAAGGGGCCGGTGATCGCGGAGAACGGCGGCCTGGTCTATTATCAGAATACGACGTACCAATTGCAAACTGATGAGCTGCCGCTGAAGGCGTATGATTATCTGAAGGAGGCCATGCCCGAGGTGGAACGGCTTTTCACGGACAACTGGCGCCTGACTGAGGTGGGGTTGAGACGATCGTTCGATCTGGAGAGGATCCGCCACATCCTGGCAGGTTGGGACCTGGATATCGAAGCCACAGGGTTCGCCATCCATATCATGAACAAGGGGCACAGCAAGCTGGCTGGGGTAGAGAGGGGCTGCGAGTTGCTCGGAATCGATTTAGGCGAAGTTGCCGCAATAGGCGATTCTGATAATGACTCCAAGATGCTTGCTGGCTGCGGTTTTGGGATAGCGGTGGGGAACGCCTCGCCCAGCGCCAAGTCTTCGGCAGACTTCGTGGCCAAAGGAACGCACTCAGACGGCGTGATCGAGGGCTTGCGACACCTCGAGCTTCTTGATTAGACTGGCCAAGAGATTTATTTAGCCATGATTGGCAATACCCAAAGGGATGAATTCGCGGGACCGATTTTCTGCCGCTCTCGATGGCGACGATGTTGATAGAATCCCGGTAATGTACCAGCACCTCGGCGGGATGAAGCACGTCCAGCAGGTCGCAGGCATTGCCATCCAAGAGGCTTACTTCGACGCGAAGAAGTTTGCCCAGTTAAGCTTGACGGCTCTGGACGTCTTCGGCTATGACAATGTCATGGCAGGATGGGGTGACCTGCTGATGGAATCGCAGGCATTCGGGGCGAAACTGGCCTTTAGCAATCGCAATAATTATCCTAATAGTGAGCCGGCCAAGATCAACGACATGGAGTCGGTGGAGAAGCTCAGTCCTGTCGACCCTTTCGACGACCGCATATGGTCCGTGCCGATCAAGGCAGCGCGACTCATGATGGAGGAGGTGGGCAAGGAAACGATGGTATTGGGATGTACCAGCTCTCCGTTCATAGTAGCCTCGGGAATTCTGGGGTACGAAAACCTCATGGTCTGGCAGATGCTGCAGCCTGAGGAATTGGCCAAACTCATTTCGAAGGTGGCCGACAGCTTAAAGATGCTGGGGGTGCGCTTGGCGAACTATTCTGGCCTCGATGCCGTCTTCATTAGCGGTGGGCTGGCAGACGCGGAGCAGAACACCTTGGACATGTGCATGCGCTTTGACCTCGAACCCCTCCGTGGGGTGGTCGAGGAATTCCATTCCATTGGTCTGCGGACCATAGTCCACAATTGCTCATATTCGCCGTTCTTGAAGGAGCAGATCGATACCCTCGACCCGAAAGCGATCCATTTCTGGGTGGGTGCAAGGGGAACGATCGAGCATGCTGTTTCGGAGATCGGCCAAAGGACTCTGATAGCTGGCATCGACCACCAGAACCTGATTTACCAAGGCAGCCTGGACGAGATCGAGGTCGCGGTCACGAAAGCGATCAAGCTCTTCGGCGACCGAAGAACGGTCATTGCGCCAGCCTGTGAACTCCCTTCGGACACCCCGGTGGAGAATGCCCGGGAATTGGTGCGGGTGTGTGAGAGAATCGCTGACAAGTGAATTGGGGTTCGATCTAACAAATAGAAGGTTTCATGAGGATAGAGGTCGAAGACATCCACGATGGACGTTGTCGGACAATGCATGATCTGCGGGAAGCCAGCTTTCAAATCTTGCACTATCTGCGGAAGGCTGGTCTGCGCTGAGGACTACGATCCTCGGACGAAGATGTGCTCCATCTGCAAGTGCTCGATAGAGAAACCGGATGAAATTGGGCGTTGCGAGCGGCGGGACCTATACCGATGACTAGCAAGCCTTCTTCTCCGGGAGGTTAGAGCAATTTCTTCGCCTGCTCTTCCGTCAGATTGATCGACTTCAGCAGATACTTGAGAGACTTCTTGGCGATGATTGCTCTAGTACTGTCATCCATGAATTGCTCCATCGCCACCGGTGCTCGGCGATAATACTCCACCGCGAATTCGGAATAGTAGTATGGAGCATTTTCTGGGTCCACCTCGGCGGCCTTGTTGTAGGCTGCCTCCGCCTCATTGAACTGATTGGCTTCGACGCAGAACGCGCCGAGTGAAGCGTAATAGAACGGGTTCTTATCGTCCAAAGAGATCGCCTTCTTGTATAGAGCGATCACCTCATCCACGCCGATCTTCGAAACCAAGACACCTGCCTCGGCCTTCCCGAAATATGCCTCGGCGCTGTTTGGGTTGGCCTTGATGGCTTTGTCGAACTTGGAGAACGCCTGCGGGTATTCGCCATCGTTCATGAGCTGGTGAGCCTGTTGTATCAACTTCTCTGATTCATCCATACAATTTACCGAAGGAATGTAAAAGATGAACCATTCATAAACATTTTCATTCCGGGCAACGTTGCAATCAACTTCCCTCAGAACGAGAGCGCCTTGGCTGGTCCGCTAAGGCTTTATTGGCGAGTCCGCATAATGCACCAAACCTGTGACCTTGGCGAACGATCGCCAGGCCCGCTTCACGGTGTCGTTATGGATTTGGAAGAAGTGAAGAGCGTCGCGCGAAACGCCCGATTGAAATTGTCAGAAGAGGAGAAGCAGGAGTTCGCCAAGGACCTGGAGGATGTTCTCAACTATTTCTCCGTCCTAGATAAGGCTCCTGATACTGGCAAGCATGATTTTAACCCCGTTCCCGTCACCGA
>PNBI01000026.1 GCA_003135935.1 Methanomassiliicoccaceae archaeon
CACCAGGTCGATGTCTTTCAACTTGAGCCCCGCGGTCTCGACGGCCTTGAGGACCATCGGGACAACGACTTCGGCATGATGATTGGCCGCTTCCCTGGGATGGATGCCGCCCGTTTCGGGCTTGTACATCTTCATCTCGTTGGCCAGGACCCTCCCCTTTTCGTCAACGATCCCGACCCCGCAGGTGTGGGCGGTGCCTTCGATGCCGAGCGCTATCATGTCGACAGTCCATCGACTAAGAAATAATCAATCTTTCATTTGCGATCGATGTTATAACGAGATCGAGAGGTGCTTAGCTCATTTGCCGTCGCAAGAGCAAGCGTTGATCTTCTCGACGATCTTGATCGCGCCCTCGAAGACCTCGTCGTCGACCACCAGGATCGGCGTATGCTTGCTCAGGAGCTGATAGTATGCGGCTTCTGCCATTCCGTCCGCCGTCTCCATGTTGATTATGTTGACCTTGACTCCCTCTGGAATACGCTCCTTGACCCAGTCGCATTTTTGGCAGCCGGTTTTTGTGAATAGAAGAATCTCTGACATCGCGTTACCGCCAATCGAATCAGGTGCCAGGGATTAATAGATTGCGAAACTACTAGCGAAGAGAGAACGACTTTGGATGAAGGCATTAAGACCTATCGAAGAGGATATCGCGACGTATGGTGAGCCCCGACCCTGACCCGACCGAGCGTTTCACCGGGCGATCGTCTGATTACAAAATGCATAGGCCTCGATATCCTGATGCCCTCTTCCAATACCTGCTGGACAATTCGATCATCTGGAAAGGCTGCTCGGTTGCCGATGTAGGCTCCGGGACTGGGATCTTCGCCAGAGGGCTGCTTGACCGGGGCATATTGGTCTATGCCGTCGAACCCAATCGTGAGATGAGAGAGTGCGCGGACGATGCCCTGGGATCGATGACAGGCTTCCATAGCGTGGTCGGTCGTTCGGAGACGACCACATTGGGCACGGCGAGCGTCGATGCGGTGACGGCCGCCCAGGCCTTCCATTGGTTCGAAACCGTTCCGACCAGGATCGAGTTCGCCCGTATCCTCAGACCAGGAGGCCAGGTGTGCATCGTCTATAATGAAAGGGACGTATGCAATCCGTTCTCTCGTGAATATGAAAGACTGGTCGGGGTCTACACCGAGCCTGACAAGGAGAAAAGGGAGCGGTCAAGGGACCCCCGAGCTTTCTTCGATGGCAGATGCAAGGAGGCGAGCTTCCCGAACCAACAGGAGCTGGATCGAGAAGGGTTGTTGGGGCGCGCTCTTTCCAACTCTCATATGCCGAAGAAGGGGGAGGAGGGATACGAAGAGATCGCTCGTCGCATCTCCGAGACCTTTGACCGTCATCAGCAGAACGGCCGGGTTATCATGCGCTATAACACTCTCGTCTATCACGGCACTCTAGATTGATTATGCGTTAGCCAGATTTCAAGATCAGCCAATCATACTTTGGTTCGATGACGAAACTCATATCTATGGGGAAGGTATACTCCAGAATCCACAAGGGCTCATGGTCTAGCGGTTATGACGTCTGCTTGACACGCAGAAGTTCGCCAGTTCGAATCTGGCTGAGCCCACTCCCATCCTCCCCTGCTTTCTCTTGAATTCGCGCATCATTCGCATTTCGAGCCGCCCTACTTCTTGACCTGCCTTTTTCGCAACACGACGAATGCGACGATAATTAATGCGAAAATAAGGACCACCACTAATATGATCGAGGTCTGCTGGTCTTGATGGAGGGGCAACTCTACTGTACTTACTCCATACCAAATGGGAGTGGTGAACCCTGTCCTATTACCGAAGAAGTAGATTGTCAAATCGTTATTATGGTTTTCTATCCAATTCATACTGCATTTGGGCGCATTTCCTTCAAAGTGCAGTTGGGTCAAGTTGGTGCAGGAGTAGAACGCCGAATAGCCTATGGAAATGACATTGCTAGGGATTGTAACATTAACCAAGGAAGTGCAATAATTGAAAGCCCAGGCCCCTATGAACTTAATGCTGCCAGGGATGGTGAAGTTGCCAGCCTTGCCTCCTGGACACACCATCAAAGTGGTCAATATCTTGTCGTATAATACGCCATCGATGCTTGCATAGGATGCGCTGTCCGAGCTAACGTTTATTGAGGTAAGGGCACTGCAATGAAAGAACGCGCGACTTTCGATGGAAGCGATGCTATCAGGAATGTCAATCGAACCAGCCTTGCCACCAGGACACAGTATCAAAGTGGCCAAAGTCTTGTTATACAATACGCCATCGATGCTTGCATAGGCAGAGTTGCTTGAACTCACGTTTATCGAAGTCAGGGAAGTGCAGAATGAAAACGCGTCAGTCCCGATAGATGTGACGTTATTGGGTATTGCCACTGAGGTCATTGTGAAGCAGTCGTAGAACGCATAATCCCCTATGGAAGTGACCCCGTTCCCGATGGTCACCGAGGTCAGGGAGATGCATCGGACGAACGTGCGCTCACTGATAGAGGCAACTCCATTTCCGATGCTTGCTGTGACTAGGGCACTGCACCAGGAGAATGCCCCATTCCCGATCGAGGTGACGCTATCTGGTATGGTCACGGATGCCAGACCAGAGCTATAGAATGCGAGATCTCCGATGGCAAGGACGCCACTGGGAATGACGACCGAATCCAGGGAGGAACAGGAAGCGAACGCACTGTAGCCAATGGACGTCACTCCGCTTCCGATCGTCACGGAGGTCAGGGAGGAACACTGTTCGAAGGCACCTTCCCCGATGTGCGTAATGTTATCAGGTAAGGTGATCGAGCTCAAAGAGGTGCAACGCGAAAACGCATACATACCTATGGTCGTGACGCCGCTTCCGATGTTCACTGAGATCAAAGAGGTGCAGAATTGGAAGGCACCAATGTCGATTTGTGTGACGCTGTCCGGTATCGTCAATGAGGTCAGGGAGCTGCAATTGAAGAACGCGGAGTCCCCGATGGATGTGACCCCGTTGCTTATGGTAATGGATGCCAGGGAAGAGCACGAGAAGAACACCCCGCCCTTAATGGAAGTGACGCCATCTGGTACTGTAACCGAGGTCAGGGAGGTGCAGTGGCTGAAAGCGGCTCCCCCGAGGCTCGTAACGCTGTTCGGGATTGCCACCGAGGTCAGGTTAGCACAGTACAAGAACGCCCCGTCCCCGATGGAAGTGGGGGCGCCGGGGACGACGAACGACCCCTCCCTTCCCCCAGGGACCCGGATCAATGTGGTCAAGTCCTTGCTGAACAGCAATCCATCAAGGCTGGCAAAGCTCGGGTTGCTGGCGCTCACAGTAATCGAGGTCAGCGAAGGGCAGGCACTGAAAACCATGGAACCTATATGTGTGACGCCGCTGGGAACGTTGATCGATGTCAGAGAGTCATCGAAGTTTAGCGCCCCATCCTGGATATACGTCACACTATCAGGGATTGTCACCGAGGTCAGTGAAGCACACTGGCTGAGAACTGACGAACCGATGTATGTGACTCCGTCAGGGATGACCACGGAGATCAGAGTGGCGCACAATTGGAACGCGCCCATCTCGATGGAGGTGACCGGTTTCCCGTCGATCACACTGGGGATCACGACGTTCCCCCCCGCGCCGTGATACACTATAATCACGATCTCCGTGCCTTCGTTGTTGTAGAAATAATCATAATCGCCACTTGTTAGATAGCCATTATCGGCTGCGATAACAGTATTGGCGCTGGAGGCACAGAACATAGCGCTCAACAGTATGAACGATGCGAGGATCGTGCTTCCAAATCTCCAATATAATATATGGCGGCGAGAAACCGAAGCCGCATTTCGAGCTTCATCGCGATTCGGAAGGCGCGAAATCAATTCTCCCCACTCTCTTGAACATATCCTTGATAGATTGAATATAAAATTGCGTGCTAATATAGATGTCAATGCTCTCAGACCCAAACCACCATCGACAGGATTATTCATGATACCGATGATTAGGAGCCGGTGGCCGAAGTGAAGGTGCATTGCCTCTGGCATGCCAAGGATGGAAGATGCGCCAGCTGTAAGGCCAGAAGGATACGCCTTGATGTCCTCGCCATCAAGGACTATGAGATGTGCCGGGGCGAAGAGGATTACGCGGTATGCGAGTTCTATAAAGAGAAACCAGTCGCACCATAGAAGAAGTGAAAGGATGCCGAAGCCCGTTGATGTCGATCCCAACTCATTGATGAAGGTCGATCAATTGACAGAGGAAGAGGTCGAGAAACTCAAGTGCGAGCTGCATTCCAGCCATCGAGATCGACGGTCAGCCGCATTCGAACTGCTTCACCAGCTACTCAAGGACCGGGCGATATTCGGGCTTTCGCCTTCTGAATTGTCCAGCGAACTTCAGAATGCCGACGTCGAAACGAGGAAACAGGCATCCTGGGCGATTGGAAAGATGGCACAGAACAAACTCCCTGGCGATTACTCTCTCGATCTAATGGAGCTTCTGACCTCAGATCCAGACCCTGAGGTGAAGGAGAACGCCGCTTGGGCCATAGGCGAGATTGCTGGCGTCCAAATAGGGAGGGAGAGGTCGATAGCATTCCTTAATCTCCTCCTGGCAGACGAGAGCTTCGAGGTTAAGGGAATGGCAGCATGGGGCATCGGGCGACTGGCGGATAAGCTGTTCCTGGGCAACACGAGTTCCTTGACCCCTTTGGTCAAGATGGCCGAGGACCAGAGCGAGTTCGTTCGCAAGAGCGCCAGATTCGCCTTGGAACGCCTTGCCAAGATAGGGATAATCCCCCGGCCCTGATTTGTCTGAAATCCCCTGCCGAGGATATTGGAGAAGAATTAAGAAAGGAAGTTCTATTCTTTGGTCGCTTGGAGCTGTAAAAAATGGTTCTGGGATTGGGCATCGATACCGGCGGCACCTTCACCGATGCGGCAGTGGTGGATTTGGACACCAAGAAGGTTATCGCCAAGGCCAAGGCACCAACGACCTACCACGACCTATCGATAGGCATCGCCTCGGCGATCGAGCAGGTCGTTAGGATGGGCGGATTCGACGTCAAAGAGATCTACCTGGTCGGGCTTTCGACCACTCTGGCAACGAACTCCTTACTAACTGGTAAAGGTGGAGAGGTCGGACTGATCGGTATGGGTTGGAAACCCGCTGATGACTGGGTCCTGGGATGCAAGATCGCTCGTTTCGTAAAAGGCGAATTCGATTCGCTCGGCAGGATGGTTGAGCCGCAGGATGAGGAGGAGCTATCCGCGGCGATAAGGGAAGTCGCCAAGGACGTCGACGCCATCGTCATCTCTGGCATGTTCAGCGTCACCAATCCCTGGCACGAAGAGCATGCCGCGGAGCTGGTACGTCAGCTGACCAATCTGCCGGTGGTTACCGGGCATTCGTTGACAGGGGAGCTGGGGATCAAGGAACGCACCATCACAGCGGTTCTCAACGCAAGATTGCTGCCAGTCATCGAGGAGTTCCTCACCGCGGTGAAAAGCGCTCTCACAGCGATGAATATCAAGGCCAGGATACTGGTCTTCAAAGGGGATGGTGGGCTGATGAGCTTAGAGGTCGCCATGAAGACACCGGTGGAGACCATCCTCTCTGGTCCGGCCGCTAGCCTAATGGGTGGAAAGGCTCTGGCTCAGTTGGACGATTGCATCGTAGTGGATGTGGGCGGGGCATCAACGGACATCGCGTTCTTGGAAGGCGGATTCCCCCGTCTCGACCTGGATGGAGCGATCGTAGGGGAATGGAGGACCCGGGTGAAGGCAATTGATATGTGGACCTGTGGCCTGGGTGGCGATTCTCTGGTCTCGCTGACCGAGGACGGCGATCTGCTCATCGGACCGCAGAGGGTGGTGCCACTGGCCGTGGCATCGACGATGAAAGATGACTTTAACCAGCGTCTGCTGGCGGCTCAGGACACCACTTTCTACGTGATTGGCAAGTCGGACCTGACCAATCTGAATTCAAGCGAGCGGAAGGTGCACGATTTCATCGCTGCCAATGGGCCATCGACCCTTTACGAAACGATGGACGGAACCCCGGACGTTGTGCTGGTAAATGAGAGCATCAGGTCGCTGATGAAGCGAGGCAATCTGCTTAGGACGGGGCTCACCCCGACCGATATCATGCATCTGACCGGGGAATACATCAGGGGAGATGCGGAGGCATCACGGATAGGCCTCCAAATCCTCGCTCAGAAAATGGATTCCGATCCTGACAAGCTTGCAGAAAGGATCATGACTCGGGTGGTCACAAGGATAGGAGAGGAGATAGTCAAGAAAGCTATGGCAGACGCGATCGGCCCGATGCCATCCTCGAAGCAGACCGATGCGATGTTGCACGCAGCTATGGGCGAAACGGTGTTCCATCGGCTTTCGCTGCGCGCTACTCTGGACAGACCAATAGTGGGAATAGGCGCACCGGCATCGATCCTGGTCCGGCCGCTGGAAAAGAGGATGGAGGCTCGCATCATTATACCCGAGAATTATGACGTTGGCAACGCGGTGGGGGCAGTCTGTAGCGAGATGACCGAATCGACCAGCATCGAGATCTCGCCGGTGGGAGATAAGTTCATGCTATTCTGGCAGTTCTCCGCACCGATGCAGTTCTCACATTTGGAAGAGGCGGTTTCGTCGGCCAGAACGCAGGTGGAGAGATATGTGACCGAGAGGTTGACTATCGCCCGTGCCACGGACATTAAGGTCAGAGTGCAGCGAGAAGATGTTCGCTTCAGCGATGGCTACGGCAAGGAAATGAAGTTCGTCAACGCCGTTTTCGTTAGGGCCACCGGCACCGGGAAACCGTCGCTTGACGATATTCCAACTCGTTGATCGTGGTAAAAAGGGTTTCGGAGCGATTTGAAAAAGACCGCTCCAGAAGCTTACTTCTTTTCCTTTGGCTCGCATCCGTCCTTCTCTTCCTCGTCCTCTTCTTCCCAATCCCCTTCTTCCTCCTCATCTTCCTCCGGGATTGTCAAGAAGTCGTCCAGTTCAGCCTCGAGCTCCATCAGCGCCTCGAGGGCCTTTTTCTTCTGCCCCTTCTCGACCATTTCCCTAATGGCTGAGACGCTATCAAGGACCAGGCACATCTCTTCGTCGATCTCATCGAACATGTCGTTCATCTCATCGAACATGTCATAAAGTCCCATTTTGCTCGACCTCAAAAATCACTAAAGAAGCCGCACCGCTAAATAGATTCGGTGCGTGAATTGCGAAAGCAGATGACCGATCTTAGAATCCAGGTTCGATGACGTACTTGCAGAAGTTGTACTGCGTGCCGAAGGTTTCCGCCTTCGTCACTCTGGATGGCATGCCCAGTCGCTTCTCGAAGATCGCTTCCAGTATCCCTTCGTTCATCAGGCAGAGCGTCTTTCCGACGTCCGGCGCCTTGGAGCAGTCGTACTCCTCCTTGATTATCAGGGTCACCGGGTGCAGAGCGTAGACATTGATCTCGCCCAGTTCGTGGACCTTGAAGAACTCTTTCACCTCTCCGATGACACCCTCGACGTTGTTGGACTTCATCCGCCTGGCGATCTCGGTCCCGATCTGCCGGCCAATGTCCTTGAGGACTGGGTCCATGTTGAACCCTATCGCCTCCATACCGATGACGATCGAGCGTATCACGCCCTTGAGGAAGGTACTGGGAGTGCCGATCGACCGGGCAATGGTGATCTCCACCTGCTTCATCAGGTCTTCGCGGGGAACGACCGAGCTGCCCACCGGCTTTGAGACCAGATAGAATATCTTGCGGCGATTGTCGTCGGGGTCGTCGCGATAGGCGATCAATCCCTCCTTGACCATCTTGTCCAGATGGACCGACAGCGTGGACTGCGCCTTATTGGTCAGGACGGCGATCTCGCTTAGGCTGAGGTCACGCCGTTGAAGCTCGCTCAATATCCTCTGCCTGACTGGGTTCGAAATCTGGCGCAGACCTGCCGTGGTAGAATAGACATCGAACGCGTCCGGCTTCTTGTCGTTCATTTGGGTCCGACCTGGGTTACAAAGAATGTAATCGACGATATTTAATCTTGGTTCCATGGTTTTCCCCAGCCAACAATCCAACGTTTTTTCTAACCCCGACCGAATTACCTTGCGGTGAACGATTGCGAATATTGACGGAGCACGGCCCGAAGGACTATCAGGCCGTGTGGATGGAGGGGGGCAAGCTCAAGATGATCGACCAACGCCTGCTCCCGGAGAAGTTCGAGATCGTCGTGTTCGAAGATGTGGAGGATGTTGGCAGAGCGATCAAGGACATGACCGTCCGAGGAGCGCCAGCCATTGGAGCAGCGGCTGCATACGGGATGGCTCTGGCGGCATTGAAGGGAAAGGACCTGGACGAGTCCGGTGAGCTGCTCAAATCGCAGCGACCGACCGCGCATGACCTCTTCTACGCTGTCGATTTCATGCTAGGAGCATTGAAGAGAGGGGAGGAGCCGACGAAGGCCGCCAATCGATACGCCAACCAGATCGTTGAGAAATGCCGCCTGATCGGAGTCAATGGGGCACTCCTCATCAAAGATGGCGATAAGATCATGACGCATTGCAACGCCGGAGCGCTGGCAACGGTCGACTATGGGACAGCACTCGCTCCAATCAGGGTCGCCTGGCGAGGGAGGAAGAAGCTGTTCGTCTATGTGTCGGAGACGCGACCAAGGCTACAGGGAATGAAGCTCACCGCTTACGAGCTGCGCAATGAGGAGATCCCGCATGCCATCATAGTGGACGGTGCATCGGGCCACTTCATGAGGAAAGGAGTGGACCTGGTCATCGTTGGCGCTGACAGCGTGGCTCTGAACGGCGACTTCGCCAACAAGATCGGCACCTTCGAGAAGGCGGTGCTGGCAAAGGAACTAAGGATACCTTTCTATGTGGCCGCCCCTATCTCCACCTTCGATTTCGATACGGAGAGTGGGAAGGACATCGTTATCGAGGATCGGGATGAGGACGAGGTTCTAGTAATGAATGGAAAGCGCATCGCGCCGGAGGGGTGCGGGGCATTGAACCCTTCATTTGATATGACCCCGGCCAAGTACGTCACCGGCTTCATAACCGAGATCGGCGTGCTCGATCCGGAACAGATAGCCAGGGTGAGAGGTGCCAGGATATGAAGATCGAGGGCGAACTGCGCAAGGAGATCATTGACAACGGCCGCGAATTGTATGCCATGCACCTGATGACTGGCATCGGTGGCAACATCTCCGGTCGCATCGACGATGATGCCATTATCATCACTCCCTCTGGCGTTTGCAAGGGGAGGATGAGGGCATACGACCTCATCCGCATGCTGATCGAGACCGGGGAGGTGACCGCCGGAGGGAAGCCTTCGATGGAAACGCCATTCCATCTGGCATTCTACCGCCGGAGGAAGGACGTGGGCGCGGTCGTCCATTGCCATCCGTTGTTCTGCACGCTGCTGTCCGTAACAGGAGAAACAGTCCGCACCGACCTGACCCCAGAGGGGTTGATGGTGCTCAAGGACGTGTCGTTCATTCCCTATGCCACGCCCGGTTCCGAGCAGCTGGCCAAGAACCTGTCCGAAGGGATGATCGGCCATGACGCTTTCATATTGGAGAATCATGGCGCCATCACCATCGGCAAGGACGTGGCGGACGCGTGCCACAAGATGGAGACGCTGGAGTTCATGGCGGAGCTGCAAGTGCGGGCCCGAGGCAACGACCGCCTGAAGCCTCTTTCCGCAGAGGAAAAGGGCAGGATAATGACCTTGGTAAATAATGGGAAGTGAGACAATGATCATCGTCACCAAATGGTTCGGGGTGTTCCTGTGCGACAAGGAGAAGGTGCGCAAGAGCATCCTCTTCGAGAAGGAAACTAAGTACATCGCGGCGAAGCTCGCCCTGATCCAGCATGGACAGATAATCCCTGAGGAGGAGGAGATCTCCAAGGGTTTGAAGCGCCTCAGGGTGGCGGACGCCCGCCTTTCCAAGATCGGCAAGCCAGAGGTGTTCGATTCCTCGTTCATCAAGGCGGAGGATTTCGGCTACTCGCAGGAATTGATGCAGGTAGTGATGGTCGAGCTGGGGAAACTCCGCACCCGCGAACCACTGGCCCCGGACAAAGGCATATTGCAGGCGATCAGGGCGAGTGATGACGTCACCGAGCAGATAAACGCGCTTTCGGAGAGACTGCACGAATGGTACGGCCTCCACTTCCCGGAATTGAGCGATTACGCCAAGGACGAAAGGTACGCGGAGCTGATCGCCAATCATGGAGAGAGGGAGGAAGTCCTGAAGGCGCTGGAGCTGAGGCTCGAGTCGGTCGGGGCGGAGCTCATGGACGAGGACATCACGGTCATCCAAGAGTTCGCGACTGCCGTCTTCTCACTCTACGAGACGAAGGAGCGCCTCGATGGCTACGTCCAACGTCGGATGGAAGAGTATGCCCCTAACTTGACTTTCCTGGTTTCGGCGAACCTGGGAGCGAGATTGATCTCGTTGGCCGGTGGACTAGGGCGCCTGACCAAACTACCCTCATCGACGGTGCAGCTGCTGGGAGCGGAGAAGGCGATGTTCCTGCACCTGCGTTCTGGCAAGGCGCCGCCCAAGCACGGCATCATCTTCCAGTATCCGGCGATCCACCGCGCTCCCTATTGGCAGCGAGGAAAAGTGGCTCGGACGTTGGCCGGCAAGGCGTTAATCGCGGCGAAGGTCGACTTCTACAAAGGGGAGTACATCGGCGAGAAGTTGAAGGAGGACATGGATAAGAGGATCGAGGAGATAAAACAGAAATACCCTGAACCGCCAAAGAAGCAGCCGTTCAAGCCCCCTCAGCAGGGAAGGCGCCCTCCGGTGAGGGGCCATTACAAGAAGTGAGACTAACGGCAAAAGGGAAGTTTTACACCTAACCCCAATACCAGACAACGACTTGATCCTTTGGTGCAGGATCCACTTGGAACACATACCAATAGGTCCCTGCCTGGATCTCATGATCGAATACGCCGTGGAGCCCTCTCTGCATGGAATGAAGCTGATCGAATTCGAACTGCCCCCCGCCCAGCATTGAATCGATGTTGCTCATTGAGAAGAGGTAGAACGTCACGTTTGAACCAGTGACCTCATACCGAAGCCGCTCACCATCCATCACCTCAAGGCTGCCTAAAGATGTTCCCGAGGATTCAATGCCATAGATGATGCTCGACGGATTCTCGTTCAACACCCTGGCCGAACCAACGGACTCCATGGTGCTTCCATTCTGATCCAAACCAACCAATCCAGCGGAGCTCGAATTGCTCATGTTGATCTCATAGAGGTATTCGGGGCAGCACACGAGCATTTGATAGACCAGCCCCGATTCGGCTCCAACAGATGTCAGCACAATCACATTCTGCCATTGAGAATAATTCCATTCGTGAAGCACGCGATAATCAATGTAAGTTCTGACGAACTTGTCCCCGATTGCCGTTTGGATCTTACATTCCTTCACCCACTGGCCGACGCCAGGTGCAAATTGGAAAGAGAAGGATCCAAAAGGATCGCGAGAGTTGTTCCATAATGCATCGCTGCGGTAGGATAGACCGGAAGATGAAGAATTGGAAATGGATATGTTCATCTTCCCTACGATCGGCGAACCGCCTATGTTCGAACCGGAAAGCGTGTAGTTTAGCCAGTCTCCAGTCTTGAACAACGGCTTATCTTGGTCTTGAACGGGGGCCAAAGGTGAAAAGAATGCATACATAGTCGACCCGATGAGGGCGATAAGAGCGACCACTACGATGATCAATACCCAACGCCTTTTCATCGATCCCCCTATCTTCATCAATAGTAGAACTAGAAGTTACTGCCAACCCCTTGATGACGCCTTGCAAGTATATCGGATTCTCAACTTAAGTATTGATATAGCCCATTTCATTATCCAATGAACGTTGCTGGCCTCATGGTATCTTCCTAGTCTTGTGCCATAAGCTATATTAACTCCGGACCTTTTCCCTGAGCCGATATATATGTCGTGGACGCAAGCTGAGGTTCGTGAGCTTAAGGAAGGCAGGTACGTCGTAATCGATGACGAGCCCTGCAAGATACTCTCAATCCAGATGTCCAAGCCAGGGAAACACGGAGAAGCGAAAGCGCGAATCGATGCGGTTGGCTTGTTCGATGAGAAGAAGCGCAGCATCGTTCACCCGGTAACCCACAAGGTCCAGGTCCCGATGATCGACAAAAGGAAGGCGCAGATACTGGCTATCTCCGGAAAAGAGGTACAGCTCATGGATCTAGAGAATTTCGAGAACTTTTCACTTGCGATCACCGAGGAATTCGAGGGACAGCTTCATCCAGGCGAGGAGGTCATGTATATGATCGCCCTCGGCCGCCGCAAGATCACAAAGGTATGAAGTGAACCCGAATGGTACTCCCCACAGCTAGATTCGCCTTCGCGACGGCTGATTTCGAGGATGCGGATTTCGTCATCCTGGGCGTTCCATTCGATAGGACGGCAACCTTCAGATCCGGTGCGATGGCCGGCCCCAACGCCATCCGCGAAGCCTCGCTGAGCTTCGAGCCATACGTTTTCGAGCACGACTTATTGCTGACGAAGATCAAGATCCACGATGCTGGCAACATCGAAGATGTCTATACATCAGAAGAAATGGTCAAAGCGACTGAGAAAAGGGTCGCGGAGATCGTCGATGCAGGCAAGTTCCCCATCATTTTGGGAGGGGACCACAGCGCCACCATCCCCGCGGTGAGGGCTTTCAAGAACATCGGCGTGATGACGATCGATGCCCACCTTGATTTCAGGGAACAATACGAGGGGAATCGACTGTCCCATGCTTGCGTGCTGCGCCGTAACGCAGACCAGGTCGGCATCGAGAACGTCCTCGCATACGGCGTCAGATCGATCTCGATGGAAGAAAAGAACGCCGCGATGCCCGAGTATATCGATGCCTATACCATCCATGAGGAGGGAGTTGAGAAAACATTCAAGAAGGCGCTGAATATGATGAAGCGGGAGGACATCTATTTCTCGCTGGACATAGACGGCATCGACCCGGCCTTCGCGCCAGGCACCGGAACGCCAGAGCCTTTCGGATTGAGCTCCCTCGATGTCAAGACGTGCATAAGAATGCTGGCCCCGAGGATGGTCGGCTTCGACGTGACCGAAGTCTCGCCGCCTTACGACAAGGGCAACACTGCGGTGTTGGCGGCCAGGCTGGTAATGGAAGTCATCTCAGTGGTCCACAAGCACCGGGAAAGAAGTCATCAACCCAAGCGGATTCTAAGGTTCGATATCACTTTGAGATCGAGCCAAGGATCTCCCTGACCACTTTCTCGCATCGATCCGCGATCTCGTGTGCCTTCTGCTCGGTCTTCCCTTCAGAATAGATGCGGAAGATCGGTTCCGTACCCGACGGCCGGATCAGTGTCCATCCCCCTTCGAAGTACACCTTGACTCCGTCCGTGGTATCGACCCGCTGCTCTGCGAATGCTTCGCAAACCGCCTTTAGCACGTCCTCTTTGGCGAGGTCCGGGCACGCCAGTTTCCTTTTGTCCAGGCAGTAATCGGGCACTTTCGCCAATAGGGATGACATCGAACCTTCTATGGCCAGGATCTCGATCATCTTGGCTGCAGTCATGGCCGCATCGCGACAGTACTGATGCTTGGGGAAAATCAGCCCGCCGTTCTCCTCCCCGCCGAACAATGCATCGATCTCGATCATTTTGCGAGCGACGATCGGCGCGCCGACGCGGGTATAGACCACTTCGCCGCCCGAGCGTTTCACCACTTCTTCCACGCAAAGCGAAGTCGAGACGGGTGTGACGACGACGCCTCCGCCGTTCTCGACGACCATGGCGCCGGCAACGACGGCCAAGCTCCTGTCCCCATAGACGAACCTTCCCTTGTCGTCGATGAATATCGTCCGGTCCGCGTCTCCATCATGGGCGATGCCCAGGTCGGCGCCTGTCTGCTTGACCATGGCGATGAGGTCCTTCAGGTGCTCCTCGGTCGGTTCCGAGGGATGCCCGGGGAATGTTCCAAGCGGGTTGCAATTGAGCGTTATGGTTCGCACGCCTAGCTCCTCCAAAATCTGGGGGGTGCAGACCGATCCCGCGCCGTTGGCGCAATCCAGAACGACCTTCAGGCCAGCAGCGCGGATGACCTTCCTCTCCACGTTGGCCAGGACCGCCTTCTGGTAGCTGGCGATCGCTCCGGTCGTTCGGGTCGAGCTGCCAATCTGCTTCCAGTCCGGTCGTGAGAATTCCTTCTGGAAATAGAACGCTTCGATGGCCAGTTCCTTCTCGCGCGGCATCTCCGTTCCGTCGGAATCTATGGCCTTGATGCCGTTGAACTCTGGAGGATTGTGCGAGGCAGTGATCATCACTCCGCCGGAGAGGTGGCCGTTTTTGACGAAGAACTGCAACGCCGGTGTTGGCAGCAACCCGAGGTCCAGAACCTCGGCCCCAGCGGTCATCAGACCAGCGGCGCAAGCGCTCTTGACCATGTCGGCGCTGGTCCGGGAGTCACAGCCGATCGCCACCCGACCTTTCATGAAGGTACCGACCGCCTTGCCGACGTCCAACGCCAGCTGGCCGTCCATGAACTCGTTGACGACGCCCCGTACCCCGTTGGTGCCGAACAGCCGTGCCATTTCGCTTACCTTGCCTTGTGCCGTTGCGATATCAATATGATGTGGATGATGTCCGCGGCGTCCTTGCACTTGTCGCATGAGTTCTCTATCCCGTGAAGGATGTCGCGCATGAGGAAGATGGCTTTCGGATCGATGTCCGCGAAAAGGATGTCCTTCTTGGTGGAGAAGTACATGTCGTCCATGATGTGCTCCTGCAGCTCGACCTCCCTCTCGTACTTGATGACCGCGTCAGCGTCTATCCCGAGGCTGTCGATGCTGTTCTTGAGCTGCTTGGCGGCCTTCTCTAGCTCGCGGCTCATGGCGCAGTACTTGTTCCAGAGAATCACTGGGATCACGACCTTGGCTTCGATGACGAGCTGCATGTTCATCCCTGCCTCTTTGGCCCAATCGGCGACATAGTCCATGCGCCGGATCAGGTGCATCAGGTCCTCCCTCTCCTTCGCCTCCAGGTCTCCTTTGGACAATTCCTCGGTGATGAATATCTCAAGGTTGTCCGCTTCCTTCTCGGAGAGGATCATACGCTTGATGGCATCCAGTGCGCGCTCGTTGTCCTCTTTGCACAAAGCTACCGCTGCCCGGTTGAGCTCCGATGTGGTATCGACCACCTTCTGGGCGTGGTCCCTGATCCCTTTCATGACCACTGATTCGCGCCTCTTGCTGAACCAATCCAACAAACTCTCCTTCTCACTCAAGTTTGACCGCCTCCGCGATGCCTTCTCTCGGTCTTTGGTAGACCACCGCTGCCTTCCGGTTCACCATCAGATAGACCTCCTGACCTTCATGATAAAGATTGCCCTCTGCGACTGGAACATCGAACTCCACCGTGTCCTCGCTCGCCGCCATGCCGACGATGCGCCAGTAGTTGCCCATATAAATGGTTTGCGTAATTCGCGTCCTCATCCCCTCAGTGAAGGGGAAAACGAACTCCGGGCGGACTGATACCACGACGGCATCTCCCTCGGCGCATTCGCAGGTGGCGACATCGATTATCGAGCCGTCGCGGAGCTCGATGGCCGATTTCCCTTCCTCGCGATGCGTCACCCACCCCTCGAAGAGATTGGTCTCTCCCACGAAGTTGGCGGTGAAGATGTCCAATGGCCTCGTGTAAAGCTGCGCCGGGGTGCCTGTCTCAACAATCCCTCCGGCGCGCATCACCACGATCCGATCGGACACGGACATGGCCTCCTCCTGGTCATGAGTCACATGCACGGTCGTCAGGCCAAGCCTCTTGACCAATCGACGCAGCTCATAGCGCAGGTCGACCCGCACCCTTGCATCCAAGGCAGAGAGCGGCTCATCGAGCAGCAAAAGCTTGGCTCCAGTGGCCAGAGCACGAGCTAAGGACACCTTCTGCTGCTCGCCGCCGCACAGCTCGGATGGGAACATCTCCATTTTTTCCAAGAGCTTCACCAGCTCCAGGTACTTGTGGGCGATCTCTACCTGCGCCTCCTTGCTCTTCTCGTGCACCCTCGGTCCGTAGCCGACGTTGTTGGTGACGGTCATGTTCGGGAATAGCGCGATGTTCTGGAACACGTAGCCTATGTCCCTCTCCTCAATGGGGACGCCCTTCATGTTCTTCTCGCCGATGAAGACCTCGCCACGGGTCGGCACCAAGATGCCGGCGATGGCGCGAATCAGTGTGGTCTTGCCGCAGCCGGAAGGACCAAGGATCGTCACGTACTCCCCATCCTCGATGCGGAGGTCGACCTCGTCGACTGCCACCACACTACCGTAGATGACGCTCACCTTGGACAGCTGAACGGTCGGCATTATTCCACCCTCAATTCCTCTCGAAGCCCCTTCTCGGGCATCTTGAACACCGATGCGCTCTCAGGGCTCCACTTGATCATGACCTTATCTCCAGATGCCAGTTTTCCCAAGCGCCAGCTCGGGATCTTGGCTGAGAAATGGACCGTTCCTTCTACCAGGAGGTCGATATGCAGATTCCTGCCTTCGAAAAGCACACGCTCGACGATCCCTTCGAAGAATGAATCCCCTTCCCTGGCAATCTCGGTATTGCCGATCTTGACCCCAACAACGACTTGCTCACCCACCTCCATAGCGCATGGGCGGGCGAATACCGTCATGCCGCTTTCGGTCTTCACCGTCGTCTTGACTCCCTTATCGATGATCTCGCCAGTGACAAAGTTCGACTGGCCCACGAAGTTGGCCACGAACGGAGAGATCGGATTATCGTAAACTTGGGCGGGTTCTCCCACCTGCAGTATGTGGCCATTGCGTATCAAACCTATGCGGTCTGCCATCACCAATGCTTCGTCCTGGTCGTGGGTGACGTGGATCACGGTTATCTTCAACGACTTGGCCAAGGAGCGCAGCTCGTGCCGGAGGCTGATGCGCAGCCTTGCGTCCAACGCCCTCAACGGCTCGTCGAACAAGAGCACTTCTGCACCTGACGCCAGCGCTCTTGCCAAAGCGGTGCGCTGCATCATTCCCCCGCTCAGTTCGCGCGGGAAGGCGTCTGGCCGTTTGGTCAGACGGACTAGGTCAAGCATGTCTGCCAACGTCCGCCTGCGCTCCTCCTCTGGCAGGTCGTGGATGTCCGGGCCGAAGAGGATATTCTCCGCCACGGTTAGCTGTGGGAATAGCGAGTAGGTCTGCGAGAGCAGCGCTGTCCCCCTTCGTTCTGGCTCGAGGTCGGTGACGTCCTTATCATCGATGAACACCTTCCCCGAGTCCAGGCTAGTAAGTCCGCATACGACTCTCAAGGCGGTGGTTTTCCCCGCGCCGGTCGGGCCGAGCAGGCAGAGATATTCCCCATCCCTCACCTCAAGGTTGAGGTCGTCGGCGGCATGGATGTCGCCGTAGCGCTTCTGCACCCCTTCCAACCGTACCGAGGGCAATCAGTTCGCCCCCTTTCCCCGTCGGGTGAAGTAACGCAGCCCGAGCATCAGGACATACGAAATCGCAATCAGGATTATGCACGCAAGTGCTGCGCTGTAGAAGTCCTTGGGCGCCTTGGTGATCAATGTGACGATAAAATTGGGAGCGGTATTGGCATTCGAAACGACCGCCCTGGTGGCACCGGTCTCTCCCAAGCTACGGGTGAAGGCCATGATCGCCCCCGCTAGGATCGAAGATTTGATCATGGGGAGGAGAACCCTCCTGAAAGCCTGGATCGGCTTGGCGCCCAGGGTGCGCGCAGTCTCCTCGAAGGCCGGGTCGACCTCCTCCACCGCTCCCGTGACATTCCTCACTACCAGAGGATAAGTGAAGGCGATATGCGCCAGTATCACCAGCAACATGCCGACGTCCGAATTTACCGCATTCCCCCCGACCCAGAACAGGCTCAGCGAGTAACCCAACGCCGCCGTTGGGACGATCAGCGGAATGTTGACCATGGTATCTATCACTTCGGGAAGGCGCTTAGAGCGGCCCCTGGCGATATAGAGAGCCAATGGTACGCCCAATGCTAAATCGACCAGAGTGACCACGCCGGCCACGGTGAAGGAATAGATGATGCTGCTCCCGAACCCGCCCCAGTTGCCGCTGCTGGTAGGGTTGAAAACGAAAACGCACGTGAAGATGAAGAACGATGGCAGAAGGACCATCACGGCCAGGAAGACCATGGTGGAGGAGTCCTTGAGCTTGGGGAAGAAGCCGCGTGAGAGCAGTTTCTCCGGTCGAGGCCATACCTTCCCCATTGGAAGGTGTACTCTCTTCACCACCACTCGGATGAGGACCATTAGCACCAAGGCAATGATTATCAGAAGGATGCTCACGAACGCCAAGGCGGCATTGTAGTTTGGATCGGTCGTCTGGGCAATGGCCTTCCAGCCGTCAATGAGAGTCGGCCCGGTGTTGAAACCTTTGCTTCCTGATAGGGTGGCGAGAGCGATCACGGTTCCCCCGGTCTCGCTCAGGCTGCGCGCCAAGCAGAGAATGATGCCAGTGACCAAGCCTGCCCGGAAAAGAGGGAGAGTGATGGTCCGCGCCGCAGTCAAAGGAGAAGCACCTAATGTGCGGCCAGCGGTCTCATAGTTCTGGTCGATCTGCTCCAAGATGGCCGAGAGCGATCGCACCATGTACGGGTAAGAGAAGACGATGTGCAGGAGAATTAGCAATAGCAAGGGCGAACTCACCACGCCCAGACCCAGCGGGTTGACGATGTCCCCCGGGGCTATTCCCCAGAACAGCGCTGCCGAGAAGCCGAGGGCGGCGGTCGGGACCACTAGGGGCATGTCGATGAGCGTATCGACCAGTGCCTTGCCCCGGAACTTCTTCCTGACCATTATCCAGGCCATCGGAAGCCCGGCCATGAAGTCGATGAGCGTGACGAGGCCGGCGATCTCGAAGGAGTTGATGATGGCGTTGGTTATCATCGTCATCTTGACCGGGTCGCTCAGGACGACCGAATTGATGGCGTCCCAGTTCGTGAACGCGTACGTCAAGACGAAAATCGTCGGGATGATGACGAAGCTCAGGAAGAACAAGATGACCAGGGCTAGCCATCCTTTACGGATGCTCCTACGGCTGATGAATTCCAGCACCCTTTCTAGCCGAGCCATCCAAACGCCTGAAGCTTCCAGGTGGAGAATCGGATATTAATGTAAATACTATTCCTTCTGGATGGACGTAGAAGTGTGGATATTGACCCGGTTCAACGGTTCGCTAGGATGCCCTCTACCACGGACTCGTTGTCGGTGACCTTGATCCCCGGCCCGATGATGGAGCCAGTAATCTTGCAGTTCGCGCCGATGCTTGCGCCTTTCATGATCAGGGCGTTATCGACGCGCGCTCCCTCTCCGATCCTTACGTCAGGCTCGATGCAAACGTTCGGGCCGATATGGCAGCCCTTCATCTCCTTGGACTGAATGAGATTCGGCGGGATCTGCTGACAATCGAGGTTTGACAGTACGGGCGGGCTCTCCCGGTCCAACATCTCTCTTTGAGCTACCAAGGTGTTCTTGAGGGTCCCGCAGTCCACCCAGAACCCCTCGAAGCGTTGACCGAAGAGGCCATATTCCAGTACGCGAGGGAAGACCTCGCGCTCGATGGAAACCTGACCCTTACCGATATAGTCAAGTATCTCTGGCTCGAAGACATAGACGCCAGCGTTAATGAGATTGGACTTCGCCTCCTCCCGCGAGGGCTTCTCCTGGAAATCGATGATGCGCATGTTCCGCCCGATTTCGACCACTCCGAACGCAGACGGGTCCTCCACTTCCCACAATGCCAGCGTGCCGATTCCGCCGGTCTCGCGATGCCCCCTGACCATCGCCTTGATGTCCAATGAGGAGACGCAATCCCCGTTCAGAACGATGAACGTTCCATCGATGTGCTGGGCCACGTTCGTTAGCGCCCCTCCTGTCCCCATCGGGCTGGACTCGTTCACTAGGATGACCTTGCGCCCGCATGGCTCGACGCGGAAGTAATCCTCCAGCGCCTCCTTCATGTAGCTGACGGCGAGAATCACAGTGTCGACGCTCGACGGCAATGTGTCGATGACCCGGCGGATGAGCGGCTTGCCAGCTATGGGCACCAATGACTTTGGGATAGAATATGTCAGAGGTCTAAGGCGGGTCCCCAGACCACCAGCGAGGATGACGGCCTTCATGGTCAGACTTCTTTTCTTACCAGCTTCCTAACCAGCGCCGTCTGCGCAACCCTCAGAGCGGTGAAATGCTCACCACGTTGTTGCCCCGAAGGATCACTACCCCCAGGCGCCTGGTCTGCTCAGCGGTCCTCTCTTCCGTCTCCTCGAGCACCATGTTCATATACTCATCATATCCAGTAAGCTTTCCCTCAAGGACGCGGTTGTCCTTCAGGAGAAGCGATATCTTCTTATTCATCGATTTCTCGAGCAGCGCAAGAGGCATGACCATCCAATATCACTCATCTCCAAATATTGGCTGAGGTGTTTAAACCTTTCCCAACCCCCTGTTAATCGGTAACCAGTAAACGGGGTTTGAATATTCACGGCAACGGTGCGAGGAATGAAATGGAGCGAGGCTCACTGCTTCTGCAGCTGCTCCTCCATCCACTTCTTGATGTCCTCCTTCTTCGAGGAGGCGATGCCGAAGTACTCGGCGAAATGCTTGCTGGTAGTGAGCAGGAAGGTATGCGAGGAACGCTTGGCGGTGATCAGGTTCGCCGAGCGCAGTATCTTGATATGCTCGTACACCTCCGATCCGAGCGATTTCGCGAGTTCGGACTGAAGCACTGGCTGATTGTAAGCGATGAAGGCGGCGGTCTTGAGCGCGTCCTTCGGCAGCTCTACCTCCGCAAATGGCATGCCGTAGTTCGAGTATTGCTTGCGCAACTGCATGCTGTACCGCACCCCGATCTTCACCACCTCGACCGATGAACCGACCTCATCGTACTGCTTCTTCAGCCGGGCGATCGCCCTGCGCACGATATCCGGGGAGAGCTGGGTGGCGCTCTCGATCTCAGCCATCCTCAACGGTCTGGAGGAAGCGAACAGCACCGATTCCACGGCGCGCAGCGGCTCGTCCACCTCACATCACCGGGGCCTGCTTCGTTTCCGCCGCCGCCCTGGCATCCTCCAGGGTACCGATGTCCCAGGGGATCTTGATCTCCATGAATATCTGGCCATAAGGCAGGTCATCCTGCCAGAGCGCGATCTTGCCGTTCCTAGCGAGGAAGAGCAATGAGATGAACACCGTGACCCTGTCCTCCTTTCCGCCGCAGAAGATGTCGTCGATCGAGATCGGCCCGTTGCCGCATTTCATGATGCGGGTCCAGACCATTTCCACGTCCTTCTCCAGGTCCTCGGAATGGTTGCGAGGGTCGTACTTCTGATCGGACCTTGTCAGCTGCTCGCGGATCTTGGCTCTCGCCTCCGCTACTTCCGCGTCCGCTCTGGCCTCCTCGAAAGCGTCCAGCAGCTCGACCAATGATACCGGCCTTTGCGATTGATGGCGCACCGCCTCGCACAGGTCGATCTGCTCCGGAACGTCCGCTGCGAAGCAGGGAACGTCGTCCGGGGCGAACATATCCTCGATGGCGTCGAAATCCCAATCGGAGCAGAACAGCTGCTGCTTCTCGTCGTTCGCGGCGAGCACCTCCTCGCTCTGCATCTTCAGGATGCTCCAGGCCATGAAGACCAGCTTGCCGGCGACGATGAAGTTGACCTCGGACTGCTGCATCTTGCGCAGGTAGAGATCGGTGAATGAAATCAGGTCGATGTCCCAAGGATCGTAGTTGTTGCTCAGCACCAGGTCGAAGACCATCTGCAAGGACCGGTCCACCGGGTCTCGCGGCACCGCCTGATCGCCTTGCTCGTAAGCCTGGGCGAGCGAAAGGTAGCGGTCCAGCTTCTGATGGCGGTCGCTCTCGTCAATGAGCGCCTTGTGGAACATCAGATGCCCGAGCACGCCTTCCAGGCTGGAGGAGCTCATGCTGCTCCCTCCGCCTTCTCGTCGGGGATGTGCAGCTCTTCCTGCAAATCCTTGATGTCCCCGATGTTCGCCTTCATGATGACGCGAGATATGCCGCCCTCGCCCTTGGTAACGCCGACCACATGGTCAGCTTTGCTAAGGGTTACCTTCCTCAGCGAGATCATCACGAACTGCGCGGTCTTCGAAGCGCGCTGCACTCGTTGCGCTACCATATCCGCGTTCACCGCGTCCAGGAACATGTCCACCTCGTCCAGGAGGTAGAACGGCGAAGGCTGGAATTGCTGGATGGCGAAAATGAACGCCAGCGCGGCCAGGGACTTCTCCCCTCCGCTCAGCGCCTCCAACCTCAGCACCTTGCCCAAGCGGGGCTTGACCTTCATTATCAGACCGGCCTCGAACGGCGAATCCGGATTCTCTAGAACGAGTTCGGCCTCTCCGCCTCCGGAGAGCTCCGCGTAAGTGCGCTGGAAATTCTCGTTGATGCCGACGAAGACCTTCCCCAGGGCGATCTTCTTCTTCTCGTTCAGCTCATCCATGAGCTTGATGAGGTCGCGGCGCTGCTCTTCCAGGCGCTTGGTCTCCTCTCTGAGCTCGGTATGGCGCCCCTTCTTTTCGTCGTAATCTTCGATGGCACGCAAGTTAATGTTTCCCATGTTACCCAGCTGCGCCTCGCACCTGGATATGGCGTCCTTCAATTCCTCCAATGTTGGCAACGGCAGGACGACCTGCATCTTGTAAGTGGCGATCTCGGTCTCCAGCTCCTTGAGGCGGTCCTCCGCCGCCTTCTGCTTAGTCTGCATGCCGATGTTAATGTCGTCGGAGGTCTCGATGCGGCCTTGCACCTTGTCCCGCTCGCTTTCCAGCTTGGTCTTGTCCCGGAACGCGCCATCGCGTCGGTCCCTGAGCCCCTTCAGCTCGTTGCCCATCGACTCCTCGATCTTCTTCAGGCCGTTCAGCTCGATGGTCAGCTTCGCTTCCTTCTCGGCGGACGCCTTGGCGGTCTTATGGAGCTTGACCAGCTTATCTTTCCCTTCATCATCGAGGTCCAGGAATTCCTGGTGGCGTTGCTTGACCAGGCCGATCTGGGTCTCGGCCGTTTCCTTGGCCGATTTCAGCTCGGCGACCTTGCCAGTCAGGTCGGCGATCTGGCCTTGCAGCGACCTGAGCTTTTGCGATAGCTCCTTCGGAGCGATGTCGGTGATGCGCTTCCTGCCAGCATCCCTCTCGCCCTTCAGCCTCTGCAGCGTTTCCTCGGCAATGTGCAGCTTTCCGGCCGCCTCGGTGGCGCCTCGCTCGGCTTCGCTCAAATCCGATGAGTACTTGCGGATCTCCTCGTCCGCCTGGAGCAGGCGCCCCTTGAGCTCCTTCTTCCTCGATTCCAACGCGTCCAACTTAATGTTGTTGACCCCACCGGTCGAACTCGCCGCCCGGATGGCCGCCTCGACCTGCAACAGGTCCGCGCGGACCTTCCTCAGCTCCTCGTTCACGTTCTCGGCGTGCTCCGTGCTCTTGCGCAGCTCCTCGGCCACCTCGTCCAAGCGGCCCTTGCCCGAGCCGAACTTGAGGTTGCTCTGCTCCACCGTCCCGCCGACCATGGCGCCGGATGATTCGATAAGCTCGCCGCTCACGGTCACGAGGCGCACCCCGCCCATCAGCCTGCGCGCCTTGTCCAGTGATTCTACGACCACCGTGTCACCGAACACGTACCAAAACGCCGCGCGATATTTCTCGTTGAATCGTATCAGGTCGATAGCGAAGCCAGCCGCTTCCTTCTCCGCCAGTATCGCCTTGCCCCGCGGCTTCCCGTCCAACATCTTGTTCAGCGGCAGGAAAGTCGCCCGGCCGAGATTGTTACGCTTGAGGAACTGGATGGCGCTGGCGGCCACCTCATCGTCGTCCACGACGATGGACTGCATCCGGTTGCCAGCAGCGACGTTCAAAGCGACCTCATACTGCTTCTCGACCTCGGCCAGCTCAGCGATGGTGCCGTGGATCCCTTTGATCTCGCGTCTGTCCCTCGCTTCGAGCAAAGCCCGGACGGCGCGGTTGTAGCCCTTGGCCACGTTCTCGGCCGCCTCCTGCTCCGCCTTCAATTGATTGTAATCCCTGGTCAGGCTCCTTATCGCCTGCTCCAGCTCATCCGCCTGCCGGGTCAGCTTGACCTCCAGGTTCTTCTTCTGGAACAGCTCGTCCTGCATTGACTTCATCTCGCCGGATGAGCTCTTGTCAGACGAACGGAGATTGCGGATGTTGAACTCCGAGTCGGACATCTCGAACTCCAGGGTCTTCTTCCCTTCCTCCAGATTGGCGAGCTCGACCTTCAGCCGGTCACGCTTCTCTTCCAAGCGGTCCTTCTCCAATAATAGTTCGCGCTTCTCGTCCTCGAGCTTCTGCACCTTCTCGTCGAGCGAGGCCACCTTCTTGTCCAGCGTCCCAAGTTCCTGGTCGGAGGATGCCACCTTTCCCTGCACCTGCTCCAGCTCGGCCTTCCTCTGGTCCAAGGTTCGAAGCTGCTCCAAGTAGCCTTGCCCGGAGGACTTGACCTTCGCTTCCAAGTCGGCCAGCTCCTTGGTGACCGCCTCGCGCTCGGACAGCTTCTCCTTCAGCAGAGCCTCGAGCTCCTCCACGTCCGCCTGGGCGCGCTTCCCCTGCTCCTGCGTCCTGGCAAGCTCGATCTTGACCGCGTCCATCTTCTCCTTGAGGTCCTTCGCCTCTGAGCCTCCGCGGGTCTCCAGGTCCTTCTCGAGGGCGGCGACGCGAACGCCCGCCTCCTCGATCTTTCGCAATATCTCTATCTTCTTCAGTTTGAGCCCCTCGATCTCCTTGAGGTAGTCGGCCGACTGCTTGCGGATGGATTCGATCTCTGTGCCGGTGGACTCACGGCGCTTATGGGCCATCTGCAGCTTGGCCATCTGCAGCCGATCACGTGCGTCAATGAACTTGAGGGCCGCGGTGCGCTCCTCCTCCAGCTGCTTGATCTGCTTCTCTATCTCGGCCAGGATGATGGCGATGCGGTCGATGTTCTCCTCGGCCTTCTTGCGCTCGTCCAGCGCTTTGAATATCTCCTCGTCGTACTTGCTGATGCCAGAGATGTCGTCCAGGATCTTGCGGCGATCGATGGTGGACATGCCAACGATTCTGGTAACGTCCCCTTGCTGCACCAGGTTGTAGCCTTCCGCGGAGATGCGTGAGTTGGCCAGCAACGAATCGAATTCGGTGAGAGACGACTTGCGATCATTCACATAGAAATATGAGTTATAACCGTCAGTGGTCTCGGAGAGCTTCACGTGCCTGGTGAGCTTGACGACCTCGGAATCGATGGGGATGGTCCGATCCGCGTTGTCGAATACCAATGAAACCTTGCAATAATCTGATGCTTGCTTGGACTCGCCACCGTTGAATATAAGGTCGGTCAGCTTCGCCGCCCTCAGGGCCTTTGAGCTCTTCGGGCCCAGGACGAATAGGATCGCATCGGAGATGTTGCTCTTGCCAGATCCATTGGGTCCAGTGACGGAGGTGAACCCTTCCAGGAACGGTATGGTCATCTTCTTTCCAAACGATTTGAAGTTCTCGAGCTCCAGCTGTTTTAGATACATAGCTTTCCTCCCGTTTGGAGGGCAAAGTGAAGCGGTCGCTCATCGTAGAGCAGACCAACTGTTTGCAATCCCATCCCTCTAGTCCGACGTCTGTCGGACGTCGATTAGTATTGGGGTGTTGGTATAAATAGATTGTTGGAATTTGCAATCCCAGATGATGCAATAGTGAAACATTTTGGCAATTTTTTCAGATGCGAATGTTTCTCAACGTGAATCGAAGACTGCTGATGGTAGCAATGAGTTCTGCATTGCAGGAGGTCATTTCTCTCGCTAGATGCCTTAACTCATCGTTGCTTCCCTTTCGTGCTTTACGATCTTGCTAATACCCTCATCTATGGAGATGCTGGGCTGCCATCCGGTGATGTTCTTCAACCGGCTAATGTCAGCGTAACTTTTCTCATATCGTCCTTCGACCGGAGTCTCCTTGACCTGGAGGTTGCCGAAATGATTGGACAACGATTGGACTACGCGATCGATCGAAGTCGGCTCCCCTTTACCTATATTGACGTACATTTCTTTCGAAGGGGAACTTGCCAATTTCATCAAGGCGGTTGCCACATCGTCAGCGAAAATGTAGTCGAACTCGTTCTCCTTTTGGAACAAGGTGATTGGTTTGTTCCTAAGTGCGCTTCGTGTCCATCTGGATATTACATCTCGGGAGCCTTCGCCATATACCCGGAAAATCCTTGCACAAATCGCCTGGACATCGGGATGAGTCTCCGAATAGAATTGTACTTCCTTCTCTCCAAAAAACTTAGCAGACCCACACAGATTCCTTGGATCCTTTTGCGAATCCTCGCGTATCGGAGTTGCGAGTGCCTTGGCATCGTTATGCAGATAGAGATTGGGATCATAGACAAGGTACGATGAGGCGAAAACGAATCTTCCTTCAGACTCTTGCTTGGACATCGCTGAAAGGAGTCTATGAGTCACTCGAACATTGTTTTGGTAATTCGAACCCCAGAAAGATGAGGTCTCTTCGCTTCTCTCGAAAGTTGCCGCCAAATGAAAGATGACATCAGGTTGCAGTGCCGAAATGACATCTTCGATCGCAGTAACAACCAAATTGCTTTGAATATAAGTAACGGACTCAGGAAGATTGTTTGGCTTTGCTTTCTTGTCGATGACGGTCAGTATCGCGCCCAGCTTCCACAATCTTCGAATCAGGTATGTACCAATCACACCTGCGCCACCTGTTATTAGAATCCTTCTTCGGCCTAGATCCATTAGAACCACTTACCCCTAATCTCTCGCCATTCCTGCTCAAGCATCGAGTGTAGGATCGAATCCCAGAAACGGCCCTTCTTCCATTGATGATCCCTCATGGATCCTTCCTTCCTGAACCCAAAATCCTCAAGAATCGACATATGCTCCTTTCTGAACTCGAAGGTCTCGGTGAATATCTTGTGAAGGGCCATCTGATCAAACCCGTATGCGCAAAGCAAAGCGAGCGAGCACCTCATGTCATTCTCATAGAGGTCCTTGTCTTGGGCTCTTGAAGGGTCGACCAGAAATGACAGCTCAGCCCTCCTGTTTACTGTGTCTATTCTTACTAGGGCACAATAACCAATGAGTTCCTCTTTATCCCCTATTAAGCTCCTTATTGCGAAGACTGCCTGGCTCTCGTCCTTGCTGATTCGTTGGAACCATTCCTCCTGATTCTGATCCGTTAATGGTTTCCACTGCCTGAGGGTATCGATCTGAGAATTCCTCCATTCCTTTATCTTAGTAAGATCCTCATGAATGAGTGCTCCCAAGCATCTTCCTTCCAACGCCATGACCTTTTCCTTTCTCCTCATCGCACCAGCAATCTGATTTTCATCATATCTATCTTTTCCAACAAAAGTCATCTCCAGGTATAAATAGAGACAGTGGCAATTCCAAGAAGAGCTGAATGAAGAGCGGTGACGATTTCAATGTCCTGATTACCAGTGCCTCACGGAAGGTCTGGCTGATTAAGGCCTTTAAACAGGCGATTGCTGAGGAAGGCAAAGGGAAGGTGATAGCGGGAGATGCGAGTCCTAGATCGCCTACACTCTGCCTCGCCGATGAAGGCGTGATTCTTCCACCAGATGACAATCCAAACCAGGAGAGCTGGTTGCAAGAATATTGCATAAGAAAAGGAATTAAACTGCTGGTTCCGACCCGGGATGAAGAACTCCCGATCTTCGCGGGTCTTTCGAAGTCGTTTCTTGCCGAAGGAATTAGGATAATGGTGGCTGAAAGTGAAGTCATTGAGACTTGCCGTGATAAGGGAAAATTCGTCGAATTCTGCCAAGCCCATGGGTTCAGAACTCCCATGACTTTTAGCGCCATCGATGAAATCCATAATCGTGATTTCCCTCTATTTCTCAAGGAACGGTTTGGCAAGGGAGGCAAGAACATTTTCCAGGCGAAAGACCGCGCAGACCTGGAATACATCCTTAAGAGGATGCAGGACCCGATCGTCCAGAAATTCGTCGATGCCACAGAGTATACTGTCGACGTCCTTTCCAATTTCGAAGGTGAAGTCATCAGCGCTATCCCACGGGAGCGCTCCCTCATTATTGCTGGAGAATCACAGGTCTCTATAACTAGGATGAACTGGAAGATAATCCATGAAGCATCGAATCTATCCACAGAACTCGGGCTCGTAGGTCATAACACCATCCAGTGCTTCGAAACCGAGGGTGATGTGGAGTTCATTGAGGTAAACCCTCGATTCGGAGGAGCGGCGAACCTCGGTTTTGCTGCTGGTTGCTGCAGTCCAAGGTTATTGATCGATATGGTTCGTGGCAAACCAGTGCTGCCACGGCTCGGTCAATTCAAGCCAAATTTGATGATGCTACGGTATTCGCAAGATCTCTTCATACAAGAGGAGGAGCTGGTGCATTCATTTGACAAGAATCAAAGCCGTGTTGTTTGACCTGGATGATACCTTGTATTTCGAGCCGAACTATGTGCATAGTGGCTTCAGGGCTATTGCTCAATACACCGCAAAACGTCATGGACTGGATGAACATAGAGTCTTGAACGATCTTATGGAGATCCTTCAGAAAGAAGGTAGGGGGAAGGTATTTGATTATTGGATTGAAAGAGAGGGTTTGCATGATTTGGTCACAGTCCCAGAACTGGTGAATGTTTATCGGGAGCATGTCCCGACAATCAATTTCTATCCTGATGTGGCACCGACACTGAAACGATTGCGTGCTAAGGGACTATTATTGGGGGTCATAACAGATGGAAACCTGTTGGCACAGACTAATAAGGTCCAAGCCCTCGGAGTAAGAGACATGGTAGACCTGGTCATTTGCACAGACGAGAGAGGACAAGCTTACTGGAAGCCCAACCCTCGAGTGTTCTTGGACGCATTGGGCAGCTTAAAAATAAGGCCGAAGGAATCAATCTATATCGGCAATGATCCAAGAAAGGACTTCTCCGGTCCAGAACAGATAGGTATGTGGGCGGTGCACATTGAGCGTTCCCATGTTGGAGAACATTCCTGCCAAGCGGATTTCCATATCATTGGGCTCGACCAGGTTGAGAAAGCCATCCGATTCTTTGATTCGAAATTAGAACAATTTGATGCCGGTCGGAACCAATGATGTATCGATGACTTCGGAAACTTTGACAGAGAATGTGTAGGCCAGAGATGATTAATTGATGGTTGCATCGAACTTGGCCGTATACTCAGCATCTTTTCATATGACCATTTCACTATATGGCTAGCGATCTGCTTCAAAATGAATATTCCAAGGAGTATGCGGTGTTGATCGGGGAATTCAGGATCGGGGACAGAGCCCTAGGGGGGGACCACCCTGTTTACGTGGTTGCGGAATTGTCGGCCAACCATCTCCAGGATTTTCATATTGCGGAAGAGATCGTTAAAAGAGCCAAGCTAGCAGGCGCCAATGCTATCAAGACCCAAACCTACTCACCAGATAGCCTCACAATCAATTTTGCCACTGGTGGAGAAAAAGCCTGCCAAGGCACCATCTGGCAAGGCACACCACTCTATGAACTTTATTCTAGGGCATGCACCCCAATGGAATGGCAGGAGAAAATTAGGGATCTAGCGGTTGGATTGGGCATGGATTTCTTCTCCACCGCCTTCTCTGAAAAGGATGTCGAATTCTTGGAGAAACTCGATGTGCCTGTCCATAAGATCGCCTCCTTTGAGATAGTCGACATACCTTTGATCGAATACATGGCCTCGACCGGAAAGCCGTTAATCATATCAACCGGGATGGCAACGATTGATGAAATCCATGAGGCCGTCGATACTGCAGTTTCCTTTGGCGCCCCCCAAGTGCTCTTGCTGAAATGCACAAGCGCCTATCCTGCCAAGCCAGAAGAGATGCATCTTGCCACAATCCCTGACATGCGGAAACGCTTTGGTGTCCCTGTTGGATTATCTGACCATTCAATGGACTTGGAAGTGCCCATGACAGCAGTGGCGATGGGTGCTTGCTTAGTTGAGAAGCATCTTACCCTCGATCGCGGCCTTGGTGGACCAGATTCGAAGTTCTCACTCGAGCCGGATGAATTTGACCGGATGGTCAAATCGATCAGATTGGTGGAGAGATGCAAGGGAAATATTACATATGGACCAACGGAGGAAGAGAAGAACAGCCTTCCTTGTCGTAGGTCGTTGTACGCCGTCAAAGATATTATGGCCGGAGAGAAGCTAAGCCTGGATAATGTCAGATCGATTCGACCGGCATATGGCCTTCATCCAAGAGAGATGCGATCAGTCCTTGGGAGAAAAGCTGCGAGGAATATCAAGGCGGGCGAACCTCTTGAATGGTCAATGCTGTCTGACGAATCGTGACCAGCGTCCGATGTGATAGAATGAACACCATCTGCATCATACAGGCGAGGATGGGCAGCACCCGACTGCCAGGAAAAGTCATGATGGATATCATCGGAAAGACGATGCTACAGAGGACCTATGAACGGGTGAGCAAAGCCAGAAGCATTGATTCGACCATCGTGGCCACGAGCACCCTCGCAGCGGATGATCAACTGGAGCGCTATTGCAATGAGAATGCTTGGCCCTGCTTCCGGGGTAGCGCTGAGGACGTATTGGAACGCTACTATTCGGCCGCGATTGCCTTCAAGGCGGATGTTATTGTGCGGATTACATCCGATTGTCCTCTCATCGATCCTTCTGTTACTGACAAGGTAATCCAACATTTCCAGAAGATTGATTGCGATTATGCCAGCAACGGCTTCCCCCTGAGGACCTTCCCCCGAGGATTGGACACCGAGGTCTTCAGCTTCCGTGCGCTCGAACGCTCTTGGCATGAGGATACTGATCTATCGACGAGGGAGCATGTCACCCAATATATTCAAAGAAACCCACGAAAATTTCGGTTGACGGGAATAATGAATCCAATCGATTATTCTCATCTTAGATGGACGGTGGACGAACCGAGGGACCTAGAGTTCGTGAGGCGCGTGTACTCGATGATGGCAAGGGACTATTTCAGCTGGGAGGATGTGGTATCCTTGTTGAAGAAGTCTCCTGAGCTGATAGATATCAACAAGGATGTTACGCAAAAGGCATTGCCTTGATTAAAAGAATCAAAAGATGTCCCTTAGACATTTCCTAACGTCTTCGATTACCTGGTTGACCTGGCCATCCGTCATCGTGCCGAATATCGGTATGCTAAGTATCTTGCCATAGGCTTCCTCTGCTTTTGGACAGAGACCTGCCCCGGTGCCGAACGTTGTTACATAATATGGATGAAGATGAACTGGAATATAATGCACATTTACGCCGATGCCAAGCTTCCTGAGCCCGACGAACATCTTATTCCGGTTTATGGACCCGCCTTCGATCTCGATGACGAATAGATGATAAGCATGCTTGCATCCCGATGTCACCCCCAGCATGCGAATGCCTTTTATGTCCTTGAATTCCTGTAAGTATACGGCCGCAATTTCTCGCCGTCTCTCCAGCCATCTTGGCAACTTTCTCAACTGGCTAATCCCTAGAGCGCATTGGATGTCCGTCAATCTGTAGTTATAACCCAGCTCGGTCATCTCATAGAACCAGGTCTGGTCTGCCTCCCGTTGTCGAGCCGTTCTATCAATCCCATGATTGCGGAATCTCCGCATACTTTCCTCAAATTCGTCATTCTCGGTAAGCACCATCCCCCCTTCTCCAGTGGTGATGTGTTTCACCGGATGGAAACTAAGCGCGGTTAGGTCGGCCAAAGCTCCGATCTTCTTCCCCTTATACTCCGCCCCCAGAGCGTGGCAGGCGTCAGAAATCAAAATCAGATCCTTTTCATATGCTATCTCATTCAGTTCGTCGTAAGGGCAGGGGTTGCCAGCATAATCCACGCTCACAATCGCTTTTGTGGCTTTCGTAATCTTCGATCTTACTTGATTTGGATCGATCAAAAGTGTATCGGGATCGACGTCAACGAAGACCGGCCTGCCACCTTGGTATACGATGCAATTGGCACTCGCCGCGAACGTCATAGGGGTAACAAGGACTTCATCGCCTGGCCCTATTCCAGCTGCTGCGATGGCGGTATGCAAGGCTGCAGTTCCATTTGACACTGCCACACCGTATTTGGCCGATGTGAATGAGCATATTGCCCGTTCGAACTCCTCGATCCTCGGGCCGGTGGTAAGCCAATCTGATCTCAGGACCTCGACGACTGCATTGATGTCCTCTTCATCTATTGACTGCTTACCATAAGGGATCACTCCGCGCATCCAGATTCCTTCACTAGGGTTTTCAATTGTTCAACCGACAGCCACTCAGCATTCGAATCGCTCGAATAACGGAATCCTTCTGGTATCGGCTTCTTGCTTTCCCATTTGATGTAGCCCCAGGACGGTTCCGAAGGCTCAATGATAAACATATCATCATGATCGACGGTACTTCGCATCTCATCTTCGGATATCAAGACCTCATGAATCTTCTCACCCGGACGGACCCCTGTATATTCAACGGAACACCCTGGGGCTATCGCCTTGCCTAAGTCGGTCAATGACATGCTTGGTATCTTTGGGACGAAAATCTCCCCACCGTGCATGCGTTCAACGTTCTTAATCACGAAATCCACACCTTGATTAATGGTGATCCAGAAACGGGTCATTCTTTTATCCGTTATCGTAATTTTGCCAGCCTTTCTCTGCTGCAGGAATAGTGGAACCACGCTGCCCCGGCTTCCGATTACGTTGCCATATCTGACGCAGCTGAACCGTGTCCCCTTCGCCCCACTGTAAGAATTAGCCTGGATGAAGAGCTTCTCCGCCACAAGCTTCGTGGCACCATATAGATTCACAGGATTGACCGCTTTGTCCGTACTGAGGGCAATGATTTTTGAGACCCCGCAGTCAAGGGCAGCCTCAATGACGTTCTTCGCACCATTGACGTTGGTATTTATCGCTTCGATAGGATTGTACTCGCAGGCGGGTACTTGCTTCATCGCTGCCGCATGTACAACGATATCGACATCTCCCATCGCCCGCGTCAGCCTCCCTTGGTCCCTGACGTCTCCTATGAAATACCGAATGCTAGGGTGGTTGAACCCCGATATTCTCATCTCATGCTGCTTCAGTTCGTCTCTGCTGAAGATGATGAGTTTCTTGGGCTTGTACTCGTTCAACATGACCTTTGTGAACTTCTTGCCAAAAGAACCAGTACCGCCAGTGATGAGCACTACCTTATCATCCCAACGCATGTTCGTTCCTAAAGGTTATCGGGATATTTATGTTGTTGCGGATGGCGATTCGACTAGTATGTCGATCAGCTAAAGCGAACCATTGTGAGAATCGCCAGCGAAGAACAGATTATTACCACCAATTACATTGATGGGACGATGCCACGCGTCGCGCTGCTACGCTCTCGTTTTCCAGATGTCAGGCTGGAGAAGGAAGCCAGGGCGCTGACGAAAGGCGGATTCCAGGCGGAGATAATCGCCTGGGATCGGAAGAGGGGATCGCCCTCCATCAAGGCGGATGATGGCATCAATGTCATGAAGCTTGAGTTAGCAGCTCCGCCGAGCAGCATCCTCGTCATTCTGCTGCTCCCGGTCTGGATGTGCTATGCGTTCACGAAATTGCTCCGGAGCAAGGTGGACACGGTGCATGCCGCAGACTTTGATGCCTGCCTCCCAGCTATGCTGGCCGCGAGGATAAAGAACATTCCAGTGGTTTATGACATCTACGACCTTTACGCCGAGACCATGGCCTTCCCGTTCATGAAGAACTGGCTTCGCAAAACAATCAGTTCCTTAGACCGTCAGCTTATGGAGCAAGCGAGAACGATAGTCCTGCCGGACGAATCACGCTTAAGTCAGATAGGCGAGCAGTTCAATGAAAAGACGGTCTACGTTTACAATTCGCCTGAGGAGAAGCCTGATGAACGCATCCTCAATCTCGCAAGTCAAGAACATGAAGGCTTCGTACTGTTCTTCGGAGGCGAGGTGACCGAAGATCGCTGTCTTCATCTTGTGATCGAGGCAGTCACGGACCTTCCAGAGGTGGATTTGAAGATCGTTGGACCAGCAAGTGGTGCTTACGCCCAGCAATTGAGAGAGCTGGCATCAAAGGCCCCGAACGTTGATCTTCAGCTGTCCTGGCATCAACCCGATTACATCATGAAATGCGTGAGGGAATCAGATGCATTATTCGCCATCTATGATCCAAGCATCCCCAACAATAGGTACTCCAGCCCGAACAAGCTGTTCGAGGCGATGATGTGCCAAAAGCCAATCATCGTCAATCCTGGAACGTCGATGGACCGGATCGTTCAGGGCGAGAATTGCGGAATCGTGATGGAAAACCTGACAACGTCAGCCCTGCGAAGTGCGATCTTGAAATTGAAGAACGATGCTCATCTCCGCGTGACACTCGGCAAGAATGGAAGAGCCGCATACGAGGAACGATATGGATGGTCGATCATGGAACAACGCCTCATAGAGGCACACAAAAGACTCGTTCATTGGCTGCAATGATAGAGTATCTGTGACTACTCAATCCAACGAAACGGTGCAACCCTTGGCCAGTGATTCCTTGGCCTTTTCGATGAGCTCTACCGTCCTGACCCCTATGGTACCGGAATTCCTGGTCTCGCTCTGCGGGTCGGAGATCGATTGCACGAAATGCAACAGCTCTGTCCGAATGGTGTTGTTCCTCTCGACACCCAACTTATAGGTGTAGCCGGACTCATAGATCGTGATCTCTTGGCCGACCGCATCGATGTATGCCGATCTGCCCTCTCCGATGACACTAATCTGGCGGACCTTTCTTGGAGATAGCCAGCTCAGGGTCGCATGTGAGATGACGCCCGACTTCAGCTCAGAGATGATGTAGGCGGTCTCCTCAAGTTCCTTTCGCCGGAACGGCTTGGCCACGCAGGTCACCCGATTCGGCCACTCATCCAGCAGGAAGTTTATGATATCGAAATAGTGAGGAGCTAGGTCCACGATCACGTCACGGTCGGCGAAGGGCTGTTCGAGGTTGGTCCATTCAAGCTCGATCAGGAAGACCTTTCCAAAGAACTTCTCCTTGATCAACCGCCTTATCTCCAGCAACGCATTGTTGAAACGATAGATATGGCCGACGGAAAGAGTCAATCCTTTCTGCTCCGCCAATGCCACCAGTGTCTTGCCTTCCTCGCTCGATAGAGTCAATGGCTTCTCAACCAGGACGTGCTTTCCCGCCTCAAGCGCCTCTTTACAGGCTGGATAATGCAGAATGTTCGGCAAGCAGATATTCACAGCTTTTATGCTCGGGATTGCCAGGACCTCGTGATAATCTTGGACGAGCGTCTCCACTCCATATCGGTCCCTGGCAAGCTCCAGGTTCTTTTTCGATAGATCCGACACCGCCTTGACCTTCACATTGGGGATGTTGCTCCATTCTTCCACGATCTTGCGGCCCCAATAGCCTACTCCGAGGACGCCGACCTCAAAGGATTTCATTTCAGCCCTCCAAAGAAGCCCTTGACTTGCTCGCTGACGTACTTGACCTCTTCATCCTTCATCTCTGGGAACATCGGAAGCGAAAGCACTTGGGCGCCGAGCCTTTCTGCCACCGGGTAACTGCCCTCCTTGTAGCCATACATTTGGATATAGACCGGTTGCAGGTGGATCGGGACCGGGTAGTGGATCGCTGTCTCGACCCCTTTTTGAGAAAGATATGCGGCCAGTTCATCACGGCGCTTCGTCCTTATGACATATAAGTGGAAAACCGGTGTCGAATCCTTGTTCGCTAGAGGTGGCAAGCCCATCTCCTTTAGCTCCTTCAGTTCCTGGAAATACAACGAAGCTATCGCCCTCCGACGCTCGTTCCACGATTCAAGATGCCTCAATTGGACTCTGCCGATGGCGGCATTGCAAGTGTTCAGGCGCGCCGTGAACCCGACCATGTCGTGGATGTAGCGGGAAGCTCTTCCGCAATCCCTCATCTTCGCCACTTCTTTTGCAAGCTCGTCATTATCGGTGGTCACCATGCCGCCGTCGCNNCCGCCGACGGTCATGTTCTTGGTAGTGTAAAATGAGAAACAGCCAGCATCTCCGATGGATCCGATCTTCTTCCCTTTATATACCGAGCCATGGGCCTGAGCGGCGTCCTCGATGACGTAGATGCCCTTGCCCTTGGCCATACTCATCAGCGCGTCCATATCCGCACACTGACCGAAGAGGTGCACCGGAAGGATGGCCTTGGTCTTGGGGGTGATGGCCCGTTCGACCTTGACCG
>PNBI01000092.1 GCA_003135935.1 Methanomassiliicoccaceae archaeon
GGCGAAGTCGCCGTTGTGCACCAACGCCTCGTCCAGTCCCATGAACGGATGCGCTCCGCCAGGGTGCCACACCCGCCCCTTGGTCGGGTATCTCTGATGCCCGATCCACATATGCGCCTGGAAATCCTCCAATTTATAGTAGTGGATGACGTCCTCCGCATAGCCGACGATCTTCATGATGAGCATGTTCCGGCCGTGGGACATGACGAAGGCCGACATGGTGGCGCCAGCGTAGTATTTCTTGTTTATCTTGAAGCTGGTCTGATACACCAGCTCGTCCTCCGCGTGCCTTCGGTCAACGTCATTGAGCGCGTTATCCAGGATGAAGCGGTCGAGCACGTCCTTCTTGGCCCGGCAGAAATAGCGATGCACCACCGGAGGCGTGACCTCCAGTCTTGCCAGCAAGGCCGGATCGTTGCTGTTAGCCACTCGGCTCGAGGCCTGCACGTCATATGTGGAGAAGATGAACTCCTTCTCCAGCTCCTCCTTGACCTCTTCCTTGAGGTAGGCGACCTGCACCAAGTAATCCTGCTCTAGGGTCTTCCGGTCCACTCCCAGCTGCTCCGGCACTAGGCCGACGGCAGAGATGCCCCCGCCCTTGCCATTGCCGCGGTTGTGCATCTGTTGCAAAGGCGACAAGATATGGGACCCTCGGATCGGGCGCGACGCAACCAAGCCGACGACGCCGCATCCACCCTCCGCCTCTTGCGGGATATACTTGAACGGCAATTCCTGCAGCTTCCTTCTCGAAGCCAATAGCGCCTTGGCGTTGCTCATGGTAGCATCCTCCCTAAGGTACCCTCGTATCGGAGCAGGTCCATCCGCCCCCTGAGCTGTCTGATGTCGTTCATCTCGTACCGGAAGAGCAGCTCGCACCATTGCAGCTGCCAGGCGCGATAGAGATTGGTCAATCTGCGAGCCAGGATAGGTATCTGGTTCAACTGCTCCAGCTCTTTGTCGGTGGTGGCGATGCCGCGAGGACAGCCGCGCCCGCTCTCGCAGTTGGCGCAGCGCACGCATCCCAGGGCGACGAGCTCAGCTGTGCCGATGACCACCCCGTCCGCGCCCAGCGCGATGGCCTTGGCGACGTCCATGGCGGTGCGGATGCCGCCGCTCGCAATGAGCGTGACCTCCTCCCGTATGCCTTCCTTCTCCAGGAAGCGATGCACCTTGGGGATGGCATACTCGATCGGCATGGCGATGTTCTTCTTGGCGATCTCAGGCGCTGCCCCGGTGCCGCCATAACCGCCGTCCAAGTGAACGATGTTCGCTCCAGCGAAGTAAGAGCCGACCGCCACCATCTCCACGTCGTTTGGCGTGGAGACCTTCACCGAGAGCAGTGCGCTCGGGTTGACGGAAGAGATCCAGTCCAGATGCTTCTTGTGGTCCTCGACCGAATAAACGGAATGGAACGGGAACGGCGAGAAGAGATTGGTGAACGGGACAGCCTCCCTCATCCTGGCCACATCGGGCGTGTTCTTCTCGTGGAGCAGGTGCCCTCCCAGGCCTGGCTTGGCGCCCTGGGCGTATTTGAATTCGATGATCCGGGCGCGCTTGATCGTCTCCTCTCTCACCCCGAACAGACCGGTCGCGATCTGGGTGATGACGTTGTCCTTGAACGGTATCAGCAGCTCGGGATAGCCGCCCTCGCCTGTGCAGGTGAACGTCCCCAGCTCCTTCGCGGCCATCGCCCGCGCGAGCATGGTCCTCTGGCTGATCGAGCCGTAGGACATCCCCCCTCCGTACACGGGAATGGGGATGCGGATCTTCGTTCCCTCCTTCCGGTGGTTCAGGTCGATGGCGGTGGATATCAACAGAGGATCGAACTTGCCCTTCATCGGAGGCAAGGCGAACGACATCCGGTCGAACCCTCCTCCAGAGGCACCTACGTTCGCTGGATGGTCCAACGGGAGCGGCTCGCCGCTCTCCGCCATCTTCCATGTACCAAGTATCATCTCCGCGGTCCAGCGGGGATCGCCCATGCTATCGAACACCGGGTTCGCGCCGACTGATAGGGACCCGGTAGGGCAGTTCTTGACGCAGTAATAGGAATTCGAGGCGCAGCTCGGACCAATGCATTTCGGCTCCGCTGGGGGCATGATGCTCACGTGCCCCTCGATGCGCCTATGAACGCCGTACGGGCAGAGGGATGCGCACAACCCGCAATTGATGCAGGTGTCCGCTCTCGCCACGCGATAGCGGCTCATCCGCTTGAGCAGTTGCGGCGGCACCTGGCTGAAGTCCTCCTCTGGAGTCGATTCGAAGAAACTGGTGGCCATTCTAAACGCCTCCCTTGATGTTGGCGAACGCGTCCTTCTCTATCTCCTCGTAGAAGATCGCCCGTCCGATCTCGCCCCTGAGCCGACGTACCTCTCGAACGCCCATTGCGCCCATGATCTCTAGGAGCTGGTCGCGCCAGGCGCCGACCAGGTTGACCGCTCTCCACTTCGACCAATCGGAAGTGATGCCGTTCTGGTCCACCGTGCAACGGTCCTTGTCGCAAACAGCGCACGCGTGGCAGCCCAGCGCTACCTTCAGCGCCCGCTCCATCGTAACGGCGTCGGCGCCGCAGAGCAGGCTCTTTGGCACATGCTCCGCCGCTGCCAATCCTCCCCCGGCGATGATGCTCACCCTCTCTCTGAGGGATACGTTCGCCAGCGCACGGTTCACCGCCATCAGCGAATCCTTGGCCAGCCTGCCGTCGGACTCTTGGCTCTGCTCATCGTAAAGGATATGGATCACGTCCGCCTCGGACGATGCCAATTCGACCGCCAGCCTCTCGATGCCGCTCTTCGCTTGTATCCTCACCGCGACGGGTATGCCACCGAAACGCTCCTTGAGCGCCTTCAGGTCCGAGGCCCAATCGGGCGAGTACTCCATCTCGACCATCTTCGGATTCGAGAGGTCATATCTTGATGCGGTGTTTCCGGCGGAGAACAACGGCACCATCGAGCCGTTCCTGCCATTCGGCAGATAGCCTTCCGCCGGCGCTATGAACATCGTACCGAGCGCCTTCGCAGCCTGCATCAGCCCCGTCTTCGCTTGCGCGGTAAGGTCCAGGCGCGTTAGGTCCAGTATCATGGGGATCGGTATCTCCACGAAGCTTGGCATCTTCGTGATCAACCTGCCAGAGGCATCGAACTCGAGGTAGTCGACCCTCTTGCCAAGGTCGACGCTGGTGGATATGAACTCTCTGCCATGGATACCATCTCTGGTGGGCCGGACGATCTCGGACATGTCGGTCCACATGGAATCGTATCCAGTGCCGGAGAACTTTCCGCGGTAGCCGGCGCCGAAGACCGGGACCTTGCCGGTCCATGCCTCGTTCCAGATGGTGACGACACGCTGAGGCGTCCATAACCCGCCTCCCAATTCCAGGTACGATCTCGAGAGCTCGACCGAAAGTGCGCGCTGCGGGCAGTCCTCGACGCAGCGCAGGCAGTTCTTGCAGAGGTAGCTCTTCGGATCGGCCATGACCCTCGGGTCCGCGGCGGACCGTTCGTGCACGCTGAAGATGCAAGCATCCTTGCAGCGGCCACAGTTCATGCAGCGGGCATCCCTGATAACAGATGATTTGGAGAACGGCTCACCCATTGGCGGCATCTCGTTCTTCGGGACGTGGTAGCGCTCGTACATCTCACTTGCCCCCTTGGACGGCCTTGGCGGAGGCGCCGAGCACCAAGCCGCGCTCGACCAATGCATCATAGGCCGGCGATTGCTCGGCCAGCGTCACGAAGCGCTTGATCTCCTCTTCGTCCTTGCCATGCTTCTTCTCCAGACGCTTCTCCATCTCGTCGTACGCGTCGATCAGATGGAGTTTTGATTGGCACACTTGCTCGCAGGCCTTGCAGCGCATGCAGAGAAAGATGCGATGTGCATGCTCCTTGGAGATATCGTCGCCGAGCGTGAATTGGCGAGCGGCAAGGAGCTTTCCTCGGGCGGTGACTCGCTCATCCTTGGTCAAAAGGTACGCTGGGCACACGCCGACGCAGGCGCCGCACATGGAGCATTCGTCCGCGGTCCTGAGGAGCATGTCGTCGCCGACCCGATCGAACGCTTTCGCCGAGGAGATCATCTTTATCGCTGGAGCGGAAATCGGCCCAGCCCGGTTCACCAACCGGAGCGCGCTGCCCATGACCCCGGGCGAGAACATGGCGGCAGGCAATCCACCCAGGCGGCCTTTGAGGCGCGGGTATTTCCCCCGGTTCATGATGTCAGCGGGATCGAGCTCGGCCTTTGCGTCGGCCAGATCGCCCTCCTTCGCCTGATCGGAGAACATGTTGTTCCAGACGCCGAGCGAATAGGGCTTTGCTCCGACTTCCATCAGAGCACTGCTGATGAGCAGCCCCCGGAACGAATCCATGGTATAGCGCATCAGCTTCGCTTGGTCTGTGGTATAGTAGGTAAGTAGCAGTCCATCCCCTCCGGGCATGAAGTGCACCTCCATCAATGGCGAGAGACCGTGCTGTCGGCTCACTTTGTCGGCCTGAGATACGACCTCAGGAAGATGCTCCTTCGGCACCATTACTTCGGAACCCATCAGCCCTGGCCCGAGCTTGCGGAACTTCATTGGGAAGAAGCGCTCGTTCCAGATCAGACTGGCGAGATAGGTGTCGGCGCGCCTCGCTCCCGATGGAACGGCGGTGCAAGAGGGGACGGCATCCTTGTTCTCGTAGCACCACATCACACCGTGCTTGGCTGGGAAGTGCGAGCGGCCCAGGATGCGGTTGAAAGCCTCGAACTTCCCGGGGCTGTAATACGTAAGGTCAAGTGGAGGGGTCTTCGCTTGTGCCAGGAAGGACGCGTATCTGAGCGCCTTGGCCTGGTCATCAAAGAACACCAGAGCGGGAAATGGCGCCTTCGGCTTCGGACGCGCTATAAGAGTCACAGAGACGATGACCGCGAGACGCCCTTCGCTGCCGAAGAGCGATTTGAACGGCTTGTCGGAGGGACGGAGAACTCGGACCTGGCCATCGGAAGTGATTACTTCCAGCTCGCTGACCCAGCGGCTCAGGTGCCCTCCGGATACGCTGCCGATCCCAATGCCACCAGTGGCGACCCATCCGCCCACCGTCGAGAACCTGCTTGAGGGGGATGACTGTGCCATAAGGCCGTACTTCTCGAGGAACCAGTCAAGATCAGACCATCTCATGCCGGCCTGGACCTTGACCATGCCTTTGGTTGCATCGAAATCGAGCACCCGATCCATGGCGTTCATGTCCATTACGATGCCACCTTTCACTGGCATCGATCCACCGAATGACGAGGAGCCTGCGCCCCTGACAACGATCGGAAGTCTTCTTGAAGTTGCGAAGAGCAATACTTTGCTGACGGCGTCCACCGAAAAGGGTTGGACCACAACGCCCGGCATACTTCTGAATAGCACGTTGCGAAGCAGGTCTGGCACGTCTGCCTGATCTCGGGAATAAAGAGCGCGCCAGCCCTCGGCTGATATCACCCTGAGATCAGGGATCTTCAGGTCTTCGATCGCCCGCGCCAATTCTCCGCCCTTGCCTTCGTTCGCCAAGGGGAAGAGAGCTTCGGTGCCGAATTGCGTCTTCCACGGGTCCAATGCCACTTGCGGAACAGAGGGGGAATTGATGGACGGTTTGACAGGAGAGGCGGACGCAGACTGGTTGAGTGGGTCAGAACTAGCGTTCATAACAGCACCTTCTCCTTGACCCCTGGAGTCCTTCTCCAGCAACCAGTCCCTAACCTGATTTTGCACCCGTTCATCCGAAGCACTCCCCCACCTACCGCAATCTGCCGATATCGCGCCATTCTTGCTGATTATATGGACGCGGCTCTACCGATGGCTTGGCCCTCAACGGGCACAGTCAATGCCGGTTCTAATCTTAAAAGTACTGTTGCAACACATCAGATGATGGAACATTAGACATGTGTCTAGGAATGAACACATCACGTATGCTTGTCAGTAGTTTCCCCTGTTTGAACGGGCTCATGGCTAACATGATCCGCCTTCGAAGAAAAAAGAGAAAGGGGAAGGAGAGCGCTAGGGTCCGTTAATCTCCGTCAGGTTAGTATTCTTGAGCACATATTCCATATAGTAACCTTCCATCGTGACCACGTTCCTTACAATAATGCCGTTATGCGCCCAGCAATCGTTCGTACTCCCACTAGTATCGATCAACTCGAAATGCTGGCAAACGATTGAACCCCATTTCGTCATGAGCGTTTCGTTGCCATCGTACTTGAACAACGCGATGTCCGCCGGGTGATAATTGTAATTGTCGCCCTTATTGAAGGCGAAAGAGGCGTTGGTTGGGTAATTCCAGCTACCATTGACATTATTACTTGGATAATCCGAGAAGTTCTGGTAGCCATGCACTGTTACGAGCCCCTGCGTGATCTCTGTGGCAGTCTCGTTAAGAATGCTATGCCCCAAGACATATCCGCCCGATACAGAGACGGACTGGTTCGCATAATATTCCACGAATTCGCCAATTTGGTATTGACCACTCCAAGTTGCAACTTGGGGCATTTTCAATCCACCGTTATTATCGCCTTTGTTGCCGGTCCCGAATGCCAGGATGCCAGCTACCACAACGATTATGACTATGATGACCACAGCTAGACCAATCATCAAATTCCGTTTCACGATGTCTCCTCCTATTTTTCCCCTGGGCAATGAGGCTCTTATGTTGATTATGATTACCATTTTGGACAGGATCAGGAGCCGCCCCAACTGACCCGAAATTCACTGCATCTGCAAACCTTTTGGTGCGAAGTTCTGCTGTTCCATCTAGGAATACGATAGTAAGACCAAGAAGGCTATGGCTCAAGAAGGCGCCTGATCGTCGATTCCAGTTCCTCGGGTTCTATGTTGTCATTGTTCCGAAAGACCTCGCTTCCCGCCCTGAATAGAAGAAAAGTCGGGTAGCCTTTGACCCCCATCTTGTCGACAGTGGCTCTGCAGAAATCACCATTGACCTTGGCGAATCGGATCCTTTGGCCATATATCTCAGCCATCCTTCTCATCGCTGGTGCCATTTCCTGGCAGAATGAACACCACGGCGTGAAGACCTCTGCCACTAGTTTTTCGTTTGTCATTATTGCGTCACTGAAGTTTGCGTCTGTCAGCCGGATTATTCTTGTGGGATGGGCGCCCTCAGAGGACGAGCTTTCGATTGCGGAAATCAACTCCGACTTCGTGCCTTTCTGGTTGAGGCCGAGGAATTGACATATCGATCTGAGCGCAGGGACATTCAGATATGACAGAACGTCGGCAGGGAACTCAACTTCCTTTACAAGCTTCTTCGCCAATTCCCTCTTGGTCCCACTTGCAGGCAAGCGAGCTTTCCGCAATGCGTCCCGTAGGCCTTCTTTCGAAAGACCGTCCTCCAGTAGCTTCACGAAACTCGTCCCTAGCCCTCCAGACCCTCTAAGATTTCCTGGCAAATCAAGCTTCTCATCATGCTCTCTGTCCTTCAAAGGCGGAGCGATACGGAACAATGATTTTGGCTTCATCGCTGTCAATATCTCTCAGGCCAGAATCTCACCGCTTCCAAGCTCCTGACCCGACTTCCTACGTGATCTTCCTTACGGCAAAACGATCATCGCGAGTTGTCAGGTCCAGCGCTTCCTGAACGGTCAGATGTGATGAGTTTACATTTCGAAGATGCTTCTGACAGGCCTCCTTTGCTTTTTGTATCTGCTCGTCTGTCGGGCGTTCGTATCGCTGACCTGGCACGGGTATGTAGCCCATGATGTGAAGGGGGATTTCTTGACCCAATTCCGCTAGCCAGGCTGCGACGGCCTCGATCTGGTCTATGTCGACCAGTCCTGGGACGAACACAATGTTGGCCTTCATCTCCAGTCCTGCGCGAACTCCGGCCGCGAAGTTGTTGAAGATCAGGCTCTTTGGCCTTCCTGTGTATTCTTGATGGACCTGTTCGTCCCAGGCTTTGATACCGACATTGGCCCCATCAAGATTCGGCAATGGCAGTCGGCTCCCATTGGTATGCCCCAGGAAGGTCTCGGCACCAAGAACGTTCTTTGCGAAGTCCAACATTTCGGGGAGTTCTTTAGAGATTGTCGGCTCACCGCCCATGAAGTAGACCTTGTCGACCTCCACTGATCGAAGGGCTCGCTTCATTTCCGACTTGGTCAAGAATTTCTGCGGCCGCGGATATGATTGACCGGGCGCGCCGTCCGCTCCGCTACGGAGCTTGTAGCTGCATATGCCACAACGGAAAGTGCAGCCAAAGTTATGCAGGGTGGCGAAGCGGTACTTTTCATTATAGGTTATTTCGAAGAAAGATATGATACACCCGGTCACACGAATTTGTGAATCGTGCTACGACGTATGTCTGTCCGTATCATAGTTTTTTTGGTGATCTTCCGAGAAGTTGACTAATCATCCATGTAGTGGTGAGAAGAAAAGGAAGGGGTTTAGACCCTCGATGTAATATATTTTTAATTGAAACCAAAATAATATACCTGGATAGTCCGATGGCGGGCCCGGTGGGATTCGAACCCACGACCCATCGGTTAAGAGCCGATTGCTCCACCTAGCTGAGCTACGGGCCCGTGTTTCGGGCAAATAAGGTTGGTACTAATAAAGATATCGAACCGATGGCTCGAATGAAGGAGAAAAAATCCACCATCTGGATGCCAAATCATTTCTGTGGTCTCAGGTCCTCGCGACCGCTATCTCGATCGCCTTGCCACGTTTGATCAACGCCCTAGCTATGCCCGCGGGCAAGGTAGCGACATCCTCACGCCTCAGCCGATAATTGCCGAACGGCCCGGCAAATGAGGGGATATCCTCCAATATGCGCAGGACCAAGAGGTCCTTTGCCTCTTGCTTCGTCTCGATTGCCTCTTGCATTTGCGGTGAAGGCTCCAGCGATGCCATCGATGATGGCGACGTTGCTTTAGCGGGTGGAACTGTTGCCGTCGGTTTCGGAGGCTCAACCAAAACGGGCTTGTTGTTCGAATCCGTTGGAAGTGAGCTCAAAATGACTTCAGCCTTCGTCGATATGGCGCCCTGAACGCTTTGGTCGCCTTCTCCCCCTTCAGGCACTTTCAGCGTCTGGAATTCCATTTCCTTCTGCCCCTTGATGGGGTCGATCTCTCGCGCTCTTATCTCTTTGGTCAAAGTAAAAACGTGCTCGAAGTAGGCCTTCTCCTCTTCGACCATGCGCGAATTCTCCACCTTGCCTCCGGATGCCCCCCTGATTGCCATGCGAAGGATCTTTTCCATGCGTATCTCGAAGACCTGGGTGACCTTCTCATTGACGTTGGCCACCTGCACGTTCAGAGAGCGGGTCTTGGTTGAGTAGGGGTCTTTCGCCGCCTCCGCCTGCGCCTCCTCTTTCAATCGGCTGACGAATATCTTGACCTCCGGGAAGAAATCCCTCCTCAGCTCGGCAAGGCTCTTCAGGTCCTTCTCCTTACGCCAGATATCCATCACCTCCTGGTAGTCGAGGGGCTTTAGCGGGTTAGGCATCGGACTACACATTCCGCTGAGAATATTTGATGCTATCCGATTCAGTAAGGCCCAATTGCCGCCAAAGGAAGCTGGATGGCAAAGGCTTTAGTAAACCATGCCATCATTTCCTGGCGTGGACATAACGATAGCGCTCCATCGTAGCAAGGAAGGCACAGAGATCGACCTCCTGGTCTCCCCGAATTCCGACCGGTCCGAGATCGTCGGGCTGGACCGATGGAGGAAGCGGTTGACGGTGAAGCTGCGATCGCCTCCGGAGAAAGGGGAGGCAAATGCCGAGCTGGAGAAGCTTTTGACAGATAGGCTAGGCAGCGAGGCGAAAGTGATCCGTGGGCATACGGCACGGATGAAGACGGCATTGGTCCAGATCAGCGTGGATGAGGTCGCCGAGAGGTTGGGAGGTCTTTCTTGAGGGACCCGCGCGAGGAGCTGGAGGAGCTCACCTGGCTGCTAGAGGAGTTACGCGACCGCCCGACCAATCAGGTCATCCTGGTCGAGGGGCTCAAGGACAGAGCGGCCTTGACCGTCCTTGGAGTCGGCGGAGAGGTCTGGCAGGTACAAGGGCCGAACTCAATTTTCTCGACCGCGGAGAAGTTGGCCCTGGAGAACAAGCAGGCAGTGATCCTAACTGATTGGGACCGCAAGGGAGGGCAGCTGGCCCGAATGCTCCGGTCCTCGCTCAACGCGAACGGAATCCGCTTCGACGACAATATCCGATTGCGACTGGTCATCCTGGTGAAGAAGGACATCAAGGACATCGAATCACTTCCGGCATTCTATTCGCGCCTGGTTGGGCTTTCTCAGAATCCCATTGTCATTGCGAAATTCAATCAGCTCAAGAAAATGGCCGACCGAGAGCGATAATCGACTCCAATCGCATGACACCCAGGCACACGCCGCGCGGAAAGCCTTTAATCACAACAGTGCCGTAACGAGGCGGGGTCGTGATGAGCCAAGAGAAGGAGATGTTGGCGGCCTTGGGCCTTTCAAGCCTGGATGAGCTTTTCGTTGACGTGCCTGAGGCAGTGCGTATCGATGGCCTGCATCTCCCTCCCGGACGATCAGAGCTTGAAGTGGTCCGCGACCTCAAAGCGATCTTGGCGAAGAATCTGACCGCGGATGATCATCCCTGCTTCCTTGGAGCGGGTATCGCCCATCATTTCATACCGGCGGCGGTGCGCACCATCGTCGGCCGCTCGGAGTTCCTTACCTCTTACACACCTTATCAGCCAGAGATCAGCCAAGGAATGCTTCAGGCGCTTTTCGAATATCAAAGCTACATCGCTGAGCTCACCGGCCTCGACGCCGTCAACTCCTCCGCTTACGACGCTTCGACCGCCCTCGGTGAGGCGGCGACCATGTGCTTCCGCCTCAATGAGAAGAGGCGCTTGCTCGTCCCAGAGGCGATGAGCTGGGAGAAGAAGAGCGTGTTGAGCAACTACGTTCTAGGGCTCAAGATGGAGATCGTCGAGTATGGCTATGACCCGATCACTGGTGAGCTGGACCTCGAGGACCTTCGCTCCAAGGTGGATAAAGACACCAGCGGAATCTACGTGGAGGTGCCGAACCTTTTCGGGGTCATCGACAGCCAAGCACCCTTCCTGAAACAGGAGTTCCCTGAGGCGGCGTTGGTCGTCGGGGTGGACCCGATCTCGCTGGGCGTATTGAAGTCGCCAGGAGACTACGGCGCAGATATAGTGATCGGCGAAGGCCAATCGCTCGGCATCGATATGAACTTCGGAGGCCCGCTGCTCGGCATCTTCGCCTGCCGGCAGGAGCACGTCCGCAAGATGCCCGGCCGGGTGATCGGCATGACCCACGACTCCGAGGGGGAGAGGGCTTTCTGCATGACGCTGCAAACGCGCGAGCAGCACATCAGGCGCTCCAAGGCTACGTCCAACATATGCACCAACGAGGCTTTGATGGCGGTCGCGGCAAGCGTCTACCTCAGCATACTAGGAAAGGAAGGCCTAGAAGGCCTGGCGAAGGTCAACATCGCCCGGGCGAGGAAGCTCATGGACAGCATCGGTGAGATCGAGGGCTTCGACTCTCCCGCTTTCGAGGGGAGCCATTTCAACGAGTTCGTGGTGAGGACGCCGACGCGCCCCGAGAAGCTTAACCGATTGCTGCTCAAGCACGGCATTATCGGCGGCGTGCCGCTCGCCTCTCACATCCCCCGATTGGACCATCATATGCTTCTGGCAACGACAGAGATGCATTCCAACGCGGACCACGATGCCCTGCTCAAGGCGCTGAAGGAGGTGTCCTGATGTACCAGCAGGCCAAGCACGACCGCCGCCTCATCATGGAGCGCGATGGGCGTTCCGACTTCGACTTACCCTTCCTCAACGAGCTCACCGATCAAGACGCCGTTGTACCGAGCGGCATGCGCCGGACCGAGCTTGACCTTCCCTCGCTGCCGGAAAGGGAGGTGGTGAAGCATTACGTGAACCTGAGCCAGATGAACTTCGGCGTGGACAATGGCCTGTATCCGCTCGGCTCGTGCACCATGAAGTTCAACCCGAAGTACGCTGACTACTTGACATCATTGCCGAGCGTCAACTGCATCCACCCCTACCAAGCGGAGGAGACGGTGCAAGGCGCGCTGCAGATCATGCACGAGTTGGAATTGGCGCTCTGCGAGATATCCGGCATGGATGCTGTGACGTTGCAGCCAGCCGCCGGAGCACACGGCGAGTTCACCGGCATGCTCCTGACCAAGGCGTATCACGTAGATCGAGGCGAGGACCGGGACGAAGTGGTCATCCCTGATTCGGCGCACGGCACCAACCCGGCGAGCGCGGCGATGGCAGGCTACCGGGTGGTAGAGATCCCTTCCTCCATGGATGGCAGGGTCGACCTGGAGGCATTGAAGTCCGCCATGTCCGAGCGGACCGCGGCGTTCATGATCACCAATCCTAACACCCTTGGCATCTTCGAGGAGGATATCCAGCAAATAGCGAAGATCGTGCATGCCGCGGGCGCATTGCTCTACTATGACGGAGCGAACCTGAACGCCGTCATGGGGCGGACCACGCCAGGGAAGATGGATTTCGACATCGTTCATTTCAATCTACACAAGACCTTCGCTACCCCGCATGGCGGCGGAGGGCCGGGGGCTGGACCGGTCGGCGTCAAGGAACGGATCGAGCCATTCCTGCCGGTGCCGAGGATCGTGATCAAAGATTCCAAGTACAAATTGGACTACGATCGCCCGGAGAGCATCGGCAAAGTCCGTTCGTTCTATGGCAACTTCGCAGTCCTGGTCCGCGCCTACGCCTATATCATGAGGATGGGAGGGAACGGGCTGAAGGCAGCCTCGGACCGGGCGGTCCTGAACTCGAACTACCTCAAGAAGCAGCTGATGGACGTCTACCCGTTACCGTTCCGGGAGCTGAGGAAGCACGAGTTCGTAGTGAGCGCGAAGCCGTTGAAGGATCAAAGGGGGATCAGGGCGTTCGACGTGGCCAAGCGCCTCCTGGACTACGGCTATCATGCCCCTACGGTGTACTTCCCAAGCTTGGTGGAGGAGGCGCTCATGATCGAGCCGACGGAGACGGAGACGAAGGAGACGCTGGACGAGTTCGCGGCAGTCATGAAGCGCATCGCCTCGGAGGACCCGGAGTTGGTCCGTTCTGCGCCGCATAACACCGCTGTCAAGAAGGTCGACGAGGTCTATGCTGCCAAGGAAGCGATCCTGAGCTATCGGGCGTTCAAGAGAAGAGGGGCTGGCCCGAAAGCCTAGCGGCACCCTTCGATCCTACTCGGCTCAGGGGATTATCTGCATGAACTTGCCGACCTTCTGCTTCAGCGCCGCGTCATAGACCAGCTTCGCAGTGACACAATCCTGGATCGCCAGGCCGGTGGAGCAGAATACGGTCACCTGATCCATCGAGTCCCTTACGGTCTTCAAACCGGCCACGACCTGTCCGATCTCCGCATAGACGTCCTTCCTTGAGAAGATGCCAGCATGCAATGGGACGTTGATCTCTCCCGAGTGGGAAGCCTGCTCCCAATCGTCGATCACCACACGCGCTCGCCTCAGGATCATTGGGTCCAGTTCCTGCTTGCCCGGCGCGTCCGCCCCGATGCAGTTTATGTGGGTCCCGTTCCCAACCCACTGGTCCATGACGATCGGTTTCCTGGAGGGGGTGGCAGTAACGACAATGTCAGAACCGACCACGCATTCCTTGGGGGATGGCGTCGCCTCGATCGGGCCAAGCTTGTCCTTGTATTTCCTGCCGAAGTCCCGGGCCAGTTCCCAGGCGCGCTCTGGCAAGGTGTCGCAGACCCGCACCGCCTCGAAAGCGCCGTATTGGGTCATTAGCGCTACGATCTGAGTCTTCGCCTGGTTGCCTGCGCCAACGATCCCCAGCACCTTCGGCTTCTTGTTCGCCAGGTACTTCGACGCCACGGCGCTCGCCGCCCCGGTGCGCAGTGCGGTGAGAATGGTCGCGTCCATGAATGCCAACGGCGCCCCGGTGCTCGGGTCGACCAAGAGCAACGTCGCCATTACCGTCCTCATGCCGTGCTCCTTGAAGTTGTTGGCATGCACGTTCACGATCTTGACGGCCGAGATGTTCATATCCTCGATATAGGAAGGCATGGTCCGGAGGTCACCTTCGGGATAGTCCATGTAGACCTTGGGGGGCATCTGCACCTTTCCCAATCCCCTGTAGTGGAAGGCGGTCTCCACCGCATCGATGACGTCCTTCATGTCCAGCAACTTCTCTACTTGCTTACCAGTTAGGATGAGAGTCTTGACCACGGCCATTTTGAACCCCTTCGTCGGGGAATCCCAAAATTGGTATATGCGGTTTTGCCAGACAGACATTCCCATGGCAGATTATGACATACTTCTGCTCTTCCAAGTGAAGCGAGGTTATTTTGTCCCTTCGCGCCATAGCTGACGGTATGAGCGCCATGGCTCAGGTGGAGAAGGAATCGTTGGCTAGCGACGAGAGCGTTGCTGCGGCAGCTACGAAGAGAGGCCTGTTCGTAGTCTTCGAAGGCATCGACGGCAGCGGCAAGAGCTCGGCGGCAAAGAGGATTTTCGAGGTCTTGGCCAACGAGATGCCAGGAAGGGTCATGCTCACTGCCGAGCCAACAGAGACGTGGCTGGGAGATTGCGTTCGACGAGCGAACAAGGAAGAGTTAAGTGGCTCAGCCGAAGCGCTGCTTTTCGTGGCCGATCGGTCGGAGCACAGTCTGAGGATCGCACAATGGCTCAGGGAGGGCAAGATCGTCCTTTGCGATCGCTATTTCGCATCGACCGTTGCCTATCAAGGGGCGGCACTTAAAGAATCGATGGGAGCGAAAAACGCCATCGAATGGCTCAAGGCGATAAATGAGCCAATAATCGTACAACCGGACCTGACGTTGCTTTTCTCCATCCGCGTCGACATGGCGCTGGAGCGGCTCAAGCAGCGTTCGGGGATGAGCAAGTTCGAGAATCTAGATTACCTGAAGGAGGTGGACCTGATCTACCGCCTTCTGTGCATGGAAGACTCGAACTTCTTCACAGTCGATGCTTCCAGACCACTCGAGCAGGTCATCAGGATTGCTCTGGCGGCCATCAGAGCGAAGCTTTAAGTCGATTTTAAAGAATGGGGAGCCATGCATCCATCGGAGAGCCTGAGGGGCAGTAAGAGCAAGAGCCTCTCTGGCAAGCGGATCGTTCTCGGCATCACGGGCAGCATCGCTGCCGTGGAGTGCTTCGAGCTGGCTCGAGAGCTGATCCGTCATGGAGCGAACGTCCAGGCGGTCATGAGCGAGGAGGCCATGAACCTAGTCACGCCTTGGGCGATGGAGTTCGCCACCGGCAACGAGGTGATCGACGTCATCGACGGGCGGGTGCAACATGTCTCGCTTTTCGGGGACGTGCCGGACAAGGCTGACCTGCTGTTGATCGCCCCCTGCACCGCAAATACCATTTCCAAGATCGCCTGCGGCATCGATGATACGCCGGTGACGACCATGGCAACAACGGCCCTTGGCTCGAAAATCCCGATCATCGTCGCCCCGGCGATGCACCTCACCATGTTCACCAACCCCATCATCCAGCAGAACGTGGAAAAGCTGAAGAGAGCCGGAATCGAGTTCCTCGACCCCAAGGTGGAGGGCAAGAAGGCCAAGATCGCCGATAACGCCGAGATAGTGATGGCCGTGCAGCGCCGCCTCGGCAAGAATGATTTCCATGGGAAGAAGGTCCTGGTGATCGGTGGCTCGTCCGAAGAGCCGATCGACGAGATGCGCGTCATAACCAACCGCGGGACGGGAGAGACGGCGGTGGAACTGGCTCGCGCCGCATATCAACGGGGAGCGGACGTGGAGTTATGGATGGGACGGTGCTCCGTTCCCTTACCGACATTCCTGCCGTTGCGCAGGTTCACAACGGTCACAAGCCTGATCGAGATGGCAAAAGAAATCGACCATGAGATCGTCCTTGTGCCCGCTGCGCTGGCAGACTATGCGCCTGAGCCTCAGCCAGGCAAGATCGCTTCGGGGAAGAAGGAACTGACTGTTAGTATGAAGGCAGTGCCGAAAGTGCTGGATGCGATCCGCAGGCAGAAAGTCAAGTTGATCGCGTTCAAGGCCGAGCATGGAGTAGGCGAAGCGGAACTGGTCAAGCGCGCCCAAGCNNCGCCAGAACGGCCGCCGGTCCAAAGCCTGCGGCAGCAAGGCGAGCGTCGCGAACGACATATTGGACGAAACGCTGAAGATCGAGTAGAGGTCCGTCACATGAAGGTAACCGCATTCTGCCCTGGTCATGTAACTGGCTTCTTCCAGATCTGCGAGCACAAGGAGCCGCTGCGCTCCGGCTCAAGGGGCGCTGGACTCTGCCTGAGCCTCGGGGCCGAGAGCACGGTCGACACCGAGGAAGGCAACGGCGATATACTGATTATCTTAAATGGGAAGGAGGAGCGGGCTCCGGTCAGCAGGTCGGCGGTGGAGAAGGTGCTGGGCGAGAGGAAGCTCGATGTGACGGTGAGAACGAATCTTGACCTGCCGGTGAGTCAAGGTTTCGGCATGAGCGCCGCGGGCGCGCTATCGGCCGCGCACGCCCTGTCGGAATCGCTGGACATGCCTTTCAAGATAGCTCTGAGAGCAGCTCATGAAGCAGAGATCGAAAGCCGCAGCGGCCTCGGGGACGTGGCGGCGCTATCTCGAGGTGGAATCACGTTCCGCAGGGTGGAAGGCCTCCCTCCTTACGGCAGGATCGACCGGGTCAATGCGGAGCCGGATGTGAT
>PNBI01000131.1 GCA_003135935.1 Methanomassiliicoccaceae archaeon
CCATAAATATTGCAGGCCATCATACAATCCTATCACACCTAAAGCGGGTATTCAAGATTGCGGGGAAGGACCCGAGGTTAATAGCAACTCGATATATGTTCACTTTCCAGCCTTTCCTTTGGTAGTCTTGGATATATGATGACACTCATCGACCAGTTGGGCTATCCTTTTGCTTGCTTCATTTCCATCCAGGTGATATTCGATAAAGCGGCTCCTCGATTTCTCATACTCCTCGGTCTGTGTCAACTCGATGGCCGCTTTGATCCCATGAACCAGATCGGTCGCCTTTTCAACACCGATAGCAACGTTGGCGTTAACGAAGACGCTCTCATCCCCTAGCTCTTCGAAGTCGACGCAAACCAACGGTTTTTTCAAAAGAACAGCTTCATAACCAATGGTCGATGCCGGCATCACAACCACATGGGCGAGGTTCATGAGTTCTCTCAAATTGTCTTTGGTCAGGATTGATTTCACACCGTTTCTTGCAGCCGACCGCTCCGCCATTTCGAAATAAGCCTTGCCACAGGAAGGATGCATTTTGGTTACTATCTGGTATGAATCCGTTCGGCTCAGCCCCCGATAAACCTCATCGAAGAACCGCTGTTCCTTTTCCACCGTGAACGCAGCGCTTATTCCGGAATAACGACTAGTCCCAATCAAAAGAATAGGCCGACCGGCCATTAAGCCGAATTTCTCTTTGACGGCTGTCAGTGCCTCTTCATTTGGTTTTGTATATTCATAACTGGGGCTTCCTGTAACGATTAGAGTGCTCGGATCCTTCCCCCGCTTGACATGCCAATCCAAGAAGTATCTGCCCCAAAGCGCTTGCACATTACCCTCTATTGGCATGAGATAGAAACCGGCCATATCTTTCGTAACCAGCCCGTGCTGCAGTACAACAATCTGAGCGCCTCCCTTTCTGAACACGCGGGAGACACAGCGATTCATTGGCGTGACATCCTCCATATTAACCAAGACCCTCGGCCTCATCTTCCTTGAATAATAATCAGCCCATTCGATGTACTCGACTAGCATCGGAATCGTTTTCGAGAAGAATTCACTCGTTCTCTCCTGCGTGATGGAGAATACTAATCGCGAATCATCTTTGATGCCATTATTATCACTCATGACCTTATTTATATATCCCGCGCTTTTAGATCTGAAATCACTCATGAATGCCTTCGTTCTTGCACTGGCCCTCCGGTAAGGGATGACCCGCAAAGGTCGCAAGCCCCGCTTCTTGGTCTCAGCTGAAAGACGCTGGTAAGCGTAGACGCTCTGGAAAAGTATGGCATTCTTGCGAAGGAGTGGAGCGGCTGTTTCCAAGAAGCGCTGGTAGGTGTGAGGCTTATTCCAGGCTTGGGATGATTTGGGCTCTTCAGCTTTGATTTGATCATCGATTACTAAGGCTCTGGCTCGTTCCACCACGATGCCGTTCTCCCTGGCCATAAATTCGAGGGCGTTGGGGAGGCTTTCATAGCATATCTCGCTAATCTCTGTGGTCAATCTAGTTTGCGGGAGTATCAGTCGGTCCGCCCGTTCTTCCTCAAGCAATCGTTTGGCGATTTCGATGTTCCTCTGACAATCAACGAAAACGAGATAGAACGAGTACTCGCACATCTGTGCGAGGTTCACTCCATTGAAGACTATACTCTCGCCCAATGGACTATACCAGGATCTGGCAACTTCGAGTGCAATTGAATCCATCGAGTCGCTCTTACTTCGGTCGAAGAACTCCTCTGGATATCTGACGGTCGCATTGAATCCTGATAACTCATCTTCCGAATGAAAACCCAGTGGGACTATTACTACCTCCTCAGCTCCGATGGTGGCCTTGTTAGCGATATCGGCTATCCAATCATGATCAGAGGAGCCGATCGGAGGCAGAAGGACTATTGTGCGGCGCCCTTCCATTTCAACCCATCCCTTACACCTTTCACAAAAACTTTGGTCGATTCGATATCCCGCTTGAGCAACATGAGCTTCAGGACCCTGTATGGAAATGAAAAGGCCGCAAATGAAAGGGCAAATACCGCCTTTTCGAACGGATTTGCGTCCTTCTTGACGATTAGAATGCTGTTGCGCGCCATATAGTACAGCGCCATGCCTTTGACTTGCCCAGATGACTTACCGCCTTTGTGCCAAACCTTGGAGGTGGGAACGAACAACGCCTTCCAGCCATTCCTCTTCCCCCGCAATCCCCAATCGTTCTCTTCCCGGTAGCAGAAGAAGTCCTCGTCGAGCATGCCAATGTCCCGGATGACCTGAGCTCGCACCAGCATGCAGGTGCCATGGGCATACCCTGTGAACGATGGTTGGACTTCCTTGCCGTCGTCAATTTCGGATTGGCGCCGATGCACTGGGATGAATAGGTACAGGCTTTGGGATGCACCAGCATATTGAATGATGTTCGTTCTTCTTGCGGCCGTGTCGACGGCCATATCAAGTATCATCGGACTAGCGAACCCGCAGTCCCGGTGCTCCTCCATCGCTTTTACGAGCTCTTTCAGAAAATCGGCTGCGACCTCCGTATCGTTGTTCAAGAGAAGGACGTAATCCGGGGTAAGCTTCTCCATCGCGTATCTCATGGCGATGTTATTTCCGCCGGTGAATCCTCGGTTGATTGGAGCTAGCAAGACCTGGCAACGCCTGACCGAGTTCTTCGGGCCAGGTCCACCTCTCCCTTCCTCGATTTGTGCCTCAAAGGACCGCATGGGGATATCTGCCATGACCGACTCGCCTTTCAGGATCCAACTGGAATTGTCAAGATAACGACTGATTCTAGTGATCGAATCATCTTTTGACCCATTATCCACGATTACGATATCATATTCCGGGTAAGAGATCAAGTTCAAGGATTCGAGGCACTCGATCGTGTCGGACCAGGTGTTCCAATTAAGTAAGATAATTGAAACCCGTGGTTCTTGGACCATCGATTAATCTCCCTATCCAGATTTCGCTGGAGACGGGAAGCGTTAGCCGCAATATAGCCTTGTTGGCTTTCAAACTCCATGTCGTAGCATTTGCCAAATCGGGAGAATTAGCCGCCTGCTTCATTGACATCTCGATTTGCAGATATGATGAATTGAGTCGCGAACAGCGTCTGGAATGTCTTGGACAGTGCATAATTGATCATCAGGAAAGGCCTTCTATAGACCTTGGAGAGGATGGGGACGCCAGGGGTGACACCGAGCATCCTTATCGAATATCCCGCTCCGGTCACCAAAGCCGTCGCAGTCTTCCTGGTGAAGAATCGAAGATGAGTCCGGTCCATTATTCCATACTCGGTGTAGTTCCATCTGCCGAAGAGCAAACCGGAACGGACCGAGAGATTAGCTACGTTGGGGATAGAAATGATGATCGTCCCCTCAGCCTTCAGAAATGGCCTCAGTTTCTTCAACAGAGCCGCAGGATCCCGGAGATGTTCCAAGACATCCATGAATAGGATGTGGTCGAATTCGTTCCTTTTGAAAGGGAACTCATCGATCCGATCCAAATCCCCAACGATCACCTGTTCGCAGTGATCTCTTGCCTTCTCGGCCGCCTCCTTATCATATTCAATGCCGATGACTGTGCAATCTTTGACCTTCAGCATGCTCGCCAATTCTCCGCTGGAGCATCCCACATCAAGGACCCGATTGCCTTTTCCAACTAGCGACACCGCCTGGCTATGAGGACCGTAGGCCCAATCGGATCTAGTTCCATATCTCAACAGTATTACCTCGGATTGTTAGTTTAGAATGACCCGAACAATGCCTTATCGCTTTCCCCTCATATCATCCTGGTGGGCTTAGGACTATCGTTTCAATTTCGAGAATCTACCCAATGCCTGTTCGATGTGCTCCTTCTCTATGCCCCGATGGGTGACTAAGCGCACCGCGTACTTGCCGAAGCTCAATGCCAGGACGCCTTGCTTGGTTGCGAACGCTATGAAATCCTCCGCGGTCATCGGTGAGACGTCGGCCACAACGATGTTCGTCTGGACCGTGCCCGGGTCGAGCTTTAGGCCGATCTCATTCGCCAGTCCCTTTGCCATCAGTTTGGCGTTATCGTGATCGTCCTGAAGGCGATCGACCATCTTGTTCAGGGCAATGATTCCGGGTGCGGCGATGACTCCGGCTTGGCGCATGCCACCTCCCAACATCTTACGGTTCTTCCTGGCCCGGGCGATGAATTCTTGTTCCCCAACGATAAGCGACCCTACCGGGCAGCTCAATCCCTTGGAAAGGCAGAACATCAGGCTGTCCACTTGCTCCGCGTATTTCTTAACATTAATGCCCGAGGCTACCGAGGCGTTGAACACTCTCGCCCCGTCCATATGGACCTTGAGCTCGTTGTCGTGAGCGAAATCGCAGGCGGCCTTGATGTCGGCCAATGGCCAGACCGAGCCTCCTCCGCGATTGTGGGTGTTCTCGATCTCCAACAGAGAGGTATTGGGGAAGTGCAGCTCTTGCCCGCGGAACGCGGACTCCAGCTGCTCCAAGGTGAATATCCCGCGCTTTCCTTCCACCAACCGCGGAATCACGCCAGCTATTGCCGATACCGCCCCGACCTCGTAATAATAGACGTGCGCATTGGCGTCGCAGATCATCTCATCGCCACGGTTGCAATGCGTCATCACCGACACCAGGTTCGCCATCGTGCCGCTCGGGACCAGCAAAGCGCTCTCCTTCCCGAACCTCTTGGCAGCCATCGTCTCCAAAGCTATGACGGTCGGGTCTTCTTCCATCACGTCGTCACCGAGCTTCGCCTGTTTGATCGCCTCAAGCATCTCGGCCGTTGGCAACGTGACCGTATCGCTGCGGAAATCGATCGTCTTCATGACTTCACCGGGACGAAACATCCAGAGGGACCTAGAAAAAGTTGCCGTTTCGCCTTGCGGCATGCTAGAACGCATTGGAATTTAACGCGAAGCCCCGGATGGGCTAGCGATGAATATCGAGAGAAAGGATTATTCCCGGCCCGATGCGTTAGAGCATCGATAAACATGAAGCGGAGCCTTATGGAGATACTTGCCTGTCCGAAGGACAAGTACCACCCTCTAGACCTCATAGTCAAGAAGGAGGAGAGGGACGACGTAATCGAAGGCACCATTACCTGCCCTAAGTGCAAGACCGATTATCCTATAGAAGATGGCATCCCCAACATGCTCATCCCAGATGGGTGATCAGAGCTTTTTCAGAGCTTCCTTCATTTGCCCCATGCCTTCGATGAGGTCCTGCCTACTAGCCGCATAAGAAATGCGGAAATGCCCTTCGCCCGCCGGACCGAATGCTGAGCCAGGTGTTATCGCTACATGAGCCTCCTTGAGGAGGTACTCGGCCATCTTCTCAGACGATATCTTTTGGTCGTAGGACGGGAACATGTAGAAGGCACCTTTCGGCCTGGGACTATGCAGGCTCGGTATCTCCGAGACCAGGTCATATACAAGGTCACGGCGTTCTTTCAATTCAGCCCTCATCATTTGAACGAAGTCTTGCGGGCCCTTCAGCGCTTCGACGCCCGCGATCTGGACGAACGAGGTGACGTTGGTGACCGATTGGCTCTGCAGTTTATTGATCTCCTTGGTGATATGGAGCGGAGCGACGCTCCATCCGATCCTCCAGCCCGTCATGGCGTAGGTCTTTGAGAAGCCGT
>PNBI01000099.1 GCA_003135935.1 Methanomassiliicoccaceae archaeon
CCGAACGGTGCGGGCAAGACCACATTGATCAAGATCCTTTCAACCCTCCTTCTTCCCAGCTCTGGAACGGTAAAGGTCCTGGGCCATGACGTCGTCAAGGACTCGCAGAGCATCCGTCGCCGTATCAATATGGTCTCAGGCGGGGAGACGTCCGGCTATGGTATATTGACCGTTAAGGAGAACCTGTGGATGTTCACACAGTTCTACGGCGTCCCCAGCGAGGTGGCGAAACAACGCATCGACGAGATGCTGACCTCGTTCGGCCTGGCCGATAAGAAGAACTCAACCCTGAGAACGATCTCGACCGGACAGAGGCAGAAGATGAACGTCGTGCGAGGTTTCGTCACCAACCCGGACCTCATCTTCCTGGATGAGCCGACCCTTGGGCTGGACGTCAACGCCTCTTTCATCATTCGCGACTACATCCGAAGATGGGTCAAGGACCAAGTCGGGAAGACGGTGCTTCTGACCACCCACTACATGCTGGAGGCTGACGAGCTCTGCGATCGGGTAGCGATAATCGATCGAGGAAGGATTCTGGCGTGCGACACCCCTACTAACCTCAAGCGAAGCATCTCCAGGAACTCGACCTTCAGTCTGGTTACTACGCCATTTCCGCAAGTAAGCGGGGTTGCCCATCTCCCTGGGGTCAAGGGGCTCGATGTGAAGGAGCAGCCCGACCGATTGGAGATCAACTTCGTCCTGGAGGATGAGTCGGTCATTGCCGACATCATCTCGTTCATTACCACGAGGAATGGGAAGGTCCTATCATTGGCAAAGAGCCAGCCCACCCTGGAAGACGTTTTCATCGGATTGGTGGGAAGGGGTCTGGAATGAGCGACTGGCTCCTGAACTATCGGGCCATGATGGGTCGGGCTTATCCGCGGATCCTCGGTCCATGGAGGGAGCCAAGCTGGGTCCTTTTCGATATCTTCCTTCCTTTGCTGGGCATTGCCGCCTTCATCTTCTATTATCGGTCAATGGGCGCCCCGGAGGTCTTCACCGGCTTCGTTGTTTTGGGAGGGGCGATGACCGCCTTCTGGATCAACGTCCTATGGTCCATGGCCGCCCAATTCTACTGGGAGAAGGAGACCGGGAACCTCCAGCTATACATGTTGGCGCCGATGTCTCGCATGGCCGTGCTCGCTGGCATGGCCGTGGGAGGCATGTTCTTCACCACGGTCAGGGCGGTCTCGACCTTCATCTTGGGCTTCTTCATCTTCAACGTGCAGATCCAGGTCACGGAGCCGTTGGCCCTCATCGCGGTCTTCCTAGTAACGCTCATCGCCATCTATGGCATGGGCATGATGTTCGCCTCTCTCTATATGGTCTGGGGACGGGGCGCCATGAACTTCTCGACCTTGATGCAGGAGCCGATCTACCTAGTCTCCGGATTCTACTTCCCGGTAAGGCAATTGGGGTTCTGGGTGGCCGCCACGGGCTCCATCATCCCCATCACCTTAGGGCTGGATGCAATGAGGCAGCTGATGTTCGCCGGTTCCAACGTATTTCCTTTCCTTACGTGGCAGTTAGAACTGATATTAATGGTCGGCCTGGCGGCGCTCTTTCTGCTCCTGGCCCGTTATTCGTTGCGTTACATGGAGCATCTGGCAAAGCGAGAGGGGAGGCTGACGCTCAGATGGCAGTGAGGGAGCAGCTCCGCACGCTGAAGTACGCTTCCTGGCTTGGTTGGCAGATCGAGTCCAATTGGACCAAGCCATGGCTCTTCGTGGCATATTCGATAGCCAAACCGATCTCCGCCACCTTGATTCTGGTCCTGATGTACCTGGTGATCTTCTCCAGTTCCCTGACCAGGCCGGACATCTTCGCATTCATGTTCATCGGCAACGCCTTCTACATGTACGTGGCACAGGTGCTCTTCGGTATTGTGATGGTCATCCACGAGGACAGGGAGCATTATCAGACGCTCAAGCAGATTTACATCGCCCCAATCTCGTTTTACCTGTACGTGATGGGGCGCGCCGTGCCCAAGATCGTGATCACCACTATAGCCATCCTGATAACGCTGGCCTTCGGTGTGCTTGTCCTCGGGCTGGAGATCAATTTGGCAGCCGTGAACTGGGGGCTGCTGGCCTTGGCCATGGTTGTCGGTCTGATTTGCATCTGCATGATCGGCCTCGCGCTGGCAGGCATTTCGTTCTTGACTGCCAAACACGGAATGGGAATCAACGAGGGCATAGCTGGCATGTTCTACCTCTTTTGCGGCGTTGTCTTCCCCATTACGGTGCTGCCTCAGTGGGGACAGGCGATAGGAATGGGAATACCGATTACCTACTGGCTAGAGATCGTTCGTCGCGCGGTCCTAAGCGGCTCAGGAGTGGTGAACATAGGGGGACTCCAAACATACTCCGAGATGGAAATCTTCCTATTCCTTCTTGTTTCAAGTGCCATCTTTTTCATCATCTCCCTGGCAATCTTCAGTTACGCGGACCGACTGGCAAGGAAGAAAGGGAAGCTCGATATGACCACCTCTTATTGAGAGGACATGGTTCCTGGGAATAAGCAAGAATGAGCGTTTAGGTGCAAAGCGTATGAAGCGCTTTGAACTTATCACTGCCTCGTCAAAATGCGGCCAGCATCACCCGGTCACGTGGAAAGTGGGAACAACCATGGATACATTTATGCGTCTGCCGTCCAACTATCCCGAAGGTTATGGCAGGAAGAGACTTTGCCAGGTGATGTCGAGTTGGTCAGCATGGCGATCTCACGCTTCAGCCGGAGCGAGCTCGGTCGAGAACTCGACCTCGAGGCGTAATCATGAAGGCAAAGTGCGTTGATGATTTGAAACGTCCAGCGGTCATTTTTGCGCCACATCCAGACGACGAAACGCTTGGGTGTGGAGGGACCATCGTCCGGAAGCTGGCCCTGGGGGCGAAGGTGGACGTGGTATTCTTCACAGACGGCTCTCGTTCTCATTCCCTGCTGCCGGGAAATGATCTTGCCAAGATAAGACGAGAGGAGGCCCTGAAAGCCTGCGGGGTGCTGGGCGTAGAGGAGAAGCGAGTTCATTTCTTCGATCTTCAGGACGGCCTATTGGCCGAGCAGGATGTCAAGGGGCTCACATTGACACAAGAGTTCCTAAGGGGCATCGAAGTGCAAGAGGCATTCGTGACCTATCGTCATGAACCATTGTCAGATCATGCGGCGGCCAACCGCATAGTGAGGAAGGCTATCAATGAGATAGGGCGTCCGATATCGGTCTGGGAGTATCCCATCTGGTATTGGGACCGCTGGCCATGGATCCCGATGGACAAGGGTTATTGGAGACATCCGTGGGGGATGACAAAAGCGATCGCTCAAGGATTGCCTGGCGCGATCCTTCCCGGCAGATTCAACTGCACCGTTGACATCAGCAAGCAGCTGGACATCAAACGGGCGGCCTTGGCACAACATCGCACCCAGGTGACAAGGTATAATGGCGATCCGGCCTGGACGACCTTGGGCGATTTGGCCCAGGGGAGATTCCTGGACATGCTGCTCCAGCCCCAAGAGGTCTTCTTCAAATACGATGTTCGAGCGAAGAAGGTCGGCTAGTGAGCTATCTGTCATGCTGGATGAGCAGCTTCTATCGAGATGGGTTAACTATAAAAAGCGGTGAGCATTGGGGATTATGCCCGAGTGGGGTAGCTTGGATATCCTAAAAGATTGCGGATCTTTAGACCCGGGTTCGAATCCCGGCTCGGGCGCTTCATTCTTTACTTATCGGTTGGCCCAGGACCAGACCATGGCTCTCCAGGATCTTGACGTCCCCTGGAGGTAGGATACGCGATACCTCCTCCTCTGGGACACCGAGCTCCTTGGCCAGGCTGGACGAGAGCTTGCTCCTAGCCATATCGCCCGGTGCGAGGAGCAGGTAACGCTTCGAACGGGCCTCCATGCTCGTTCGTGGCGCGCACATGATCTTCCTTGCCTTCTCGTGCTCGATCTCCCCGATCGCCAACTCCAACGATATGTGATGCTCGTAATTGCGTTTCCCCCGGATGATGAAAGCGCCTCTGGGAACGAACGCTCCCGCCTCCGGCGTCTTCGACACTTGGTCGGGCAACACCCAATAGGCGCTGCCCTCCTGCACTCCGGCGTTCCATGCCTTAGAATGGGCCAGGGCGAAGATGCATGCTTCCCGCAATTCCTGTTCGTTGGCGGTCGAGCCGTCCTTGATCACGACGCTGGGCGCACCATGGACGTCCGCATGTGCGTACCGGTCGGGCAATTTGAGGTGCTTCTTCACCACTTGGTCATTGGTCCTAACGTCCCTCCCAGCGACGATGAGATGCCCCCCTGATGTGATGAACCACTTGTAGGCCTCGAACCAGAACTCCTTGGTCTTCTTCACGGTGGTCTTCTCGACCATCGCAGCTTTCGTGTCCTTCGCCCTCAGGTCCTCGATCCTCTTTTCTGTGGCGACAACTAGCTCTTTCGAGCGATTCTGCTTCTCCCGCGCCTCCTTGGCCTTGGAATAGAGCAGGTTGGCGTTGTCATCGAGCGATCTGAGGTAATCAAGATCGGCCACAACGTCGGCCAGTCTCACCCTGACCTTTTTCTTCTGCGGGTCGATGGATTCCACCATCGGTACGGTGCTAGCGAACCGCCTCAGCTCCTCCCAATCCGTCTTGTCGGCGTTCTTCCTGATGGTGCTGAGCATGCTGTTATATTCGCTGTAGGCGGTGTAGAGCGCCTCGGCCGCATGAGTGAGCCGCTCCGACTCCTCCCCGCCCCTCTTGGCGGTGTCGCGCTGCTGCTGCAGTTGCCTCTCCAACTTCTGGACCTCGGGATTCCCGAGGGCGACCTTCTCCGCCACTTTGCGATGCTCGAGGAAGAATTGCAATGCCGTTGAGAAAGAAGGGAACTGCTGGCTGCCCTGATCCTGATGGATGTGCAAGGGGAGCGGCGTGACATCGATGGCGCTTTCCGCTTCTAAGACAGCGGTCGCTGGTGCCGATGGAAGCTCGTCCAATATCGATCCGAGCCCGCCATATAATCGCTCCNNTCCATTATCGATCTAAGCCCGGCATACAACCGCTCCACCGACGCCTCGTCCAGCTTCGAAGCCTTCGCTCCCTTGTCCACCGAGGCACGCAGGCAGACCTCTTCGGCGTATTGCCCTCCCAGATTGATGCTCGTGGCCAGGGTGCGCACGACATCGGAATTGGACAGGAGGAAGGTCTTCTTGAACGCCTCGAATTCCTGCGTTCTAGGGTTGAAGCGTGCCGGGGGGAATTGGTAGTCGGCGCCGGGCCTGACCTCTCTGGATTTCCAGGTCTTGGATATGAGGCAGTTCACGATCTTGCCCTCTGAGACCAGAAGGAGGTTTCCTTCCCCGAAGAGCTCGATGACCAGCTTGTACGCGATCTCCTTCTGTAGATCTATGACGACGACACGATCGAACTCCTGCTGGGAGACACCCTCGACGCGCGCATTGGATAGAAGCTTGCGGAGGTGAACTGCGAACTGCGAGGGGAACTCTGGGGCCTCTGGCCTCTCCGAGGAGACGTAAAGCCATTTCAGGTCGAGGAGAACGATCTCCCTCCGGCCGAGGTTAGGCACATTGACTCGAAGAAGCAGATTGCGGCTATCCCAATGGAACACCTTGTCCAGGTAGCCTCCGACCAACGGCGTCATCTCCTTTACGACCGCCAGCACGTCGAAGGCGGTCATCTCGTTCTTCATCCCGCAACCCTAGATTGAGATGAAAGATAAGGTTTGCTGAACGCTCAGACTCCAACGCACACCGATATCCTCATGCTGGTCGTTCATCAGGCCTCAGGCACTCGATCGATTATCGGGCTTGTCCAGAATGACGAAAGGTTTATGAGGGGTCATCGAATTGAAGGGGAAAGATGCCACTGTGGCTTAGAGGTAGCGCGCATTCAAACGCGCCTCTAAATAGCGACGCCTTGGTAAGGCGTAGGTCG
>PNBI01000168.1 GCA_003135935.1 Methanomassiliicoccaceae archaeon
GCAGGTGGGAGACTCAATGATGATTGTGTACGAGGACGATGGGGTGGGCATCAGCGCCGAGGATCGGGAGCGATTATTCGAGAAGGGTTTCGGGAAGAATACGGGATACGGGCTCTTTCTCATACGCGAAATACTTGCCATCACGGGAATCACCATCGTGGAAAACGGTAAGGTTGGGAAGGGCGTGCGCTTCGAAATGTTGGTCCCTCCTGGAGCTTGGCGCCGTGGTGGCCAATGAAGAACATCATTTTAAAAATGATTCAGGCTCGGCAGATCAAGAACGGTACCGAGGCTTCTCCAACGTCAATCGGCCAAAGATGATGATCTTTCTTAGATCAATAATGCCTCAATCATCTTGAATGATCGTTCATGATCGGAGTCCGAAAGAATTGAGATTGATCTGGTTTGACATGATGATCGTTTGAAATCGATCGTTCGGTTTCATCCAAGGCATTTGGGTTCTGGAATCAATCACCGGGCTCATCTACGAGCCCATAAATAGGGGGATAGCGAATAAAATATCACTTGACATGTCCGATTCTTTGATTCACGTATTGGCTGTTGACGATGAGGTAGATTTTTCCCTCCTAACGAAGAGCTTCCTAGAAACCTCCAAGGCGATGGAAGTGGACACCGTTTGCTCGGCAAAGGAGGCAATGGCCGAGCTCAACAAGAAATGCTATGATGTCATCGTCTCCGACTACCAAATGCCCGAAGTAGACGGCATTCAGTTCTTGAAATCACTGCGAGCAGCAGGGGATGGAACACCTTTCATCCTATTCACAGGGAAAGGCAGGGAAGAAGTGGTCATCGAGGCGCTGAACAATGGTGCCGACTCCTATGTACAAAAGGGCGGTAGATCGGTCCCGCAATACGCAGAGCTCGAGCACCGGATCAACGTGGTGGTGCAACGGCGCCGCGCGAAGGAGGCGCTGCTGAGAAGCGAGCGGCGCTTCAAGGACTTTTTCGAAGCAACGAAGAGCGGCGTTGCCATCTATCTCGTGCGCAACAACGGAGAAAGTGGAGACGATTACATCATCCAGGACTTTAATAGCAAGGCGCTGGAGATGGAGGGAAAGAGTAAGGACGAGGTGATCGGACGCAGCCTCCGCGATCTACGTCCCAACATCGACATTTATGGATTGATACCAATTTTCCGTCAGGTATGGCAGACGGGGGAATCGGCTTTCTTTCCGTCCAAAGCTTATGTCGACGAACATTATTCCAATTGGTACGAGAACACGGTCTTCCGCCTGCCGAGCGGGGAGATTGTCGCTATCTACGATGATGTCACCGATCGCAAGACAGTTGAGGAGGCTTTAAAGGAAAGTGAGGCAAGGTTCGAGCTGCTGGCCGAGCATGGCGGTACCGTTATTTGGGAAACCGATACAGACGGCCTCTATACTTATGCAAGTCGGATGTCCGAAGCGGTTTGGGGGTATCGGCCGGATGAGTTGGTGGGCAAGAAGCATTTCTATGACCTGACCCCTGAGGCCGAACGCGACTCTCTCAAGACATCGGCCCTCGAGGTATTCAAATCAAAGGGGAAGTTCAGCGGCCTGGAGAATCACATACGGACCAAGGAAGGTCGCGTCATTTGGGTCTCCACCAGCGGCCTTCCTCTGCTGAACGCTGACGGGACCCTGAGAGGTTACCAGGGCAGCGACATTGATATCACTGAGCGCAAGAACGCCGAAGAGAAATTGCTGGAAAACCAAGAAAAGTACAATGCCCTTTACAATCGCCTCATCGATCTAGTCTATGTCCATGATTTTGAGGGCAACTTCCTGGACGCTAATCCGGCCACCCTGGAACTACTAGGCTATTCGGCCGAAGAGGTAACTAGGTTAAATTTCGCCTCCCTTCTAGATCCAGCACAACTTCCAAGCGCTCTCGAGGCGGCCAACGAGATCAAAACGACTGGAAGCCAGAAGAATTTCACTCAATATCGGCTCAGAACTAAGAAGGGGGAATATGTCGATATAGAGACTGCTGGATCGATCATCTTCGACCATGGTCGACCCTTTGCTATCCAAGGCGTCGGTCGGGACATCTCCGAACGAAAGAAAGCAGAAAAGGAGATGTTAGCGGCGAAGAAGACGATGGCCGATGTCATCGACTTTCTCCCAGACGCTACTTTCGTCGTCGACTTGGAAGGCCGGGTTGTGGCCTGGAACCACGCCATCGAGAAGATGAGCGGGGTCAGGAAGGATAACATGATCGGTCAAGGGGACCGCGCTTACTCCGTCCCTTTCTATGGGTCAAGGCGCGGCCAGTTGATTGACCTCCTTACTGTAGATGATGAGCAGATCAAGCGGAATTACGACTACGTGACTCGGAAAGGTGACACCCTCTATGCGGAGGCATTCTGCAACGCGCTCAACGGAGGGAGGGGCGCCTATGTCTGGGCCATTGCAACGTCAATTTTCGACGACAAGGGCAATCGGATAGGGGCCATCGAATCGATAAGGGACATCACTGAGCGCAAGCTTGCGGAGCAGGCGCTGAAAGAAAGCGTCCAGCGCTACGAGTTGGTCATGGACGGGTCTTCTGCTGGCCTGTGGGACTCGGATGTGATCAACAAGCGCATCCACTTCTCCCCTCATTGGAAGGCGATGCGCGGCTATGCCGATGATGAGATCGGCGAGAGCGAGGATGAATGGATCTCCCGCATCCATCCCGAGGACGCACCGCGGATCATCGCTGCATTACACTCGCATTTCAATGGCCAAACAGACGTCTACGAGGCGGAGTATCGCGTCCGTCGCAAGGATGGCTCTTACATATGGGTCCTCGATCGGGGCAAGGCGATCCGTGATGCCTCCGGAAAGGTCATCCGAAACGCCGGCTCGGAGATCGACATCACGGAGCGCAAGAGAGTGGAGGCCGCTCTTCGGGAGAGCGAAGCGCGGGTTCGAGCGTACGTCGACAATTCCCCCGAAGGGATATTCATAGTCGATGGGATGGGCAACTACCTAGACGTCAACAAGACTGCGTGCTCCATGCTCAATTATTCGCGGGAGGAGCTGCTAAATCTCAACATCGCGAGCATCACGGACAAGAGTGCCCTCGAAGATTCACTTAATGGATTCCAACAATTAAAGGAAAAACATGCAATGTCCATGGAGACCATCTTAATGAAGAAGGATGGTGTCGGCCTACCTATATTCTTGAACGCCGTCGAACTGCCCAATAAGACATATATGGCTTTCTGCACCGATATAACTGAGCGAAAGAAGATCGAGGATGCTTTGCAGGAGAGTGTCCAGCGTTACGAGCTGGTCATGGCCGGGTCTTCGGCCGGCCTCTGGGATTGGGATGTCCTCAACCATCGCATACACTACTCTTCGCGTTGGAAGGGGATGCGAGGCTACACTGACGCCGAGATAGGCGACAGTGAGATGGAATGGAGCTCAAGGGTCCATCCCGATGACGAGATGCGGGTTATGGCCGCGTTGCAGGCTCATTTCGATGGCCTAACTGATGTCTACCAAGAGGAATATCGCATCCTTTGCAAGGATGGTTCGATCAAATGGATCCTTGACCGGGGCAAGGCTGTCCGGGATGCCAATGGCCAGGTCATTCGCGCGGCCGGTTCGGAAACCGACATAACTGAGCGCAAGCTTGCGGAGCAGGCAATCAAGAAGAGCGAAGCATTATATCGTCTCCTGGCGGACAACTCCACCGATGTAATTGGGATAGTGGACCCCACCGGTGCCTATACCTACGTTAGCCCATCCGTCCTCCAACTTCGAGGATATACCCCGGAAGAAGTTATTCGTCAAACATTGGAAGAGATCGTCTCTGAAGAATCGGTTCCAATCGTGCAAAAGGCCATTCGGCATAACTTTGAGATGGTGGACCAAGGCATCATTCCACCCACATTAGTGTTTGAGGTCGAGCAACTTTGCAAGGATGGCTCAACCGTTTGGGTCGAAGCCATCACCAACGAGTTGTTTGATGGAAACGGGAATCATGTTGGGTCCAGCGTGGTCTGCCGCAATATTTCCAAACGGAAGCGGGCGGAGGATGCTTTGCGATTGGCGAATGCCAAATTGGGCATATTAAATAACGTCACCAGGCACGACATCAATAACCAGATGACAGTCCTCAACGGCTTTCTGGACCTCTGCAAGATGCGAGAGAAGGACCCTGATATGGTCCGCTACTTGGAGAAGATGTCTCTGGCAGCTGCCAACGTTCATCAGCAGATCGCTTTCACTAAGGACTATCAGGAATTAGGCATAAAGGCTCCGGCCTGGGCTTCGGTCGGCCGGCGGATCGCAAGCGCCTTCGCCATGCTGCACCCTCCAGAAGTTGTGCTGGAGGACCAGACGGAAGGCATCGAGGTACTGACAGATCCGCTGGCAGACAAAGTGCATTACAATCTGATCGACAACTCCATGCGTCATGGTGGCCATGTCACCCGCATCAGGGTCAGCTCGGAGCAGGTGGGGGACGACATGCTGATCGTGTACGAAGACGATGGCGTAGGCATCAGCCTCGAGGATAAGAGGCGCCTGTTCGAGAAAGGTTTCGGGAAGAATACAGGCTACGGATTATTCCTTATCCGGGAAATATTGGCCATCACCGGAATCACGATCGAGGAGAAGGGTCAGCCCGGACGAGGAGTGCGCTTCGAGATGAAGGTGCCATCCGGGGCTTGGAGACGGGCATCGGCCAAAGTCGAATGAGGCAACGATCTTTGTCGGCGAGTGCTGGCTCCCGCGCCTTTTCTTAAGAAGAAGACACTTCAATAGGCTTCGGTCTTCGCCTTGGAAAACTTTCATTATCATCGATGATTTCGGAAGGCTGCAATTATATAATGTGCAATTTGAATTGTATTCGGCAGGAGGATCGATCCGAGCTTTCATCGATTGAAGAAGATGTTCGAAGTAAGTTCCACACCTATGGGCATGAACCCAGAACAGAAATCGCCTGCTTCCGAGAAGACCCATCGGAAGCCTAAGCCTCGCAGTTTCGCGAACCTTTCCGATTTGTTGCAAAGCTGGCAGCCAAGCGACCTTGCGACCATGCGCAGATATCTCGTCAATGAAGTTCTAATGATGCTGGAATCAAAGGATTGCTCTTGTGCCGAATCTAGCATTCCAGCATTGATTGCGAACAGGCATTTTCCGATCAATCCGTTACAAAATCGGTCAGAGAGGGACTTGAACGAGCTCTTGGCCAGGATGCTTTGGATGGGTCAAGAGTTCAATCCCGCCGTCGGCCTCCTCTTGGGCATTCCTGATGATGAGACTGCTGCCTAGATAAAAGAATCATGCGAGAATCGGATAGCGATCGAGAACTGCCTCACTCTCCTTGATCGTTGAAGAATACCGCTGCATCTGCAATTGAAACTCATTCACTCGAGACCGTCAGGAATTCTTCTATGACTTCGGCAAACCGCTCGCTTTCCCAGTAGCAGAATTTGTGCCCCCCTTCGAACGTGATGATCTTCGAGCCAATTATGCCGGCATGCAGCTCCTCGGCCATTTCGTACGGGACCGCATTGTCCTTCTTTCCATGCAAGATCAGGGTCGGAACACCAATCCTATTGAGACTGTCACTGCAGTCGTAATTGCGCGCCGCCTTGAACTGACGGGCAAAGGCATGGTATGGCTGGGTGGACTTGCCTGAAACTTCACGCCCGACCAACTTCCTAATCCTGAATCGAAGCGGAAGTTTTGCGTCCTTCGTCCGCCGTGCGAAAGTCGAGGTGAGAATCAGCGTCTTTACCAACTCTGGATACTGCAATGCCAGTGCCATCGCGATTCGGCCCCCCATCGATATGCCGATCACGTTGGCCTTTTTGATTTTCAGGCCTTGGAGCAACCCTGCGGTGTCTTCTGCCATCATTTCTATGGTGTATCGAATCCTCGGCTTGTCGGTGCGCCCTTCTCCCCGATTATCGAAAGCCAGGACCTCATGCCTCTTTGAGAGCAAGCGGATTATGTTGGAATGGGAGGCCAAATCCGTGCCAAGGCCAGCGATCAGGACTATCGGCTCGCCTGCCCCTTGTATCTCGTAATACATATCGATGTCGCCGATCCTCATTGTTGGCATTCTTGCTCCGTTCCGCTAACCATTGTGAAAGGGACAGTCAAGCCTCGAGTAATCTCTATTCCATTCGCCCTATCTCCAGGATGCACTGTTGAGATGCATACCCATTCTCATCAATGGACGAGCTCATGACAAGTCGCTGAATTGGTTCCTCGGTTCCGACTTCTCTATTCCCATTGCAGAGGGGATGACCAGATGAAGTGGTATTTCGCAGTGCTTGCGTTATAATAGATATTTGCATTTGCCATCAGAGGTCCAAGAACTTGATGGAGGTCAATTGCGTCGATTCCATTTTCTGCGGCCAGGTCGCGCAATTCATCTTTTCCAATTCCCTCTGGATCCGCATCGGATAATATTTTCAGGATGACCTCCGATCGCCGCTGGGGATTTCCGGCCATAGGATGAACAAAGCTCATCTTGGATTTATGATACACCTTCGCCTCCGCAGAATCATGATTAACTTGATAGAGAATGCTGAAATGAGACGGAGGGGTGTTCTGGCTTCGATATCCAGCCCGGTCAAAGAGGCATCACATTGCAATAATTGTGACAGTCAGGCATCTAGATCCTCTTGTTGACCTGATTGACAGCTCCGCTTGGCGTGATGATGAAATCGAAAGAGCCATGGACGAAATCGATCTTGACCACTGTCGGGTCATAGGTCCACAAAGATGACGTAGCCC
>PNBI01000015.1 GCA_003135935.1 Methanomassiliicoccaceae archaeon
GCGATGGAACGGGAAGCGAGCACCTCCCCATCCAAATAGAACGTAACGTTCACATCCGTCGCATTCGCACTTCCGATGTTGGAGATTGCAGCGGTGAAGCTGACATTCTGCCCTACCATCGGCTCGGCCGGATTGACAAGCTGTGCACCGTTCGCTATCGTCAGCTCGGGCAACGGCCTTTCAAATGGTATGACGTAGAAAGTCATTTCCGCGACGTTATTGGCAATGTTAGCATCATCCAGCACATGAGACGGGTCGGCGTTGACCTCCAGAACATGATCTCCGGTAATCGCGGTCCAATTGCTACTAACGATTATCGACTGATGAGGATTGAGTTGGACGACCCTCTTGGTGGAGACCAAGGTGCTATTCACCTTGAAGGTGATCTCGAAGTTGTACGCGATCTTCTCCCCCTGGTTTGTGATGGTGGCACTGAAATTCACGCTGTCACCTGAATAGATCGGGTCAGGCGATATCGCGATGCTCGATTGTGTTATCAAGATGTCAGGCCTTGCCGGTTCGACATGGATGATCTTCGAGACAGTGTTGTTGGTCCTATTGTCCTCGGCGATCGCATTCAACGGGTCGACCTGGACCTTGATCGTCACATCGCCCTGAACGGCGGTCCAATCGATCGAAGCTGTGGCTTGGTCACCTGACGAGACGTTCGCTAATGTTTGATTGCCGATCAACTGCCAGGTTGAATCGTTCAGGCACGAGAAACTTACGAGGACGTCGGTCGCATTCTTCGTGCCGATATTGTAGATCTCCGCGGTGATCGTTACATTCTGGAGTGCCATCGGATCGTTCGGATGGAATTGGACGCGTTCCGAAGTGAGCGTCAACTCGACATATGGAGAGCGAGTGTTATCGAATGTCACATTGGTTATCGAAACAGTTGAATAGACCAGCCCGTCGAAGGATCGTGCGGCGATCCGGTAATTGCCATTGGCGAAATGTGAAGAGTTGATGCTCGTCTGCCACGTGCCACCTATTGCTAATGGAGCGATGGCCCACGGCGTCAAGTTCGCACCGACCGGGTTCTGCAATTGCGTCTCAACGCTCAATTGCGGAGATCCCTCCGGGTCTGAAGCTGTACCGATTACTGGAAAGGCTCCGCTTCTTGCGGCCCCCTCGACCGGCGAAGTGATAGCAACATGTGGAGCAACGTTGGGAAAGTCTTTGAAGTAGACTTCGCTGAGCCCGATGCGACCATCGCTCCAAGCAACAAACACCGAGCCGTTGAGCGACGCGGCGATGTCCGGGGTGAAACAGCTAGTGGCCATAGGTGCATCATCGACACGTTTCGTCACTCCATAATGGGCTCCATCAAGCGATGTCCTCATGAATATGTGATAGCCGACGATGTAACGATTGTCGCGCCATGTGACTGATACGAACCCCCTTGGATCGATCGCAAGCTTTGGGTCGGATTGGTCCTTGCCAATTGGCCCATCGGAGATCAGGAACGAAGATGAGAAGGAATTACCGCCAGTGGAGATCGCGCCACGCACATCGAAGTCTCCGGTGCGCCTATCTTGCCAGATAACGAGGATTCGGCCGTCAATCAGATAGACGACATCGGGACGGGACTGCTCGACATTGCCTTGGGCATCTGAGATGATTATGTCTCCCGCCGGGCCGAACGTCTGACCTCCATCGTGCGAGATGGCACCATAGATCTTGAAAGACGCACCGTCCCTCAGGTCGTGCCACACAACGCATACATCATTGCCCTTTGCTGCGATCTCTGGAAACCCTTGGAGGGAATTGCTTGAACCGGAATGATCGACCCTGATAGGAGGATCGAAGGAAGAGCCGTTTGTAAGCGACCTGGCCAGGAATATATCGGTGCTCCTGCCAGGAACAAATTGGGTCCAGACCACATAGACCATGGTATCTGCAACCGCAATCTCCGGCTCGGTCTGATTTCCTGTTGCGGTGCTTGTGATCAGCATTGGTGGCGAGAAACTATTGCGACCATTATTTGATGTCGAGATGAATATCCGATAATAGCCTTGAAACATCTGGCTCCACACCATTGCAATGCTACTGTTCGGGGCATTGGCAATGGCCGGGTCTTTGCTCTGAGCGAGTATCGAATCGTTCGCATCTACTCGGACAAAGGAAGAGAAGGTCGAGTCTGTGAAGTTGTTGTGCGAGAAAAGCACGATCGCCTTGTTTTGATCGATCCCGATCAGCGACGTCGCGACCCCATTTCCATCGGAGATTATTCTACCATTGGAATGACTCTGGGTTTGCTCAGCAAGAGTGCTGCCAGTCCGTCCAACGGGTATGATCTGGACCAAGAACAGCAAAGCGACCATTATTGCGACGTATCTCGCTATTTGCTGGGAGCGCATTTCACTCAGCCCTGAAACGAGCTGATGCTATGTATAGACATCTCCAAGGACCACTGGAAGCAGCCTCTCTTCTTCGCCCCTTGAGGTTCGAATGAGCTTCTGACGAGGAATGTTTATTAACGTCTTGCTCAGGTCGAATTCGAGAGGTAACGAAATGCCTAAGGTGTCATGGTTTGAGCTTCGGGCGGACGACCCGAAGAGAGCGATGAAGTTCTATGAGAAGGTCTTCGGCTGGAAATTCGAGAAGTGGGGCGACCAGGAGTATTGGCTCGCTACCACCGGGGAAAAGTCGGAGATGGGGATCGAAGGCGCCATCCAACCCAGGAAGCCGAAGGACCCTCCGGTCGTTAACACCATCAACGTCACTAACATCGATGAGGCCATAAAGAAGATCGAGAAGAACGGCGGAAAGGTGGTAGTGCCGAAGATGGACGTTCCAATGATGGGTACCCTGGCATATTTCCTGGATACCGAAGGGAACATGCATGGCCTCATGCAACCGGCCATGAAATGATCTTGGCATTGGATCTAGCACAATCGCGCCAATCGACCAAACCCTTTCTGTTCATTTCCCAAGACGCTATCCCGCTAAGTCAGAGGATTCTCGCTAGAATGTTTGAATTGCAGCTTCTACAACTCAAACCAAAAGATTAAATCCGATGCCCTCAGCTCGATTATCAATCGAACCTTCCAGCCAGATTCGCATTCCGCGAATGCAATCGGCCAGGGTTCGTGATACCAAATGAGGTAGCGTAATGAACAAGAACGCCATTCGCGTCCTAATCCTGAGCGTTGTCGTTGTCGTCAGCTTACTGCTTTCAAGCTCTGCCATCATTCCGGTGGCGGCGACCTCCAACCTCACGGCAAGTCCAGGGCTAGGGACCCCTCAGGTCCCTGGAGCCCCGACGAACCTAGTGGCCGACCCGGGCCCAGGTTATATTTGGCTGTGGTGGAACCACCCGGCCACCAACGGGGACCAATTGATCAAGAAGTATGAGATCTACCGAGGGGTGACGTCGAACGGTGAGAATGCCACTGCACATAACTGGGTATACGTCGGTTCCAGTTACTACCAGGGCACTTCC
>PNBI01000035.1 GCA_003135935.1 Methanomassiliicoccaceae archaeon
ATTCGCTATGGACGCGGCGCGGTCCTGCAAATCGATCTCACCAACCGCTGCAACTTGAAATGTCCGATCTGCTTCGCCAATGCGAACCAGGCGGGCTATGTCTACGAGCCGACCTTCAAGCAGATCACCCACATGCTTGAGAATCTGCGATCGCAAAGACCGGTGCCGACCGCAGCCGTGCAGTTCTCTGGCGGAGAACCGACGATCTATCCCAGGTTCGTCGACGTGATCAAGAAAGCCAAAGAGCTGGGTGTCTCCCAGATCCAGGTCGCTACGAATGGTATCCGTTTTGCCAAGGAACCGGAATTCCTCAAACAGGCTGTCGATGCAGGTCTGGACACCATCTATCTGCAGTTCGATGGCTTGAGGGAGGACATCTATGTGGCCGCGCGCGGCGCGCCATTGCTGCAAACCAAACTGAAGGTCATAGAGAATGTAAGGGCGCTGCAAAAGCGACCGTCCATCGTTCTGGTGCCGACCATCGTAAAAGGAATCAACGATGACCAGGTCGGCGAGATCTACCGCTTCGCGCTGAGGAACATCGACGTGATCCGCGGCATCAACTACCAGCCAGTGGCGTTCACCGGCCGGATCGATCAAGACGAGAGGCAGAAGCGCCGCTACACCTTGCCGGACCTGGTGAACGATCTCGTGAAGCAAACCGGTCAGATGGACAAGTCCGATTTCTATCCCGTGCCATCAGTCGTGCCGATCTCCACTCTGATCTCCGCATTCGTGGGGGAGGCGAAGGTGACGTTCACGGCACACCCGCATTGCGGGCTTGCGACCTATCTCTTCGTTCAGGATGAGAACACCGTAATCCCGCTAACCAGATTCGTGAACGTCGAGCGACTGTTCAAGGAGCTTTACGACTTATCGGTGAAGGCGGAGAATGCAAAGGTCAAGTTCCCCTATAAGGCTCAGGCATTGGCGGCTCTACGTCGGAATATCGACAAGGATAAAGCACCGAAAGGACTGGACACGGTGAAGTTCCTGAGGATGCTGAACTCGGTGTTCAATGACTCCTCCAAGAAGCATCTGTCCGAGTTCTCCTGGAATATGATGTTCGTCGGGGGCATGCATTTCCAGGACGCTTACAACTATGACATCGAGAGGGTGAAGCGCTGCGCCATCCACTATGCTTGTCCGGACGGCAGGATAATACCCTTCTGCGCTTACAACGGCGGTCCGACCTACCGCACGGAGATCGAGAAGAAGTTCTCGGTGCCACTGGAGGAATGGCGCAAGGCTAGGGGAGCGGAATTCACATGAGCGCCGCTGGCTGGATGAGCGTCAACGTCGACAAATGCTTTCATTGCGGGGCTTGCGTCGGCTCCTGTCCGCAGAACGCCATCTATCTCGCTGAGGTAATAATCGAATTCAATGACAAATGCAACCGATGCGCGCGTTGCGTGCATCTCTGCCCCGTCGGAGCTATAACAATGGAGGCCAAGAAATGAAGAAGACCGATTACGACATCATCGTCGTCGGGGCCGGTCCGGCGGGAAGCGTTACCGCTTGCCATGCTGCCAAGAAGGGCGCCCGGGTGCTTATGATAGAGAAGAGACAGGAGATTGGGGCATCCCTGCGCTGTGCGGAAGGCATCTCCAAGGAGGGCCTTGCCAAATCGAAGATCGTGGTGGACCGTTCGTGGGTGTCCGCGGAGATCGCTGGCGCGAAGCTGGTCTCGCCTTGCGGCAACACCCTCCGCCTGGACGAACGCAACGCTGGCAATGAGGTGGGACTGGTCCTGAACCGGCACCTCTTCGATAAGTCGCTGGCGGCGGACGCGGCGAGAGCGGGTGCGGAGATCCAGCTGAAGACGGCCGCCACCGGCCTGATAATCGAGGACGGCGTGGTAAGAGGCGTCGTCGGAACTAGCTATGGCGACCCGTTCAAGGCGACCGCGAAATGCGTTGTCGGTGCGGACGGTTATGAATCGCAAGTGGGGCGCTGGGGCGGCCTGGAGACCACATTGAAGGCGAGCGACATAACCACCTGCTTCCAGTACCGGATGACCAATATCAAGGTCGAGCCGAACTTCTGCGAATTCCTCTTAGGTTCGGTTGCTCCAGGTGGATATGCATGGATCTTTCCGAAAGGCGGCGACACCGCGAACGTCGGACTTGGCGTCCTTGGTTCCAGGCTCAAGAAGAAGGGCGAAGTTAAGGCTTATCTGGACAAATTCATCAAGAATGACGAGCGCCTTAAGCATGGTCAGCCGCTCGAGGCAATTGCTGCGGCAGTCTCCGTCTCTCCCCCAGTGGAGGCGTCGGTCGCTGATGGGCTTTTGCTTGTCGGTGATGCCGCGAGGGTGGTTGATCCCATCACGGGGGGCGGAATTGCCAACGGCTGCATTCAGGGGGTTTTCGCCGGCCAGGTGCTCGGCGAATGCGCTGAGGCAGGGGACTTCAGCGAAGGGGCGCTGCAGAAGTACGAGAAGATGTGGCGTGACGCGCTAGAGAACAAGCTTTGGCGCAACTGGATGGTCAAAGAGAAGCTGATCACCTTGCCGGATAAGACACTGGACGACATCGTCAAGGTGCTCTCGGAGAGCGACCTCAAGACCATGTCCGTTTACAGCCTTCTTGCTGCTCTGAAAGAGAACCTTCCTGAGCTGGTCAAAGAATTCCAGGAGTTCATCTGAGCCGAAACCGCTTCCATTTTCCCAATTTTTTATGAACACTTTGATTGGAGGTCTAAGCTCTCATTCGGCCGAGTCGATGCGCGCTCCTTCCGCCCCGATCTCCACGATGAAAGGGATCGCTCCTTTCGCCCTCAGTATTTCCGCCACTTTGGATGGCTCATCGGTCAGCGCGATCATGCTGCCCCCTCCGCCTGCCCCAGTCAGTTTTGCACCATAGGAATGTGGGAGGGATGCCTTCACTAACTTGTCAAGTTCTTTGCAGGAAACGCCCAATATCGCGAGCAGCTTGTGATCCTTGGTCATGAGCCGGCCGAGGTTCACTTGGTCGCTCTTTCTCAAGCATTCCTTGCCTTCCAAGGTAAGACATCCGATCTCTTCAACCACGTCCTTGGCGAAGCCACTTCGATC
>PNBI01000123.1 GCA_003135935.1 Methanomassiliicoccaceae archaeon
TGGACCTGGAGACCGATGTAATGGTCGACTGCCGTATTGGAAAAGGCTCAGTGGACCTTACCGCGGTCTACGAGAACAAGAGGCATCTGTCGAACGACACATCGTTTGGAGTCGGCTATGCGCCATATTCTCAGACTGAGCGAGTCGTCCTTGAAACGGAAAGGTACATCAACGGTGCCATGAAGCGCAAGCTCAAGGAGACTGGAGAGGATGTAAAGGTCATGGCTGCCAGGATGAACAACGACATCAATCTGACGGTCGCATGCGCCATGGTCGACCGCTTCATTCCAGACAAGGATCATTATATCAGCACGATCGAGGAAATGAAGACCAGGATATCGGATTATGCCAGCAAGTTCACGGACCTCAACGTCAAGGTCGATGTGAACACCGCTGACGATTACAAGCGCGCCGTGTACTATCTTACCGTTACCGGATTGAGCATGGAGAACGGCGACGATGGGTCAGTGGGCCGCGGCAATCGAATGAACGGCCTAATCACTCCCTTCCGTCCGATGAGCATGGAAGCTTCTGCAGGCAAGAACCCGATCACACATGTCGGAAAGCTGTACAATGTCCTTTCGAACTTCATAGCAAATGACATAGCCAAGGCCGCCGGAGCCGACATTTGCGAGATCGAGGTTAGGATACTCTCTCAGATCGGAAAGCCGATCGACAATCCTCAGGTTTGCAGCATTCAAATGCTGCCAGCTTCGGGCGTTTCGGCATCGACCTTCAAGAAATGGGAGAAGGAAGCTCGCTCGATCGCCGATAATTGGCTCGACAACCTCGATACCGTAACAAAGAAAATTGTAAATGGCGAGATAACCGTATTCTGAGACCGATGAAGTTCGTCGATCTCCATAAATACGGACCTCTCCACCGGTTCGCTGACCATCACGTCTACCGAACCCTTCTCCTCCTTTCAGACGGGAAGAGGAGGGGAAGGAAGCAGATATCCGAATCGATCAAGGTAGGGGAGGGCAGCATGCGCACAATAATAGAGCATCTGCGCGGGAAGAGGATGATCGATATCAAGCAGACCGGTGTGAAGATATCGTCTCGAGGGCTTGAATATATCAAGCAGCTCCCGATCCGGCTCGAGCGCCTGGAACCCTCAGATATTTCGATCGCGCAGAGGAACGTGGCGGTTCTGGTCCATAAGAAAGCGAATCGGATCGCGCTTGGGATCGAGCAACGAGACTCCGCGATAAAGGCAGGAGCGGAGGGCGCGACCACGGTCATCGTCGTCGGGAATAAGCTGATTGTGCCGCCCGATTACTGTCTCGATATCGAACGGCCTAAGATATCGCAAGAGCTGCGCAACGCTCTCGACCCGAGCGAGGGCGATGTGATCATCATCGGAACGGCGATGGATTACGAGCGCGCCGAGGATGGTGCGCTTGCAGCAGCTTTTGTGCTGATCTAAGCGGTGGCCGACTCCAAACCCCGTATGTGACGGGCGTGTAATTCTCTTCAATGATGAATTCGAACTGGCGTTTCTTCTCGTTTCAGAGTGAGGAGATGAGTCGCCCCATTTCATTCGGATCGCGCAGCGGCTCGCTACAGACGCCTGCCGAACAAAGGAAGGCCATCGGTCCAGGCCCGTCGATTCGAGATCTGATGCTTGCACCTATCATTTCTGGCAATCTCTGCAGACTGTCATATCGAATGACCTCCAGGTCAGGATTGTTGTTTTTATCGGAGATGCTCGAGAATTCCGAAGTCTCATCCTCCTTGCCTATGATGGCCAGCAAGCGGCCTTTGCGCCTTGCTTTTGCATAAGCGGAAATGAGGTGGACGTAAGCTGATGGATTCTTTGCCAGATCGATGGCAAAGGCCTCGAACGTCCGTTCCGCCGCTTCTGGATATTTTTTTTCGCCGGTGAGGATTCCAAGGGCGACTAGATTCATTGCCATCACTGAGTTGCCAGAGGGGATCGCGCCATCATAATCTTCCTTCAATCGCACGATCATCTCCTCTGCCGAGTCTTCCGTCTGGAAGAACCCACCCTTATCATCAGAGAAATGCTTGAGCACCGTTTCCGAAAGCTCGACCGCTCGTTCGAGGTGCGCCCCATCATTACTTGCTCGGTATACCTCGAGCGATCCCCATATGAGGTCAGCATAGTCATCAAGGAAGCCGTCTATCGCGACCGCCCCACCGACCGAACGATGGTACAAATGACCTTCATGCTGCATCTTCAGCCAGATGCCATCGGCCGCCCTTCGTGCCGTTGCCAGGTATCTCGGCTCCCCGAAAACCTTAGCGGCTTGTGCGAAGGCTGCGATCATCATTCCGTTCCAATCGGTCAGCACCTTGTCGTCCTTGTCAGGATGGACTCTCTTCTCGCGTGAATCGAACATCTTGCTTAGCGAGCTTCTGACTACCCTTCTCGCTTCGGCATCGTCCAAATTCATCACCTTGGCAAGTTTGTCAGTGGTGATGACCCGATCCAATAGGTTTAGGCCATTGGTCATCTGGGTGGCCTCATCTTTGAAATTGCCCTCGTTTCGCAGGTCGAAAAGTTTCTTCGTGACGCCCAATTCCACCGGGTCAAGGACTTGCATCAGCTCCTCCATCCTCCAAAGATAGAACTTACCCTCCATGCCCTCGCTGTCAGCACTCTCTGCCGAGTAAAATAGGCCTTGAGGGGAGGTGAGGCTGCGCTCCACGTAGGCAAATACGCTTTCGGCCGTCTCTTTGAATTTCATATCCCCCGTCGCTCGAAATGCCATGGCATAAGACATTGCCATCATGGCCTGATCATAGAGTGTCTTCTCGAAATGGGGGAGATGCCATCTTGCGTCGGTCGAGTACCGAAAGAAACCAAACCCGACATGGTCGAACAGCCCACTTTCATGCATTCGGGTGAGGGTGCGCAAAGCGATCTCAAGCGACCTCTGCTCATTCGTGCGGGAGTAATGATCTATCAAGAACATCAGGCGATGAGGGGTCGGGAACTTCGGATAATTTTCGAAGCCAGTATTCATCTCATCGAACGATATTAGCAGGCTCTGATAGGCAATGTCGACCTCGCCGCCTTTCAGTTTCTGGGGCTCCAGGCGGTCAGCGAATTGGATCAGCGCCTGGTCGACTGCCTGGACTGTCCTGAGCACTGTAGAACGATCTTGTTTCCAGGCATTGGCTAATTGCGTCATCAATTCAATTATGCCGAGAGCCCCGGGCATGCCCTTGCGAGGAATGTAGCTTGCTGCGAAGAACGGCTTTCGGTCTGGAGTCATCACGATCGAAAGAGGCCAGCCGCCTCGGCCAGTCAATAATTGACATGCGGTCATATATATCGAATCGATGTCCGGCCTCTCCTCACGATCCACCTTGATGCAGACGAAGGAGCGGTTCAGGGCATCAGCCACCTTCTCGTCCTGGAAGGATTCCCGGGCCATGACATGGCACCAATGGCAGGCCGAATAGCCTATGGAGAGGAAGATCGGTTTGTCCTCACCCGATGCTTTCTCGAATGCCTCCGTCCCCCATGGATACCAGTCGACCGGGTTGTTCGCATGTTGTCGGAGATACAGGCTCTTCTCATCCTTGAGGTGATTCAGGCTCAACGTCTCCCTCGCAATTTCTTATGTGAGGCTTAGGCAGTTAATCCCTTTGTTACCTATGTCGCCACCTTAAATCGAATAATGGTTGATCACTCCTTCTTAACAACGGAAATGTGCCTTCGCCGTTCGGGGGCATCATCGCATATGGGCAATATCTCCGATCAATAGTAGCAGGTCTCTTTCGAATACAGGTCCACGATATCGGAATAGATGCCGAATGCCGTTTCCCGAAGCGTCGGGTCACGTTCAGCAATCACCAATTCGCCGAAAAGGTCCATCGAAAATATCGCAGCGTTGGTTGCGCCAGTGCATGAAAATAGCATATCCTCTGGCTTCAGGACCTCCAGTCCCACGCGAAAGACCTTATTCTCGAAGTCGGCCGATGCCACCTGGCGCACACGGATGCACTTGTCGTTCTTCACCTTGGATATGACCTCCTTGATCATCGGCTCGGTGATCGTTTCCATGATTATGTCCGAGAACTTCAGTTGGCTGCCGGCCAGACCATTGCAAAGGATTATGAGTTTGGCCGCCGCGTCCATGCCGCTGAGGTCATTATCTGGATCGGTTTCGGCCACCCCCAGGCCCTTGACCTTCTTCATGCCTTGGGTGAAATTCTTGCCCTCACGCATGGTGTCGATGATGATGCTGGTGGTCGAATTGAAGACGCCCCTGATCTTCATGAGCTTCACAGGAGGCAGCGACTTGAACATCGAGAAAACCGGGGTTCCGTCCATCACCGTGCTCTCGAACTTGAGCGAGGCATTGGTCCTTGAAGCTGCTTCCTTGAGATCCTTCATGGCCAGAGCGATAGGCGCCTTATTGCAGGTGACGACGTCGATGCCCCTTTCCAAGGCGATCATGATGTATGACAGCGCAGGTTCGGCCGTTTCATAATCTGCTGAGGTGAGCTCGACCAGGATATCGAAGTCCCCCTCCTTCAGGTACGCCTTGATATCGGCCACTCTCTGCTCTGGGTTGTAAGCGCCCTCGTCCCCCCCGAGCATCTTCAATTTTTTATCGACCTTCGCCGCGGGGAGGTCCCTCAGCTCCGCAACGCCGATCGATCGCGAGCAGACCGCGGAGAACAAAAAGCGCTTTCCCTCAGGGTCGACTTCTGCCAGCATATCGACCAACGCCTTGCCTACGTTGCCATAACCCACGAGAACGATGCGCCTGCGATCCAACTATCTCACCCATCCAGGATGAATCTGAATTGCGCAGGACAATATATGATTCTTCCGTGACAGCGCCCATCAACTACTAATTTTCGAGGTGATCATTTTCGGGCATGTGTAACGAGACAACTGAGCTACTGCGACACTTTTAAGACCTGATTCGGAATATTATCGCCAAGGTGGATAGCTGATTCAATGACAGATATCAGAAACAGGGTAGAAGAGGACCGAGGGGTGCTGAAGACAATTCAGATGTTCGTCCCAGGCTTTCGTGGATACAGGCTTAAAGAGGATCTCCGGGACTCGGACAGGATGCTCCGANNAGCTCAATTGGCGAAACTGCTCGGATTGCAAAGAAGAGGTCTGGAGGACTGCCGAGAAATGGTGGTCAACAACTTCAATTCACCTCAATTGGACGCGATCGGGGGCTTGATCAACCGTTTCAAGACGGTGGAGGGTTTGGTCCAACATGCCGAGACTGGATATTCAGGGATCGCCGCTGATGTCCGGGTGAAGGAGACGGAACTGAATCGGCTCTATGAGTACGACACAAGCTTGATCGATAATATCGGGATAATCTCGAAATCGATCGAATCCCTCAAGATGTCCCTCAAGTCCAATGACAATGCCCAGAGCGGAGATGATGTGGCGCAGATCAGAGGCGCGATAATCGAGTTCGAAGACAAGTTCAGTCGCAGGATGCAAGTCATTACAAACACGGAGGTCTGAGGATGAGCATTATCGGAGCTGAAACCTTCAAATGGGAAGACGCGGACAAACGCGATAACATAATGTTCCGCCTGCCGCGAAACATCAAGTACAACGACAATATCGTGGTGCGCGAGGACGAGATCGCCGTCTTCTATCGGGACGGAAAGGTACTGGACTATATCGACCGCCCAGACAGATACGCGCTTACTTCATTGAACGCGCCGATCGTAGGAAAGATCGTTCAATCCCTTTCTGGTGTTCAGCAACAAGCCGAGGTGATCTACCTCCAGAAGAGGGCGATAGACGGCAAGTTCGGGTCCAAGCAGCCCTACCAGTTCCGCGACAAGGAGTTCGGGATGGTGAACCTGCGCGTCTTCGGTGAGTTTAGGTACAAGATTTCGTCGCCAGAGAACTTCGTGAACCAGTTTGTAGGAACGTTCAATTTCGCGACCTCATCAGAGGTGGAAGACCGCATCAAGGAGCAGATGGTGATCATCATCTACGATTCCATCGGCGACATGAAGAACCAGGGAATGGGCGTCGCTGACCTGGCAAGCAACCTGACCAACATCGAGCAGGTGGTATTGTCTCGGACTAAGGATCATTTCAGCCTCTATGGGGTGGGAATAGACAAGATCTCCGGCCTGTACATCTCGCTGCCAGAGGAGGTCCAGAAGGCAGTGGATACTCGCGCCTCGATGCAGGTGCTCGGCGCGAACTACATGCAGTACCAGACCGGGCAAGCGATGCGGGAGGCAGCCCAGAACTCATCCGGCGGTGCGGCCGGGGTCGGAGTAGGGGTCGGCGCAGGGATCGGCATGGGCTACACCATGCTCGGATCAATGCAACAAGCCTCACAGCCACCAGGCGCCGGGCAGCCATCCCAACCGATGATACTCTGCCCGAAATGCGGCGCTCAGAACACGGCCACTAACAAGTTCTGCGCAGAATGCGGGGCAAAGCTGATGCCGAACTTGATCCCCTGCCCAAAGTGCGGGGAGAAGGTTCCGGAAGGAACGAAGTTCTGTCCCAATTGTGGCTCGTCCATGGCCGATACTAAAAAGTGCGCTGATTGCGGCGCATCTGTGCCGACGAGCTCCAAATTCTGCCTGGAGTGCGGAAAGCCGACCTGATAATAAATCGGGAGGATGGGAATGGCTTTCACCAACTGCCCGAAATGTAATGCCAGGGTCGAATTCGAGGTAGGCACCAAGTTCACTAAGTGCAGCTATTGCTCATCCCAGATCTACATCGACCGGTCCGGGGCGGGATTCTATTACATCATCCCTTTCTCGGTGCAGGAAAAGGACGCGGTGGGGCTGTTCAGGCGTTGGGC
>PNBI01000152.1 GCA_003135935.1 Methanomassiliicoccaceae archaeon
CTTCTAGCCTTGGCCTCTAGCACATCCGCAAGGTCCATCGCGCCCTGGACCTCTATAGGACTGGGGTTTTCCTCCATGATGAACCGGAAGATCACCTCCCGCAACGGGATGCTCTCTCCCTCAAGCAGCTCCTCCTCAGGAATGAGCTTGCCGAGCCAGAAAAAGAGGGAATGCAGCCGGCTCAGTATCTTCCGACGGTCCTCCTCCGTTAGTGGCCTCGGGTCCGCATCCCAGATGTCCGTCATTTCGATTCACTTGTACGGAAATGATCTCAATGGACCGCCACCCAATATGGTACCGCCCATGGACCGGGCTCGTATGATCGCGCGAAGCGGGACCTCATCCACCTCATTCTGGCTGCTCTTATTGATGATCACCAACATCAGCACTGGGGTTCCTCCGGCCGTTCGGACATCCTTAATCGCTTCCTGCGCGGTCGCTCCGGTGGAAAGTACGTCATCGATTATGACGACATTTTTACCTTCGACGCTGGCATAGTTGCCGCTTATGGAGCCCCCCATCTTCCCCCGGTCGATCGAAGGCTTGTAGATCGCCAGCTCCGTATCCATCATCTCCGACACGAAGGTAGCGAAGCTGACACCGTTGACGGCAATGCCCATGACGACATCCACGTCCTTCTCGCTCTTGCCGGTCTCCTCTACAATGACATCCGCTAGCAATTCGCTCATCATGGCTATGCGGCTGCCGAACACCCCGATGCTGCGCCAACCGATCTTGATGTCGCTTGGTGGCAGGGTACTCTCCATCCCCTCTTCCAACAGATAGCGGACGGTATCGATGGAAAGGTGCAACTCGTCCCCGATCTCCCTCTCGTTCAAGCCACGCTCTTTGTATTCGAGAGCTCTTTTGGCCAGCATCTTGACATCTACCATTTCATCACAAAATCAAAAACCGTACATCATGCCTTAATGATTTGCATTCCGATGCAAACGTTGCTGGACGACATGCAAAGCGCTCATGCAAGAATCGGAATCGCTGCTCATAGGGCTCATCTGAACTCTAGATTTCTCGATGTTCCAGGCATCTTACAAGTGTCCAGAGTGTCTGGTTCACCGGGACTGGAACGCCTATTTTATTAGCACTTCGCACAATCTCGCCGTTTATCTCGTCAATCTCCGTTCGTTTCCCGTTCTCCAGGTCCTGTAGCATCGAGGAGCGGTTCTTTGAGGTGGCTTTCATCACGCCCATCACCTCCATGAACGGATCTCTTGGAGGGAGTTGCACGCCAATGCCTTGAGCCACCTCAGCGGCTTCATTGCAGGCGAGCCGAGAGATCCCAAGTGCGCCTTCATCCCTGAGGAGCGCTCCATTCTGACATCCCAAGATGGCGGTCAAAGGATTGATGGAGGCGTTGATGATGCCCTTCATCCACAGCTCCGGCTCGATGTTGGCATCGGACCTGGCGCCCAGCCCCACTTCATTGAATAGGTCCGCGGCCTCCCTTGAGAGATCCGGGTTATTCGCCAGATGCCCGAATGTCGTATTCCCTTTTCCAGCATAGACGACTTTTCCCGGTCCGGCCAAATTAGCGCCCATCGAGGTGACCCCCATTACGGCTTTGTGCGGCAGTGCTGATTTGTATAAGCGAAGATTGGTCAGTCCGTTTTGTAATGAGACGACCATCAGCGCATCGTCAGCCATTTTCATCAGGGCATCCAATGCGGCCTCCGTATCGTAAGCCTTGACCGTGACGAAGATGGTATCTGGCTGAGGGACACCCTCGAGGTCGACATGCGTTTCGAGGGCGAACGTTTCATTGATCACTCCCTCAATCCTCAATCCGGAATCCTTGATCGCCTGGGCATGTTCTGGTCTTGCCAATAGGTGCACCTCGTGCCGCTTCGACAATAGAGCGCCGATCAGGCTGCCTAGGGCTCCCGCCCCGAAGATCAGGATGCGCATATTCCCTTGCCTCTCTTCGCCTTTCTGGCCAACTCTCCGCAGCGGATGTGGGCCAGGCGGAGCGGCTCAGGAACTCCCCTCACCATGAGACCGTTGCAGATTTCCGTTGCCGTTTTCAAGGATACCCGATGTCCCACCGACACGTACGTTCTCGCTCTGCCTTCAGGGTGCAATTGGCACCCTAATAGTCGGCCGTTCAAACGAATGGGAGCTTTGTGTCCCTCGCCTTCCACATTCCCTTGGAGCAGGCTCTTCGCTGCCCCTATGGTTGGAACGTCCAGGCATACGCCCACATGACAAGCTATGCCGAAACCCCTGGGATGGAGCTGCCCTTGCCCATCTATCAGGTAGATGGTGCCTTCGTCGTTATGGATGAGGTGTCGGAGCAGCGGCAGCTCGCGGTAGCTCAGATATGATGGTATGTAGGGGAATCTGGCTTCGGCGCTGAAATCCGCCTCATCCACGACCTTGAGGTCGCTCAACCTGATCTTGACCATGCTAGCATGGCCGATCGTGCCTTCATAAGCGACATCCAGTCCGGCAATGAATTCCGGCCCGGAGAAATCGTCCCTCTCGATGACCAAAGCTTGCAGCCGCTCCTGTTCCCTGGCTAGGTCCTTCAATATCGAGGGTATCCTGAACTTGCTGAAATGCACTCGCTCGAAGTCCTCCACCCGGCCATCGACGACCTTGACGCCCTCTGCGCGGAGCAGTTCCAGCTTCCTATCGGCACCATTCCTAATGCCGCCGTACCAGCCGGTTCTGCCATCCCCATAGACCACTCGATGGCAAGGCACGACGAATGGACGGGGGTTCTTGGCGAGGACGGTCCCGACCGCTCGCGACGCCCTGACGTCGCCCAGCGCCTTCGCGATACCGCCGTAGGTCGAGACCATTCCCTTGGGTATCTGAGACGTGGCATTCAATATCATTTCGTTAAGGTCCACATCCTCATTGCATGTGACGCATGCGCACACCGTCGTCCCCTCCCTCAATCTCGAAGAACGTCGGCCCTTGATTTGCTGGTATTGATACGTTGTAAACTTGGACTTCTGCCTCAGTCGATTTGAAGTTTTCGAGGCTGCGCTGCTTCTTTGTCAGGATCGCGTGTCTCTTTCCATTATGAGCGTGAGCGTGGATCACCAGGTCGGGATGCTTTTCCAACACCACCTGCTCGAATAGGTTCGATCCCATTTCGGCGAAAGCGTGCTCCTTCTCTCCTTCCAATGTTGCATAGGTCGTTGCATAATGGGTGAGGAGGATCAGCACATCGGCATCGCCCCGCTCGAGGAGCCCGCCCACCGTGTTCACCCTTTCCTTGTAACGCCGCCAGATGTCCGGCACGTTGTTACGCTGCCACCAGGTCGGACGATCCAGGGAGCCGGTGCTCCCGACGATCCGTAGCTTTACTCCCTCTACCACGAAGTCCTTAACCTCGTCCTCGAGGAATGTGATGCGAAAGCGACCTCGATAATCGATGTGGGAGGCGTCGTACTCCTCGTTCCCGAAGACCGCGACTATATCTGCGTCGCTCATCTGCTTGATGGCCCCGATTACTTCGCCATAGCCATCCAGATTGTTGCTGTCGGTGATATCCCCGGCAAGAAGGGCGAGGTCGCATCGGCCGAACTTCTCACGAGCATCACGCAGTCGGCCGATGCCGTCCTTCCAATGGACATCGCCGAAAGCGCTCAGAATCATTGGAGATACTAGTGCTGACTGCGCACAAAATGGCTTCGGTTGTCGCAGAGGTCGCCCTAGGTGCGGACGAAGAGCACCATAATGGCACTGATTAGCAACAGCAGTCCGTCCACTATTATGGCCACGGTCCAATCTCCGGTCAGGTCCCGCAACGCCCCGGAAAGGACCGGCGAGATGACCGCGCCCACCTCGGCCACAAGATTCCACATGCCAAACGTCTGTCCAGCCATGCCTGGTGGCGCCAGATCGCTCGTGAAAGTCATGTGGGCGGTCTGTGCGGCCGCGAAGAGCACTCCGATCAAGAAGATGAGCAGCCCGAAAAGCAATACGTTCTCGGCGGCGATGTTAGCGAGAAATGCCACCATAAAGACCAACAAAGCAACTGCCAAGCACAGCACCGTATAGACCCACCTCGGCTCGATGAGGTTCCGCTTCGCCGCGTCGTAGATCTTGCCACCGACTGGATAGCCGACGCCGCTCGCGATGCCAAACAAGGCGGCATAGGCCGCCGCCCCGGACAGACCAAGCTTGGTCGCCTCCGACACCACTAGCAGCGCCCAGAATCCGAAGAACCAAAGGGTGTAGAGTATGGGAATTGCCGAAACGTACATGATGATCAGGCTGCGATCGTGAAGCACCTTCCCGCAAACCATCCTAAGGCGCGAATAGATGATGACCAGCAATCCAGCAGCCGCCAAGAGGACGGCGCAGGCCTGGAAGACCGAGCCCAGGCCGAGGTCCACCGTGAGTGAGTATGTTGCCATTAGGACGATCAGGAACAAGGCAGAAATGAGCAGGAGCCTGACGCCTGCTTTCGCGAGCGCTCTCCTCTCCACCTTCTCGCCGACGAAATGCCAAACGGCCAGGCAGACCAGGAGCGTCGGGAGGGAGAAGACGAGGAAGGGAACCGACCAGGCGGCCTCCTTTCCTATCGACAGGCTTGCGAAGTCGAGCAACCAAGGGGCGAACAGGGTCGCAATGGTCAGTCCAGCCGCCAAGCCAACGAAGACCACTCCCATGCCGAGGCCGCGCTTCTCTATCGGAGTCACTACCTGCACCATCGCCCGATCGTTCGAGTAGTATGCGCCCTCCCCCAGTCCGGTCAGGATGCGCAGAGCCACGAAGCTCTGGAGGTCTCTCGCTATACCGCTGACGAACGTGGCTATCCCGGACCAAGCCAGGCTAATCACGATCATGGCCTTGTTTCCGTACTTGTCCCCCAGATATCCGGCGGGGAACTGGGTGAGCATGTATCCTGCAAAGAACATGGAACCAATGATGCCCCCTAGGGCATGGGGCAATGGTGCGGATGCCAGGAAGGAGACGTTATTCTCTATCATCCATGCGACCACAGGTCCAGTGATGCTGCGGTCGATGTATAACATCATCCAAGCCATGAAGAGCCAGAGCCAGACGATGTGGTATTGCCTAAACGATCCCTTCATCCTAGGCCCCTGCCTCGGCCGAGCAGCTGGCGGAATGCCGTTCGTCAAGCCAATCACCAGCCGTTTCCTGGTTTTCCGGGCTGGGAACGGAGAACAATGCCCTTTGCGAGTAATAGTGATTAAATGGTTTTAAGTCAGCGGTCGATCAGCCTGATCGCCTTTTCTAAGAGTAGCTTTCCCAATGGACCAGTTCGCTCATGGTTTTGCGGGTTCGTGCCTCTGGCGCTTCGTCCGGATATCCCAAGGTCATTCCTGCGGTAACGACCAATCCGGGGGGGACGCCAAGGGCATCTCGCAGCTTCTCCTGATCGAAGGCGCCGATCCAGCATGTGCCCAGTCCCTTCTCCTCTGCAACCAATGCGATGTGCTCCAATGCAATGGCGATATCCACCCTGGCCCATTTCTGCACAGGATCGTCGATGCCAGCGATGAAGGCCGAGCACTCTCCAACGAACTTCTGGTCCTTGCAGACCGGGACCAGCGCCTTCCTCTTCTTGGCATCGGTAACGACAACCAGCTGCCAGGGCTGACGATTCGCTCCTGAAGGAGCCAGGCGTGCAGACTCCAATATCTGCATCAGCAGTTCCTTGGGGATCTCTTTGTCCTTATACTTCCGAATGCTCCTTCTCTTCTGGATCGCCGTAGTTACGTCCAATCAAAGCACACTCCAATGAGTCGCAACGACTATGTGAGCCTCATCATATTTTTCTTTTCTTATCATTCTTTCATTGACCAAAAGATATAATCCGATTGGTGTTACCATGCTCGATGAGCGACCCATTGAGCCGCTACGATGCCATCCTCAAGGGGCGGGAGCTCCCTCGATATATCCGTGCGAAGGGGATATCCGCGAGCNNTGGGCGATGGAAAAGCTGGCAGTGAGCGTGGCAAGAGTCTGCTCGATCTGAAATTGGAGCTCTCTGGTCGAATGCTCAAACATTGCAACGTCTGCGAGAAGCACTGCGGGGCGGACCGCTCGATCCGAGGAGAGGGCGACTGCGGAATAGGTCCGAACCCCCGCATCGCCAGCCATTTCCTGCATCAAGGCGAGGAGAAACCACTCAACCCATCATACACTGTGTTCTTCTCCGGATGCAATTTCGATTGCGCGTTCTGTCAAAATAGCGATATTTCCACCAACCCTGAATGTGGGCGTTTCATACCGCCAGATGTCCTTGCAAGGCGGATTGAGGTGCTCACTGAGATCGGCCAGGCAGGTTTCCACGTTACATTGGTACATGATTGGCCTGTAATGGCGAAAAATGTTAACTGGGTGGGCGGAGAGCCGACACCGGCTCTACATTACGTCCTCCAGGTCCTAAAGGAAACGAAAGCCAACATCCCTCAGATATGGAACTCCAACATGTACATGAGCATCGAGACGATGGAGCTGCTCGATGGAGTCATCGATGTCTATCTCGCCGATTTCAAGTATGGGAACGACCGTTGCGCCGCAAGGCTGTCCAAAGTCGACCGGTACCTCGAGGTAGTGTCGCGCAATCACCTCATCGCCTCTAACCAGGGAGATATGATTGTCCGCCATCTCATGCTGCCGGGCCACCTTGAATGCTGTACCTTGCCAGTTTTGGATTGGCTGGCCAAGAACACTCCCAATGCAGCAGTGAACATCATGGGGCAATATCATCCAGCACATCATGCCCTGGAGCATCCTGAACTGCGGCAGGGCGTGAGCGAGGAAAACCTCAGTATCGCTCGGAAGCATGCCGCTGAGCTCGGTCTGAAGTTGATCTAAGGGTGCGTTCCTACTTCTTCTGGAGCTTCTGCTGGTCCGTCTCATCTATGAAGTGGATCACCTGTTGCGGGAAGGGTATCTCGATGCCCTCGATCCTGAACCGGCGCTCTATTTCCATCCTGAAATCAGATGGAACTTTGTATCGATTGTTGACATCGTCTATCCAGATGAATGTCTTGAAGGTGAGCGAAGACTCTCCGAAGTCCGCAAATCGGACCACTGGTTCCAACTCCTTACCCTTCAGAACGTTGGGGTGATTGAATGCTGTCTCCTTTAGAATGCCCATGACCTTCTCGACCGGCGAGCCATATGCTACGTCGATCTTTATCATTAATTTCAGTTTGCGATCCGGCTCCATCATATTGATAATCTTCTTGTTGGCGATGTCGTTGTTAGGGATGATCACTAGCTCATTGGTATCCGGATTGTAGAGCTCGGTGGCGCGCATGCCGATGTGCCTTACTTCGCACATGTCGCCATTTTCCAGTAGCAGGAGGTCGCCTACCTTGAACGGTCTATCGGCCAGCAACTGGATCCCGGCGAAGAAGTTGGCCAGCGTCGATTGAGCTGCGAAGCCGACCACGATGCCAAGGAAGCCGACGCCGGCAAGTAAGGCCGTCACATCATATCCGAACAGGTTGAATATCGCTATTAGACCAAGCAGGGGAATCACGACGAGGCCGATCTTCTCCATCAAGGGCACCAGGACGTCATCGATCTCGGTGCTGGTCTTCTTGGAATACTCTTTGGCGTAGTATATGACGACGTTGTGATAGACGCGGTGTGCCACCCAGACTACCAGCAGGATCACGATAACCTTATAGCCGAAATCGATCTGAGTGACCAGGTCGCGGTCTAAGGCCAGGATCTCTAATGAATTGACGATGCCGTATGAGATGATGAAAGCGAATATCGGCATGCGAATGATCTTGAGCAGGATGTCATCAAGCTCTGTTTCCGTTTTCTTGGTGAAGAGGTGGACGAACGGGTCGACCACATACGCGAAGAACAGGCCGATAAGCAGCCATCCCACCACCGAGGCGAGGAACGCCCCTTCATTGGTGTTCAAAGGTGAAGGCAGGAAGTTATCCCAGATCCCGAATATCTTGTTCTGGCCAATCCTATCGCTGATGGTTGAGGTCACCAGCAGATTGGCCTGTTCATGGATGGTCTCGGTCTGATTGGGATCGCTCATCTTGGTGATTATGAATGAAACCGAGAAGGTGACGTTGGTCGTGGCCATAGAAAGGTGCGTGGAGACGCTGAGTACAACTGGCGCGGAGGCGCCAGGCTCGAGTGTTATGAATTGCGTATTGAACTGCTCGCTCACATCGGTATTGATGGATGGCACCACGCCGAGCATGACAATGTACGGCGAGGTCTCGTTGTTGAAGATGACCCATTCGAAGCTCGAGCCCTCACCGGCCTGAACCTGCTTATGGTACTGATCGACTGCGAAGACGTTAACGGCCGATGAGGCCCCTGCCAGGGAAGAGAAGGCACTGATAGCTAGGATCATTAAAGGTAGAGCTATGGCAAGCGCCCATCCTCCAAATCGTTTTCCAACCTTTTGATGCAATTCAGGTCACCTTGACCATGATTTCGACGAGGGATGCCAAATCCGATTAAAAAGGTTGCTCTTTCTACGACAGATCGATTGCAATCTTGCGAATCGGCGGAATGATTTGAATCGAATCGTTCATATGTGGATATCTCAATTGCGCGCGCATGGAATGGTTGGACATTTCCCGGGTGGCCTTGGCCGTTGTCATCCTTATTATCGCATCCTATACCGATTGGCGGACCAGGATGGCATCGGATTGGAATTGGATCTTCCTGGGATGTGCCGGCATGGCCATCCTTTTCGTTGAGATGTCATCGCTCGGCGTGCAATGGCAATACTATCTGTTCCTCATCCCGATAGCGATACTGTTTCTGGACCTATTCTGGGAAAGGCGGGGTCTGCTCGAGGATGGTCTCAACGTTTGGGCCCTAGCGCTCTATGCCATTGTTATCATCTCGCTGGCATATCTCTTCGTCACATTGGGCAGCGAGCAACTGTTCTGGCAATATTTCACCATCCCGATAATGTTCGTCCTTCTGATCCTGATGTACCAGTTCGATGTCATAAAGGGTGGGGCGGATGCGAAGGCGCTGATCGCTCTGTCAGTGGTTTTCCCGAGCTATCCGGTCTTCCTGCAGTTCCCCATCATCGCCATACCGAACACCCTGGTCACCATCGCATTCCCGTTCTCATTGGTCATCCTCTTCAACGCGGCCCTGCTCTCGCTCATCGTTCCAATTGGCTTGATGATCCTCAATGCCAGCAGAAAGGATGTCAAGATACCGGCCATGTTCCTCGGCTACAAGGTGAGCATCCTTGAGGTCAAACGCAAGTTCGTTTGGCCGATGCAGCGGGTCGAGGAGGGCGTGGTGCGTTTCCGCTATTTCCCGAAGGAGGACGAGGACTTCGACCAAGTGCTGGAGCAATTGGCCAGCGCCGGCGAGAAATCGATATGGGTGACACCGAAGATGCCATTCTTGGTATTCATCACTGCTTCGGTCTTGCTATCATCTGTGCTCGGGAATGTCGTTCTTCTATTCCTACGGTGAAGCATTTGAGGCAGCGTCTCTACTATCCTATGCCGTGAATCTGGTGGAACGTTCGTAAGGTCCTAAGGAACGATGTTCAATTCCTGACCACATTTAGCGCACCTGCCTTCCTTTAGTGCCAACGTTTCCACTGCGAAGCCATAGCGGCGGATCACGAGGGTGTTGCATTTAGGGCAATAGGTATTCTCGCCGTCATCCCCACCGATGTTACCCAGATAGGGGAACATCAAGCCCTCCTCCGTGGCGATGCGATGCGCCAGTTGCATCGTCTTCAGTGGGGTCGCAGGTACATCGTTCATCATATAATCAGGGTGGAAGCGTGTGAAGTGCACAGGGACCTTTGAGCTAAGATCCGAGGAGACCCATTTGCAGAAATCTCGCATCTCCTCTTCCGAATCGTTCTTCTTCGGTATGATTAGATAGGTCAGTTCGATGTGCACACCCAGCCTATATGCCAGTGCGGACGTCTTCAGCACTGGTTCCAATCTTGCTTTGCACACCTCGTGGTAGAACCCTTCCTTGAACCCCTTAACATCGATGTTCATCGCGTCCAAGAAAGGGGCGATCTCGCGAAGCGGCTCTTCTTCCATGAACCCGTTGGTCACGTAGACCGTCGCGATATCATGCTCCTTTGCAACCTTGCAAGCGTCGAACGTGAACTCATGCCAGATCGTCGGTTCGTTATAGGTGAAAGCGACCGCATGGCAGGAGTTGGCCAAGGTCATGTGCGAGACCTCCTCCGGCGAAACGTGGGAGAGGTCGAAGTCCTTTACCCTCGCCTGGGAGATGTCGAAGTTCTGGCAATGCAGGCATCTCAGATTGCAGCCAACGCTTCCCAAGGAGAGTATTGGCTGACCTGGTTTGAAGTGGAACAACGGCTTCTTCTCCATCGGATCCACGTGAACGGCAGATGCCCTTCCATATATCAAGCTGAAGAGCTTCCCACCGACATTTTGCCTAACGCCACAGATGCCAACCTTGCCTTCGGCGATCTTGCAGTGTTGTGGACAGAGATAGCAGGCTGCTCGGTCGCCCTCCTTCTTCCAGAAACGGGCTTCGTGCAATTCATCCGTGCCGGAAATGCTCATAACCTCTGTTCTCCAATGGTATGGTCCTGCTTCCTTCGATCAATGTGTTCTCGCCAGCGGCTTTCGCTTTGCCAATGACCGTGAAGGAGTTGCCCAACAAGGAGCTGAGCAAACTCAGGCCCTCCGGTTTCAAAGTGAAGAGGAGCTGGTAATCTCCCCCATAATAGAGCACCAGTTCTTCCGGGCTCATTCCCACTTTTCTTGCGATTTCGATGACTTCCTTCTCCACCGGGATGGCTGCGTAGTCAATTTCGAATGAGACATGACTCGCTTCCGCCAAAGCATAGACTGAAGAGGCCAGCCCGTCCGAGATGTCCATGCAGCTCGTTACCACTCCAGATGCAGAGAGCGACATTCCTTCTCTCACTCGAGGTTTCGGTTCCATCAATGCCTTCTCTGCCCTCTTGTTTCCGAGAGCATTCTTGATCGATTGATAACCTGCCGCCGCCAATCCTAAGCTTCCTGTCACAGCCAGCAGGTCATCCTTTTTGGCTCCTTTGCGCAACAGTATCCCTTTCTTAGTGACGGTTCCCAACGCCGTTCCTGAAAGGCTCAGTTCTGGAGATTCCTTGGTGTCCCCTCCCAGCATCTCTCCGCCAGCGCATTCGCAGCAATCCAGGATGCCGCGGACGATCTCATCCAGCCTCTCAGATGGCAAGTCCTTGGGCAGCCCCATAGAAACCAGCAGACCGATCGGCTTCGCGCCCATTGCGGCGACGTCGCTGAAATTCACCGCTGCCACGGTCCAACCTATCTGCCAATCGGTCATTCCAGGCAGGACGTGCGTGCTCTGGGCAATTAAGTCCGTCGTCGCAACAAGATAAATGAATCCCATGTCCACAGCCGCCGCGTCATCCCCAGGGCCGATAGCGTTGGAGCTCTCTTTCTCCGCAATCTCAGCCAGGATGCGGCGTACCGCTTCCTTCTCGCCCATCTCGCTTAACTTGCTCATCCCATATCCTATCGCATCGCACCAGGTTATATTCCTTGCTCTTCACAAGCTCCGTAATCAATGCATGAATTCTGGAATTTTGAGAAGGCGACCTGTCAAGGCGTTTCGAACAAATTCCTTACAAAAGGGTCGGACTCTTTTCTGGCACCGATCTCCTTCCGAGTGGCAATTCTAATCGATTGGCATGTTGATCATTTCCAAGACCGCCTTGATATCCAGATTCTTGATGCAGGCTTCGGCGAGCCTATCGAAGGACCGCTCCTTGATATCGTATGTGCTCACCTCGTCCCTTAGCGGCAGTCCAGCTTTCCCACGAATCATGTTCAGCCAGCGGTTCCTGAAGCGATCATTATGAAAGATGTTGTGCATATAGCAGCCTATGACCTGCCCCTCATTCCGGACAGCCCCATCCGAATGACCTNNTCTCGTTGTGCGCCCTAGGTGAATTTCATATCCAGTGACTGCGATTCCCTGGAACTGGCCACAAACGATGCTCCCTGCAACCCTGCAAACGCGCTTATCCGCCTCGAAGTTCGTCGTGACTGGCAGAATCCCTAGCCCTTGCACATCTCCTCCTGCTGCCCTATCGACTCCAAGCTCGTCGGATATGCTCTCCCCAAGGATCTGATATCCGCCGCAAATGCCGAAGACGATGCCGCCCTTTTCGACGTATTCGCTAATGGCTTTATCCAGTCCATTCACACGCATTTCTCGGAGGTCGTCTATGGTGGACTTTGTACCGGGGATGATGACGGCATGGGGGCTTCCGAACTCACGTGCATGGCGCACGATCCGGATGCGGGCATCCTCCTCATGGAAGAACGGCTCAACATCGGTGTTGTTGGAGACCCGCGAAAGTCCGATAACCGCGATGTCCAACAGCTCTCCGGCTTTGGACCTATTCAGCCGGGAAGGGCTCTGTGCGTCTTCCGCTTCCACTGAGATATCGTCAAGATAGGGCATCACCCCGATCACTGGTATGCCGGTGTAATCCTCGAACCAATCGAGCCCATCCTGTAGCAGCGCGATGTCTCCCCGGAACTTGTTGAAGATGACCCCCTTGATGAAGCGCTTGTACTCGCCGACCAGTTCGATGGTTCCAACGAGGCTTGCGAAGGAACCGCCTCGGTCGATGTCCGCCACTAGGATCACAGGCAGGTGTGTGAGTTCGGCGATGCGCATGTTGACGATCTCCCTGTCGTTGAGGTTGACCTCTGCCGGGGAACCTGCCCCCTCTNNTTCTTTCAGAGCCTTCCTTATCACATCGAGCCCTTTTTCCATCGTGAATCCCTTATGATACTCCCAGCCTTCCATGGGTCGGAAGACCTCTCCCAGCAACACGACCTCGCTACGGCAGTCCATCATCGGCTTGAGCAGGATCGGGTTCATGAACACCGTCGGCAGCGCCCGTGCCGCCTCCGCCTGAACGCCCTGCGCCCTTCCGATCTCTCCTCCGTTGAAGGTGACATACGAATTATTGGACATGTTTTGGCTCTTGAATGGGGCTACTTTATATCCCATATCCGAGAGCACGCGGCAAAGACCGGTTACTATGAAGCTCTTCCCCGCGTCGCTGGATGTGCCCTGGATCATAACCCCTTTAAATTGCTTCCAGGTCGTTTGACCTCCTTCATTGTCGAGATCAATGGGACTCATGTTGTGCAAACCCCGTGGAACTCCTCTCGATCTTAGCGGCAGGCAATCATCAAATTCAGTCATAAAGATTGCCCGACCTTTGGAACGCCAGCAATTACGTGCCAGGTGAGAATAAGGACCAGGTTTGAAATGATGGAAGGCAAAGTCGCTCTTATTTCTCTGTCCGGTTGCTTCAGTTATTGAGGATGCATATCGGACATTTTGGCAAATCCTTAATATGAGCATGGGCGTTCAATTGAATCTGTCCATGAAGCTGGAGATACCCTATGGGAAGGACGGGTCTCAACCCTTGGTCGTGCCCCAGAGGAATTTCGCGGCGGCCATCCTGCCCAACGACGTTTATTCAGGGTTCGAATATGAAGTTGATGCCGTCCAACAAGGTATCGACGCTCCCATACAATCAGACCATCTAGAACAATTCCTGGAGGGGGCGGAGAACGTGGTCGTCATAGTGAACGATGGCACTCGGCCTACCCCGACCGCTCGAGTCCTGAACGTGCTCCAGACCAAGATGCGTCTGGAGAATGTTAGATATCTCATTGCGACCGGAGCCCATCGGGCACCGACCGAGGAAGAGCTCTCCAATATTTTCGGTGCGCATTTGCCCAAGGTCCGGGCCATGGTCCACTCCCACGACTCGCGCAAGGACAAGATGGTATTGTTGGGCAGGTCAAAGAACGGCACGGACATGTGGGTGAACGACATCGCGGTCCAAGCTGACAGGCTGATCATCATCACCAGTGTGGAGCCGCACTATTTCGCTGGTTATACTGGCGGAAGGAAATCATTCCTGCCAGGCGTCGCATCATATCAGACCATAGAGCAGAATCATCGAATGGCCATGAGGCCCGAGGCTAGAATACTGGGGTTGCAGGGAAATCCGGTGCATGAGGATATGATGGATGCGCTGAAGGTCATCAGTGACAAGCGCATCTTTTCCATCCAGGTTGTGCTAGACCGGCATCAGCGGATCTTCAGGGTGGCGGCAGGAGAACTGAATGCCTCGTTCAAGCTAGCCACGGAATGGGCAAATGAGGTGTACTGCGTCAAGATCGCCAGCAAGGCGGACGTGGTGATATCGGTGGCACAATACCCCATGGATGTGGACCTTTACCAGAGCCAGAAGCTCCTGGACAATGCCAAGTTGGCCTTGAACCTTGGAGGTACATTGATCTTCGTCTCCAAATGCCGAGAAGGCATCGGCGACGAGGTTTTCTATGACCAATTGGCGCGATCTAGAGATCCAGATGAGGTCCTGAGGAATCTTGCAGCGGAGTACAAGCTCGGCTATCACAAGGCAGCCAAGATCGCAGAGCTATCAAAATGGGCCAAGATCTTCGGGGTGACCTCGCTTCCAGACGATAAGCTTGAGCGGATAAACATCCGTCCGTTCGACAATGTCCAGAGTGCATTGGACGTTGCGCTCGCAGAGAAGCCAGATGGGAGCGTCCTGGTGATCTTCGAGGGGAGCGTCCTCGTCCCCCGGGTGGTCTGAGATGGCCAGCTACATCGATGCCAATCATCTGAAAGATGTCCGACACGCGATGATGACCTGCACTTATTGCGGCTTCTGCAAGTCCGTCTGCCCTGTCTACGAAGGGATCGGATGGGACTCGTCGGTGGCAAGGGGGCGAATCATCCTTGCCTATGGGATGTTGAACAAAGACATTCCAGCTGATCAGTCGGTGGTCGATAACATCTACCAATGCACCACCTGCAAGGATTGCGAGCGCCGCTGTCCCTCGGGCATCGAGGTAGTGGAGATAGTCGAACGGGCGCGCCGGGACCTGGTGGCTAACGACCTCATGCTCCCGAAGCACCGCAAGCTGGTGGAAAGCACGCTGGAGCACGGCAACCCCTATGGAGAGAGGGTCGGCGTGGCCGCCACTTTGGGAGAGAAGAAGCATTCCGCGTCTCTGGGCTACTTTGTGGGCTGCACCTCCGCCTATCGCAATCGCAGCATCGCAGAGGCGACCATCTCGATTCTCAGCAAATTGGGCGAGGATTTCACGGTAGTGGATGAAGAATGCTGTGGCAGCGTGCTGCAGCGCATCGGAGTGGACGATGGAGCGATAGAAGAGATCATGGAGCGGAACGTGAGATCCGCTGTCGATCTGGGCGTCGAAGAGGTGGTGTTCTCTTGCGCTGGCTGTTATCGGATGTTCAAAGAAGAATATCCAAAGTTCGTCGATGTGCCTTTCAAGGTCCGTCACATCTCGGAATTCCTGGCGGACAAGGACATCAAGCTCAAGTCGCTGGATAAGAAGATCACCTATCACGATCCGTGTCACTTAGGCCGTCACTCTGGCATTTACGACGCTCCCCGGAGGTTATTGTCCAGAATCCCTGAGGCAAGGTTCCAGGAGATGCAACATAACCGGGATACGGCGCTGTGCTGCGGTGGTGGCGGAGGGGTCCGGTCAGCTTATCCAGACCTTTCCGCGAAGGTGGCGGCAAGGCGCGTGGATGAGGCGGCATTCGCAGACGTTCTCGTGACTACCTGTCCGTTTTGCGTCTCGAATCTGCGTGTCGGTAAGGAAAAGAGCTCCAGCCCGGTGGAGATCAAGGACCTGGTGGAGCTGATAGAGCCGCTGGTTGAGGGCTAAGATGATCGCGCGGATCAGGGATTACAACTCTTATTCGGAAGCGTTGGCGGAGTGGAAGCGCTTCAACATCGCACCACCGCTCGATGGAGATGACGAGATGCGCGACCTGATGTTCGTGTTCGTGGAGGGCGACGATGCGAGCGAGGTTGATCGAGCTGAGTTCTTGGCCGAAGAGCTGGGTGGGGACGCGTTCCGCTGCGACTCTGAGGCGCATATCCGTTCTTTACTGGTATTCGAAACCGGCGCGCTGCGTTCCCAAGCCTGTGCAAGGGGCAGTGAGCAACCCAACGATATCATCAGGACCGCGCTCGAGAACTATCGCCGCACCGATACTCCCGCCATCAAATGGAATAGGGGAAGGATCGACTTCGAAAGAACGCTGGTCATGGGGATACTGAACATCACCCCCGATTCGTTCTCCGATGGTGGCAAGTTTCTTGGCAAGGAGGCGGCACTGCAGCGCGCCCTGCAGATGGTGGAGGAAGGCGCGGACATCATCGACATCGGGGGGGAATCGACCAGGCCAGGCGCCGAGGGGATCACGCCAGAGGCGGAGCTTGAGCGCGTCATGCCAGTCATCCGCGAGCTGGTCCCTTCAACCGATGCTCTCGTGTCGATCGATACCCGCCATTGGCAGGTAGCGCGGGAAGCGTTGGCCAACGGGGTCGATATGATAAATGACGTGAGCGGACTGCGCGAACCCAAGATGGTGGAGTTGGCCGCTGAAACTGGGGCACCGGTCGTTCTTATGCATATGCAAGGCGACCCGAGGACCATGCAGGCCGCACCTCACTACGAGGACGTGGTCGGGGATATCTCTCTTTTCTTCCAGGAGCGCCTGAGGGAAGCGAAAGCGGCTGGCGTGAAGACGGACCGGGTGATATTGGACCCGGGCTTGGGGTTCGGCAAGACGTTCGAGCACAACATCCAGATCCTTGGCCGTTTGAGGGAATTCCGCAGCTTCGGGTCACCGATCCTTATTGGTTCTTCCCGCAAGGGGTTCGTCAACAAGATTTCAGGATCGGAGGGGCGGCTGGAAGGGAGCCTGGCCGCCGCTTCCGCTGCCATCCTCAATGGGGCAAACATCGTTCGGGTGCATGACGTCAAGGAGACAGTTCGCGCCGTCCGCATGATCGATGCGATTCGAGCTCAATGATAAACTGATCGATCACAGGAACAAGGAGAGCGTGCCAATGATGATGGATATCACTATCACGACCGCGATGAACAGATTGTTCCTTCTCCTGGTCTTCTTTGCCGCTTGGTTGAACTCGCTCTCGCAGGTCTCGGAACAGAACTTCTTGTCCGCTGGCAAGGCCGCATCGCATACCACGCAATGAGAATGATCCGGGAGCTGCTCTGGCATAATGCCATTGATAAGAGAGTGCTTCCATTTAACTCTGACTAGGACCGATTGGGCGTGATGAGATAGGCGGTCGAGGCGGCAGCCAGCACTTTGATCGCGTCCCCCACCAGGAACGGCAGTGCTCCCAGGAGAAGCGCTTGGGCCAAGTCGAGATGCAACAACAGAGAGAGCCATAATGAGCCAGACAAGAGGATAATTGCGGCTCCAGCGCTCATCACCAGGATGATCTTGGAGAAGTTCCAGCTTCCGTTCCGATGCGTCATCTCGCCTATCATTGCCGCCGAGATGACAAAGCCGACGAGGTAGCCGGCCGTGACACCGGACAGGGCTGCGAGGCCGACCTGCCCACTAAACCATCCGAAGCTCGCTCCCATTCCTAGGTACATGCCCACGCTCAATGTCCCGAATCGGCCGAGCACGAAACCCACCAACAGGACAATCAGGACCTGCCCGGTGAACGGGACCGGAGTGAATGGTAGGTATAAGCGCAGCTGCGCGGCCAGGGCCATAAGCACAGCGAATAGAAGGCAAGCCAAGAGCTTGCTCGCCAATCCCGCCTCTTCCCTCCAATTGAAGAGCTTATCGACGGCGAAGCCACGATAGTTTTCGAAGGTGGTGATCGGCATCGAAAAAGGGGAACGCGGCCCACCCTGATAAATATTGTCAGGGGCAGCGCTTCGCCCTCCCTCCTCTGCCGATCGACAGTGCCACCACAGGTTTATGTAGCCGTTTGCGGTCTGTCCTCAATATGTGGAAGGTTTTCGGAGTAGAGGGGACGATCCCAGCCTTCGCCGAGATCTGGAAGCAGCGGATGATCGAGTTCTCCAAGCGCAAGAAGGACCGAGAGAGATTCCTCAAGATGATCGAGGCATCGGATGTCCGCTATGTCCTCGACGCTATCCGAGAGGTGCATGTGTTCATGGTCTATCTGCCCACGACTTATACTCGTGAGGACCTGGTATTCTTCAAGGATTTCGTTGTCAAAGTGACCAAAGCGGCCAAAGTCCCAACTCTGGAATTCGATGAGGTGCCCCAGCCCACTGGCGTGGTCATCACCGCCCAAGAGGACCAGAATGATTATGAGTGGCGAAGGAGGAATCGTACCAAGTTGCTCGAGTCTGAAGAAAGACGCCTAAAATCGAAGGACAGTGAGGAATCCCAAAGCTTCTGAACTTAATATCGAGAACCGAACATTTTTCATGGGTTCGTCACTAGGGTCACGGGACATGCTCAGACTCTACCTGCAAGGAGGCGAGGATATCGAGAAGCGCGATTCGCGCGGTCTGAACGAGCGGGCGTTCCGTGATGCAGGGGACTCGCCCGCGGTGGCAATCTTCCCTTGGGCATCGAAGGCTAGGGAAGAGAAGCAGCGCCGCTTAATGGTGACCTATTTCAAGGAGATGGGCGCGCGCACGGTCCGGTTCGTAGAGCACTCATTGCCTTTCACGGAGATGGTTGCCATCGCCGAGAGTTCGGACATAATCTACCTGCCTGATGGCGATGCGAAGCTATTGATCGCATCCTTGCGCGATTCCGGCTCATTGCATCTGCTTCGCCTTCATGACAATGTCGTCATTGGCAACTCCGCGGGTGCGATGGCACTATGTGGCGAGTACATCGTGCCATCCAAGAGCGGGGTCGATGAACTGGCCGTCGAAAAGGGGCTGGGGCTGAGCGACATCGTACTGAGCGCACATTACGAGCCTTCGCAGGACCCACAGCTGGAAAAGCTCTCCAAGGACCGGAGCATCTTCGCGATCCCCGGCGGAGCAGCGATAAGGTCCGACAGCTGCTCCTTGAGCCTCCTGGGAGAGGTCGAGCTCTTCATGGACGGGAAGAAGCTGTGAACTAAGGGCAAGGCGACACTCGGTTCTAGTCGTTTTTCAAAATGCTCCCGTCGATGCCGATCGTGACCGTGCTCACCCGTACCTGTTTTCCTGACCGCTCCAATGCTTTCTTCACGATCATGTTCAGGCCGGAGCAGCAAGGCACTTCCATCCTTACCACAGTAATGGCGTCGATGTCATCGAGGCTCAGGATCTCGGCCAGTTTCTCGACCGATGCCTGGACCTCGTCGAGCTTCGGGCAGGCGATGAGAGCGATCCTTCCTTTGATGAAGTCGCCATGCATATTGGCGTACGCGAAAGCTGAGCAATCGGCCGCCAGTAGAAGATGCGCCCCTTTGAAATAAGGAGCATTGGGAAGAGCCAAACGCAACTGCACCGGCCAGTTGGACAATTGCGGGGTCTGCCTCCCCCCTTCGATTTCAGCTTTGGGGACAGGGATACTGCGGGAGAAGGATGAGGGGCAGGCCAGCTCGATGTCTTTGTCCGGGTCATGCGCCAAATGCGCCTCAACCGCCTTGACATCGAAAGCCTCTGCCTGTCTTTCCGTAATGCGCAATGCCCCTCTCGGGCACTTCCCCAGACAAGCTCCTAGCCCATCGCAGAACGAGTCGCTGATGACCTTGGCCTTCCCTTCCCTGACCTCTATCGCGCCTTCCGCGCACTCGATGACGCATTGGCCGCACCCATTGCACAGCGCCTCATCGATATCGATTATCTTCCTGGTTACCAAGCACTCGCCTCGCCTTTCCTTACCATACGCTTCATATTAAAATGAAGAGAGGGACGTTTCGTTCAACTTGAAAGTTGGTAAATCGTTCGCTGTCGATCATCAAGTCGGAATCGATGCTAGCCAGTCGACCGTTCAAGAAGCACGTCCTTGTTTCATAATCATTTAATATCTGTAGCACAGGTAATCGGTGAGGAGGGTTAACAATTGCCAAAAAGCTATCCATATCCGCAGGGAAGTTCCAAGGTTAAATGGGTCTCTCCAGAGTGGTTGGAGCAGCATATCAAGGACGACATGTCGATCATCGACTGCCAACCGAACATCCACGATTACATTCAGGAGCATATCCCGGGCGCTGTCTATCTCAACGAGGAGTTCCTGAGGGCATCCCTGAAGGGCATGCCGAACGTCTTTTCGACCAAGGAGGTGGTCGAAGCGACCTTCCGCCGGATCGGCGTTAACATGAGTCGGCCGGTGCTGGTGTATACCGGGATCGGGCCGTTCAAGAAATGGGGTGACGGGTTGGAGCAGACCAATATGGCATATGGGCTCTCCCGATACGGTCATGACAAGGTGCTCATCCTGGACGGCGGCATCGACCGGTGGAAGAAGGAGGGCAGACAGCTGAGCCAAGTCTTCCCCAAGCTGACCGAGGGGGACTTCAAGGCGACCGTCCGACCTGAGTACTACATCGAGTACCAGGAGTTCAAGGCCATCAAGGACCAGCCTGATGTGATGTTATTGGATGCCAGGCCGACCGCATTCTACGAGGGGCAGGGACCCTGGATCAAGCCAGGTCATATCCCAGGAGCCATCAGCTTCCCCTGGGCGAGCTTGATGACCGATAACAAGAGGGAACTGAAGCCCGAGGAGGAGATCGTCAGGATGATGCAGGAAGCAGGCGTCACGAAAGACAAGACCATAATCACTTCCTGTGGAACAGGGAGGGAGCAGACCAATGAATTCCTCCTGCTGAAGTTCTACTTCGGCTTCCCGAAGGTCAGAGGGCACGAGGGCGCGTTCACCGAGTGGACCTCGTACCCGGAGAATCCGACGGTGGTGGGCAAGAGCCCCTGGTGAGAGGTGAACGTGGCTTGAGCGATACAGCCATTGACATTAATGGCTGTATCGCCCCATTAATCCGTTTCGGACATCCCTCGGCAAAGCCTATCATCAGGCAAAACGGTTCTTGGTCGGATGACTGCCAATTCCTCGGGTCATTCTTTCGAACGGAGGATGCGTGGATGAACAAGAAAAGAGAGAATAATCGGGAGGCCCTCGCTGAAGACTCAAAGCTATATGCTCGATTCAATGAGGACCTGGGGCTATTCGTCAATTTGACAATGAATGGTGAGAGAGTCGCTTCGGTTACCCTTACCATTGATCCGCCCTCAATCGCCTATCATGAGGATCATCCGTATCTGACCAGGGTGATCAACCATATTGCGAGCGGCAACGATGGTATGCGTGACATTCCTCTCGACCTCCGGGTCACTTCGTTCGAAAAGGAAGTGCTCGAGCAGCTAAGGAAGGTCCCGCCAGGGGACGTCGTGACCTATGGGGAAATTGCCAAGCGTCTGGGAAACCCAAATGCCAGCAGGGCAGTGGGAACAGCCTGCGCTAGGAATCCGGTGGCGATAATCGTACCATGCCATCGAATCGTACCGAAGTCGGGCGGCGTCGGCAATTACACCTCGGAGGGCGGCCCAAAGGTGAAGGTCTTGCTTCTGAAGAGAGAGGGTGCAATCGGCAAGATAACCTAAGGGAATGGCAGTTGTCCCGGAGAGCAATGAATCGCGGGATCAGGATATTTCACTCATCGTTCCGCTTCGTTATCTGGGAGTCCGCAAGTTCGTATATTTCCTTGGCTCTTATAATCAAGACGATAAGGAAGAAGATTATCGCGATGATCCCGAAGTATAGTCCAAGACCCGCGTTTATTGGCGGTCCGAAGGGGTCGCTCGACGCTACAGAAAGCCAGCCAATTATCACCGATGCGATCAGGAACATCAGGCCTGGCCCGGCCCAAATGGTCTTATGGAATGCGCACATGGCGAGACCGAGATAGAAGAGGACGCCGGCCATCTCGATGCCTAAGTTGTTAGGATTGAATAATCCAGCGAACAAAGCCACGGAGGACGTCTGGCCATTGAAGCCTTGGACATACCAGGGCAAGAAGGTCGAGATGACGCCGAACGCAACAACGAGAAGTTGGACCTCAGGATTCTTGAACAAGCGCTCGGTCGGGGTGGAATAGGTATTTATCATTCTCTCAATCCTCAAATTCAAGCATCATATGATCTCATTGGGCTTTCCATCCTCGGCGATGCGGAATTAGAGCTTTGCGAACGATAAGCATTTATCGGTCGTCAAATGGCTCTATTCGAAACTTGGCCCGGTGAAAGGGAAATTGGGAATTACCAAGGCGATTCACGTCAATGGGGATGCCTATTAGAAGGTCGAAAGGTCTATGAAACTCGAAATCCCTCCTTCCCTGATGATAGGGAGCGAAAGAATCGAAGTCCTTCTCATAGATGATGATCCGAAAGATGCTGAAAGCATGAAGCGCATGCTCGCCGACGATTTCTCGGTCGACGTCATCGATCACCTTGCCTCGGTCATGGACCAGCTCAAGCATGGCTATCAAATTGTAATCCTGAACCTCAACCTGCCGGACAGTCAAGGCTACGATACCTTCGAGGCGGTCGAGAAGATGTCTGGAGAGGTTCCAGTCATTGTCCTCACGTCGAACTCGGACCGTAAATTGGCGAAGAAGGCAATGAGTCATGGAGCGCAGGACTACCTGTTCAAAGAGACCATCAACGCGGAGGTCATGGCCCGTTCCATCCGTTACGCAATAGAGCGGAATAATCTCATGCTGAAGCAGAAAGTAATAATGGCCGAGCTGAAACGCTCAAACGCTGAGCTGCAGCAGTTCGTCTATGTGGCTTCGCATGACCTGCAGGAGCCTTTGCGCATGGTCACCAGCTACCTATCGCTCATGGAACGGAGTTTCAAACACCAGCTGGACCCAAAGGCCAAAGAGTACATCGATTACGCGATGGAGGGCGGCAATAGGATGCGCGAGCTGATCAATGGCGTGCTCGCCTACTCGAAAGTCGATACCCAAGGCAAGAAGTTCGCCCCTGTGGATATGGGCATGGTTGTAGCGAACGTCCTCGCTGTGCTGAGATTGTCCATCGAGGAAACAAAGGCAGAAATCACGATCGATCCCCTACCAAAGGTCATGGCGGATGAATCCCAGATGATGCAAGTGATGCAGAATCTGATTGGCAATGCGTTGAAGTTCCACGGTCCAGACCGAACCACGATTCACATATCATCTTCTGAGGGAGAGCGGGAATGGATCTTTGCCATTAAGGATAACGGGATAGGATTGGATATGGCAGACGCGGAAAAGATCTTCTTGATGTTCCAACGCTTGCACAAAAGAGAAGAATTCCCTGGCACAGGCATCGGCCTGGCTTTGACGAAAAAGATAGTCGAGCGCCATCACGGCCGCATATGGGTCGAATCTAGTTTAGGGGCTGGAGCGATATTCCTTTTCACCATCCCGACCACGGACATATGGAACGGGAAAAGGATGAACGGAAAGACCATCCACTAGGCCGAAACTCGAAACGCCTCGAGAAGCAGGAAATGAGTGGATTACAGAAGGTTATTTTCTAACTATCATTTCTGGAGATTTGCTTGATAATGGATCATAGAAATTGATGGTGGGTCTGTCCGGATTTGAACCGGAGACCATCCAGAAAGTCGAATTTCCAAGTCAATAACGCGGAATCAGGCGTTCATTGAGTTGCAAACCCTTTCATTTTCTTTTACCCATGCATAAAGTTGAAGATTGCCATCCGCGTTTGGACATTCAATGAAGATTCCAAGGTCATCAACAGTCGAATGGATTCTGGGTTTCTTCTTTCAAGTCCTCTTTGCCTTAATGATTGCAATTTTAGTCGTTTTTGCAACTGCTTCATTGACTGATACCAATCGGATGGAGTATGCAGTTGCAATCGGGACTATCTTGCTGGCCTGGGGAGCTTTCTACACAAGCAATCAAGCTTCAAAAAATTCGAGAAGAGAGACGGAGGTGATGCTGATTCGATATGAAATCACCGAATTGCTGACACCTCTGCTGGCAACCGGTTCGGTATTCTTGAAGAATGATGTACCTGGAGGTGGATGGAAAGAGATAGCCAAAAACAGGTACCTCGCAAAAGGAAAATTGAGGTTGAAAATCGAAGAATGCTCCCGGTTGTACGATGAATACATGAATATTAAGGAATTCGGGGCAAAGACAGTAAAGTTGCCTTTGGATAGGCGTGACATACCAGCTGTGATGGCACAGGAACCCGATGGGCTTCCCGAGGCGAAAACGGCACTTATCGAGTCGGGCAAGCAACTCATCGAAATTGCGCAAAAGGAATATGATAGGTTGTCGGAAAGGCTTCTGAGTATTACTGATTGACCAATGGATGCCGTGAGGTTCAGTCATTCATTGAGCTGGAACCTTTCCCAACTTCTTGTCAATCGAAATCGAGAATCTCTATCCATAAAGAAGCACTCGAACGTTATTCGAATGGGTCATCGGACAGTCATCGAAGAGGTCATTGGACAGTTATCGAAGAGGTAATCGAAGATTTACTCGAAGAAATACACTCGAAGAACTCCTATAGCATATGTCTTGAGGTATCTTCGTTCGTTTAGACTAGGGGGTACGTCATTAAGGGATAACTCCTAGAAAATCTCTTCAGAAATTCTTCTAGTAATTCCTTTAGAAATCTCTCAGAAAACTCTTCAGACCTTTCTAGAAAAGTCTCTAGAGTCTCTTTAGAAGTCTTTCAGAAAACTTATCTAGAAAGCTCTGGAAAGCCTTCTGAGACTCTTTAGAACTCCCTTGAAGGCATCACCCATAAAGAACAAGTAATAGTCCTGGTCATAGTCGGGGCATAGTCGAACTATAGTCGGACTATACTTACTATCCCACTTCGACTATCCCTTAGACTTCTTCGCATATCTGCGCCCCTTCTAAGCTTGGACCGTTTGACTACCCTAGCTACTCTGGGACTTAATGGATTAGACAGAGGCATCGCAAGGGGGTTGGAAAGGGCTGGAAGGGGTCCCAAGTCGTTCCAAGCACGAGGCTGAAAGGGTTCAATGAAAGTCTGAAGACCATTAAGCATTCAAATTGACCGGGGGGGTCGGAAGGGAAGGTCATGTGGATGGTGAATGGCAGATAAAGTGTGGGACACTAGGATGGCACTGTCCTACACAGTGTACCACACATCACTCGAAGTGTAGGACACTATTCTGGCTCAAAAAGGCCTAACCTTCAAAGATGGGGATAGGACAATTGTATGCTAGTTAATTGAGAAGGATCGCTGGAAACAGACACCAGCTTTGGATAAGGCGTGGCAAACGCGGTAAAGGTTCCATCAGAAGGTTGGCATTAGGCATATCCAAAGGTATCCCAAAGGTATGCTCCAAGGGTATACCTTAAATGTATCCTGCTATACGCGCGCGTACAGGCGACTAGGTTGGACATTGTTGGGAGGGGGTTGGAAGGGATAGTTGCAAATTATAGAAAATGTTAAAACAAATATCGCTAGGTGCATTTCCGAGAAATACCCTCAAAGTACTATTTTTTTGATGGTGCTGTATGCCAAAGTACGTCTATAATTAACGACGTTGGAATCGATTGAGGGGACTGAATCGAAGGAACCTGATACATATCATGAAGCGTCGCCTTCATTTCAATAGCATATAGGCCACCCAAACTTGACGAATCTAAAGTGACCAAGTTTAGTATTCTACCCTCTCCTGGTAGCATAGTCGGGATGGTCCATCTGCCGAAAAATTTTCCCATTATCTTTGGATCATTGCTCTTTTCCTGAGCAGTCCCGGGAATTCCATTTATCTCGATTAATATGTCCTTTGCAGGCGTCTTTCCCACATTTGTAATTTCAGGGGAAACGGCACCACCGATACCAACAGGTTTCAATGTGAAGAACAACTCGGGTCTTTGTTCAGTTTTATAACGTTCTCGCTCAAATACCAAAGTATCGTTTTGTAACTTGGCAAGTTTCCCGGTTTGGATTGCATAGTAAAGTGTGGCTCCGACAAGTGCAACAGTAAGAAAAACTAAAGCCCAGGAGGATAGATCATCAGCCATTCTTTTCACCTAGCCAGAGGTCGATAGATTGTATGGTTTTAGTGGTATTTGGGAGTATCTAGCCAAACAGTTTACTGCACAGATAATGGGCTTCTCAAACGATGTTCAATTAAATACTTTGATTATTTATCCTTGGTTCTAGATCTTATTGCAGTAGAGAGGTTCTCCAGCTGGCACATGTTCATCTCAGTGAACCTTCAG
>PNBI01000120.1 GCA_003135935.1 Methanomassiliicoccaceae archaeon
AAGATCGCGGCGACGCGCAAGACAACTCCGGGCTTCCGTTATTACGAGAAGAAGGCGGTCGTTCAGGGCGGCGGAGATCCGCACCGCTACCGTCTGGACGATGCCATTCTGATCAAGGACAATCATCTAAGGGTGGTCGGCTCTGTTTCCCAGGCGATATCGAAGGCGAAGAACGTCTCCTTCTCGAAGAAGATAGAGGTCGAGGTGGAATCGATGGAGCAGGCTGTGGAAGCTGCCAAGGCAGGCGCTGACATCATCATGCTGGACAACATGCGACCCGAGCAGATCGAGATCGCATACCTGGCCATAAAAAGGCTCAATGACCGCGCCTTGGTCGAGGTCTCGGGAGGCCTTAGCCCAGAAACGGCCCCGAAGGTCGCGAAGCATGCGGACATAATCTCATTGGGCTGGATCACACATTCGGCACGCGCTGTCCAATTCAACCTCGAGGTCACGGCAGTAAGATCAGGCAGTTCCGCCTAAGCCATCACAGCTTGACATGATGGTATTTCAAACCGATCTCGTCAGCATTGGCGCCCAATGCTAATGCCAATAGTTCGGCCAGATAAAGAACGGGCATGCCGTCCTGCTGCTTCAAGTCAAACTGGACGAAGCAGAACGGGCAAGGCGTCAATATCGCGTTCGCCCCTGCTTCCTTGAATTTGGCAATATTATCGTTCAGGATGGCGGAGGAGATCCGGTCGTCGATCCCGGAAAGGCCTCCACCGCAGCACCTAGGCCATTCGTCACTGTGGACCACCCTTGCGCCGCTCCATCTCGCCAGATCCTCGATGATATGGGTGGAATAGGGATTATCGATCTTCGTTATCTGGCTGGGCCGTACCATATGACATCCGGGATGGACGGCGAAATGGAATCGCGTTTGTGGATGGATGGCAAGTTCGGACCATCGCTGCTCTCCGACCCGATGGACCAGCTGCACGAAGTGCTCCACCTTGGCGTTGCCCTCATATCGATGCCCGGTCGGCTCAAGAATCAGATTGACCTTCTCCCTGACGCCTCGTTCGGAAAGAGAATGCTCCGCCTCCTTGAGCGAAAGATAACAGCCATTGCACAAAGTCAGAATTTTGGATCCGCGTTTCTCGGCGATGCTCAGCATGCGAGCGGCAACCGCAAGCCAGGTATCGTAGCCGAGGGAGCGGAGTCCGATCGGCTCGACACAGCAGGTCGGATCTGGGAAAGGCTCGTAATCGATCCCGAACCTATCCAGGACAAATCGCGAAGAGCGCTCGAGGAATGGCAGTCGAGTGGGTATCAAGCAGCCTGAGTACAGGAGGTAAGGCTCACTCAATATCCACCCTCCCCATACTGGTCCTCTTGACGATCGACTGGATCTCGCTGATCGCCTTATGGCTCACGCATAATTCCGGTAGTCCCAGCTCCTTGCGGAGTTTCTTCGTCATTCCAGTGCTGGGGAACGAAAAGCCAGAAGCCTGGAAGAGCTTGGCCTCGTCGACGAGATGGCGAGGGCAGTTCCCCATTGCCGCTGCCGCCTGACGCAGCAGGGTGATGACGAACGCCGGGTCCACCCCAAGTTGGCAGCGCTCAGTGCAGGAGTTGCACATTACGCAAAGCCAGATGCTCTCCTCTTCTCGGAGCAGCATTGCCTCCTCGGTCGCTCGCTCCATGACCTCTCTGGTCATTATCCCTCCATGTTTGCCAGATGGGCAAACTGCAGTGCATTGTCCACATTGGTGACAACGCCATAGCTCCATCTTGGCCAGCTCCGTATGTAGCGAGTTCAGGAGATCAGGCTCGTGAGGGGACTTCTTCACGAGTGGCTGATTAGCCCATATGCTTATGTGGGTTTTGTTGAAAGGTTCGGTCCTTAGAAGCGGCTCAATCCGCGGCTCGCATTGTATCGCAGAGCTGCTTGATATGCATCATAAATCTGGTAAAGCCAGATCACCAACGAGATAATCACCACTAGGACGATAACCACGGCAATTGGGAAAGGATTCTGGGACGAAACGAAGCTCCCTGCGGCCGCAACCCCTGCCAGAAGGACAAGAGTCCCGATGATGATGAAGGTCGCCAGTATCAGGACTCCCTTCTTAACCTCACCTGCGTACATATGACCTACACCTGGCACCATGAGTGCCAGAAGAAGTGCGACCACGACGTCCTTGTGTTCCACAAATTGCGGCTGACCGACGTATGGATTGCCTTGGTATGGCGCATAGTAATAACCGGGGTTATTGTAGCCTGGGCCTTGAGAACTCTGCAAGGGTGCTCCGCAAGCCTGGCAGTACCTGGCACCCTCCCGGTTCTCATATCCGCACCTGCCGCAGTTCATTTCCCTCCCCCCTCGATCATGCGCAATGAGATGATTCTCTCCTTCTGTCTTAATGCCTTTCGGGTTCCGAACGCTCAACGGAAATCTATTACCTTCCGAGGCCGGTAAGGTGCCACGATGGAGGTCGAAGAGGAGAAGTGCCAATTCTGCGGCAAGCAGGCGAAGCATTTCGCCTTCGCGGCATTCGTTTGCGACAGCAAGGAGTGCATGGATAAGGCGATCGATGAACGTGGTGGCCCGGGAGGGCACTTGAAGGCTAAGAGGCACCAACAGGCAATGATCGCATTCGAAGAGGAGCAGAAGAAGGTCGAGAAGCGCTAGGTTCCGATCCACCCATTCCGTTCTGAATTCTTCATAGCAATGTTCCTGAGATCACGAAAGCGGGTTTGGTGGGTGTTGGAAATGAACTCATCTTAGTGGAGTAAGGGTTACATCCACCTGCATTGATACATCAGAATGTGAGCGAGTCGAAGAACCGGGTATGGGTCTTGATTTCCGCGGACCTGATCATCGGATTTGCAATGATAGCTCTATTCTTGTTCCTGGTTCATGATTATTATATTGCCTATTTCGGGTTCGCCATAGGTGGAATGCTCGCGGTGGTGATTTCCTTTGGCGCTCCTTTCCCTTCTGGCTTGGATCAAGGGAATGGCGGACCTTCTCTGGCCGATATGGCTCATAGGCTCAAATCAAATGGTTTCAAAACAGAGGAAAAACCGAGGTCGGTCATAATCCATTTCAACAGATGGGTCGCGGTCGACTTGCGGTATCAGAAGCGAGGCAATGGCTCCAGATTGATCTATAGATTAGATGCGCCACCTTCCACCTTGGGCGTAATACTATTCTTGTTTCTGACCGTGGGGTTCAGCTTTCTAGCCATCCCGCTTGGCATCTTTCTGCTGACCCAGATGGATCGCAATGCCCGGCGATTCCTGTTGCCTTTCCTCAGAAGCGAGCCAAGGCCAGTCCAGACCCCACAGAACACAATCAAAGACCTTCTTTTAGAAAGCCTATCAGAATGCAGGAGGCTTGTTGAGGAGGCCTATAGAGGAACGGATTCTGCCTACCAGGATTACGTGCTAATCGACGTTATCGTTATCGGATTAATAGGATGGCTTGTCCTGCTGGTCATTATCATGCAATTGCCTTTGTTCGATTTTTCCAATCGCTTGGTCTACTCAGCCTTACTGGCGTTGGCCATCTCAGTGGTCGGGTGCACGATTGCGGTCTTCCTAACAATGAAGAAGCTAAAGCCGAAGGTAATAGCATTACAAAGATGGGTCTTCCGGTTGGACACAGCAATAGTGAACGAATTGTCCAATCGGATGCCGGAAGGTGACGAGAGCTCCATCGAGCTCCTATTCTCCGCCTTCGATGAGATGCCTAGCTGGCTAAGTGCTCGCCGAAAGACCGTGCTCGACCGCCATCCTGCCTCCTACATCCTCTCGCTCATGTTGGCATTGTGGGGATCATCAACAATGTTCTCTGGCTTCTTCGGCCTATTCTTCGCGACCGATCAGATCTCTTCCGTTTTGTCAATATCGATCGGAGGCGCACTACTGGCAGGATCATTCTGGCTACGGCGTTGGACTTTGAAAAAGGAGATCGTCGAGGAGAAGTGGTTGGCCCAGGAGTGGGCGAGAAGAAAGGAACAGCTACGAATGTTGCTAAATCTCCATTTCGGGGAGAACAATGATGCCTGAGCCCGCCCATATGGACCGACCTGATTTCTACGTTCTAGCGCGCATCCTGGAGCGGCTCTGGAGGGAGAACAAGCCTATGCTCAAGACCCATCTTCAGGTCGCGACCAACCTAAATTACGACATCTTAATGAAATACCTGACCTGGATGTCCGATCGTGGTTTCGTCTCATTCGAATCGAACTCTGGCCACGAGGTGGTCGTGCTCACACCCAAAGGTCAGGAGGTTTANNAAGTCCCACATTCTTTCCAATGATTAGGTTCTGATCCTCGAGGCCGCCAGGACATGAAGGTCGACCACGGGAAGTTTTTTCCTCTCGATCATTTGAACATTCTCAGTTCCTGCGCAACTGAGATGGATAAGGCACTTCGGACAGGCAGTAACCAGTCTGGACGCGCCGCTCTCTCGCGCCTCTTTCAATCGATCCGATTGCCAAAGTATGGTGCTACCATTGCAATTAACAAAGGCTGCGTTGCCGCAGCAGGCGGACATTTCTCGGTTGCGAGGCATCTCTACCAGATCCCCGCACGCATCAAGAATGTCCCTGGGAGCCTGGAAGACCCGGGCATGCCTGCCCAAGCGGCACGGGTCGTGGTATGTTACCTTCTCCTCTTCTCGTTTCAGCTCCAGTTCACCTTCCTTGACCTTCTCGCCGATCACCTCGGCCACAGATCGGACCTTGAATCCCAACGGGCCGAAGCGGCGTGGATAGACCTGCTTGAGTGTGGAGTAGCATTCCGGGCAGAATGCCACTACTTCCTTCACCCCCGCCTTCTCAATGGCGTCGAGGTTCAGGCGGGCAAGGCGGTCGAACAGGTCCTCGTCCCCGAGCCAGTATGCATCGTGGCCGCAACACCGCTCACCCTTCATTAGTCTGGGACGGATCCCCGAGGCGTTGAGCAGCTTGACCGCCGACCGTGGAATATCCAATAGGTCGTTGCGCAGGTAACGGAACATCACATCGAAATAGGGAGTGCAGCCGACGAAGAGAAGCGTCTCAGACTCCTGATCCAATTTCAGATCGGGCGTGACCCAGCCTTCCTTCTTCGGAATGACCTTCTCGTTGGCGGTTAGGCGCATCATCGATCCCGGCGCGGCGCCATGATTATCCTCGGGCTTGAACGTCTCGCGGAGCTCTCGCCGCTTCGCCTGCAGGTACTCATGGAATCGAACCTCGCTCTGGCAGACCTCGGTGCAAGCGCCGCAGCTCATGCATTGCCAAAGCCCGCGGTCGTTGCGCAGTTTGCCTTCGAGCACGAACTGCTCCGCTACCTTTCGTGGAGAGAACTCATCGGTCATATGAGAAACAGGACAGGTGTAGCTGCAGCGGCCGCATTCCAAGCAGCGCCGCACGTCCGGGACGGCCAGTCCATCCAAATCAGATACCTCCAAGGGGACCAAGAGTCCTAATGGTCTTGACTAACTCGTCGATTGTGCGTCCGAACTTCTCTCCTTCGGCGGCTGATATCCATTCCAATCTTAATCTTGAATTGTCGATCCCTGCTAATTCCAGCAGCTCCCTGACCTGATCCACCCTCTTCTCCGTGTAACGATTCCCGATCTGGTAATGGCAATCGCCTGGATGGCAGCCTAGCACGATTATCCCGTCAGCCCCGGAAGCAAAGCTCTTCAGCACCATTCCTGGAGAGACGCGGCCGGAGCACATCACCCTGAGGATCTTTACTTCGGACGAGTATTGGCGTCGGCTCACGCCAGCCAGGTCCGCCCCCGCATAGGCGCACCAGTTGCAGCAGAAGGCGATGATCCTCGGCTTCCAGTCTGGCGCTGCGGCGCAGCCGGATGGCTGATCCGACAATGCGGTTGGATCTAAACCGTCCGTTAAAGACATCTGCACACCCGGGATTTGACCTACCTTCGTGGTGGCAAAAATAGGTTTGCATAGGTGTTTCGGTCCTGTCCAGGGGCTGCGATCGATGGAGGTCTGATTTCCGCGCGCCAATCTGTCTTCCGTTGTCAAGACATTGGCAGATTCGATGGGCCTACGATAGAACATAAATC
>PNBI01000080.1 GCA_003135935.1 Methanomassiliicoccaceae archaeon
CTTCACGACCATCAACGAGAGCGTGCCCCGAGGGCTGTGCGGCTCCGGGGTGATAGACCTGGTGGCGGAGATGTACCTCTCCGGGGTGATGGATCGCACCGGACGCATTCGAAAGGAATTGGGGCATCCCCGCGTCAAGGTGATCGATGGCGAGGCCTGCTTCGTGGTTGCCACAGAAAAGGAGAGCGGCAGCGGGAAGCCGGTGATGATCTCACAGAACGATATCACCCAGATCCAGTATGCGAAGGCTGCCATGTATGCTGGTGCCGAGATACTGATGGAGAAGATGCATGTAGATCGTCCGAACATCAAGGAGATCCTGCTGGCCGGGGCGTTCGGCAACTATGCCAATCCCAGCAGCGCCCGCACCATCGGGATGTTCCCGGAAGTGCCGTTGGACCGCATCGTCGGCATCGGGAACGCCGCTGGATCCGGAGCGAAGATATCCTTGGTGAGCCGGTCGGCCAGGGAGACGGCGAAGCGCATAGCGAAGCTGGTGCAATACGTCGAGCTGGCAGCCATGCCAGAGTTCGAAGAGAAGTTCTATGCGGCCATGTACTTCCCACATAGCGACGAGAGCAAGTTCCCTGAGGTCACCGCCTCATTGAAGAGGATGGCAAGGGAGTTCCAGTAGACCTCTCGTCCCATCGAGCAGTTCATGATTCTTCTGAACGGACCGTTCATGATCAGAGCATGCGCTTCGGCTGGATTTGAAAAAAGATAAAAATGGAAAGGAATTTGGATAAGGGGTTTACTTCGTCGCCAGCTTTATCTGCTCGTTCAGAATGCCAACGGCGGTGTCGATCTGGGCCTGATTCACGGTCAGGGCCGGGATGATCCGTATCGAGGATACGCCGCAGAACAGCGTCAACAGGCCCGCCTTCATGCAGCCCATGACGATCTTGTTCCTGGTGTCCATGTCGATGGCCTTGGACTTCTTGTCCTTGACGATTTCTATGGCGGTCATGAGACCGATGCCGCGGACATCGCCGACGCACTCAAACTTGTCCTTCATCTCATTCTCGGCCTTCAGGAGGTAAGCGCCCTGCTTCGCGGCGTTTTCCAGGATCTTCTCGTCCCGGAACATCTTGATGGTGGCCAATGCCGCAGCGGTCGTTACCAGGTTTCCAGCGAACGTGGTGGCGTGGGCTCCCGGCTGCTTGATGTCGTACTTCTCATTGAAAGTGCAGGCAGACATGGGCATGCCTGAAGCGATGCCCTTTGCCATGCACAACACGTCCGGCACAACGTCGAACTGCTCGATCGCCCACCACTTGCCAGTCCTTCCGAAACCGCTCTGGATCTCATCCGCGACCTCGAGGATGCCATACTTCTCGGTTATTTTGCGGATCTCCTTGTGCCATTGCTTCGGCGGCACGATGTATCCGCCTTCGCCCTGAATTGGCTCCACGAATATGGCTGCGACCTCCTCCGGCGGGATGACGTGGTCCAGATACTGCTCCTCAATGATCTTGGCGCAGTAAACGTCGCAAGAGGGATAATCCATCTTGTATGGACACCTGTAGCAGTAGGCATACGGTATATGCGTCACGCCTGGCATTTCGGGCATGAAGCCCTTGCGGTAGGCGTTCTTCGAGCAGGTCAGGGATAGAGCACCGATCGACTTCCCATGGAATGCTCCAATGAAAGCGATGTTCCTTGGTCGCTTGGTCGCCCATCTCGTCACCTTTATAGCGCTATCGATGGCGTTGCAGCCGGTGCAGGTGAAGTAGGTCTTCTTGGTGAAGTTGCCCGGAACGATATCGTTCAGTTCCGAGGCCAGCTCTCCCTCTAGGGGCTGGGAGCAGAGAATGCCTGGGAAGTGGATCAACTTCGCCACTTGGTCCTGGACTGCCTTCACGACCGGGGGAGGGCAATGTCCGAGGTTATTGACGGCGATGCCTGACAGGAAGTCCAGGTAGACGTTGCCATCGACGTCCTCGACGTAAAGGCCCTTTCCACGCACTCCCACAACGGGCATGACCTTGTTCATCGTGCCCATAAACTTCTTGTCACGCTCAATGATCTTCTGGGCCTCCGGTCCCGGCGGCTCGACCTTCATTGAGATCTTGTCTAGACTGTTTGCCATTTTAAACAACTCCCAGTTACTTCTTCCTGCCGTATTGTTCGGCAGCTTCCATCATCGCTCTGATCTTGGCGAAGTCAGTGTTTGGCGAGATCTCGCAACCCGGCGCGATAATCAGGCCAGTACCGTCAGCGAAACCCTGTTGGATGGTGTCCTTCACCTCGTTCTTGATGTCATCCATACTTCCGATCATCAGAGTGGTGGTTTGGTCCATTCCGCAGACCAGGCATACCTTCTTGCCCCACTTCTGCTTCGCTTCCTTGATCTTCAAGCGGCTTCCCCGGTCCCACCAGTTAATGCCAGCGCAATTCGGGTATTCGGAGAGCAGCTGGAAGAACGGTTCAAGCCCGCAAACGTGCTGGATGTTCAACCCATCCTGGTTGTCCAGGTGGGAGAGCACGTGTCGATCGTACGTCATCGCGAACTCCTTATACTGATCGATGGTCACGATCTCAGCGGAGGCGCGGGTGGTTGCATAGAGCAGCCCGTCCGCCCCGGCATCGAAGAGCGCGTTGCCATATTCGATCGTCGTATCAGCGATGGTCTGCAATCCCTTCTTCAACGGCTCTGGGTTGATCAGAATATCGATCAGGACCTCTTCCATCGCTCGGACGTGAGTGCAGCTCGTCAATGGGCTGGGGATGTAGGGGAACATAGACACGTTCTTTCCCCTGGGGTCCTTGCGCATTATCGAGATAGCCTTCACCGGGACGTGCATGCGCCCGTCCTTCTTCGGGTCCAGCGCACGCATCTTCTCCCAGTCCTCGGGCTCCTTGACTGCGAAGGCGTCCAGCATCGGTGCCAGGCCCTCGGTGTAACGCATGACGGTGCCCCATCCGGAGGCCATCTGGCCTACGTCGGACATCGGGTGCAGCATGTCCACGCCGGTCTTTTCCAGGAAGGCCAGCTGCCCCTTTGCCATGTTCGCTCCGTCGGTAGCGTAGGCTTTGGTGCCCACCTCACCGGCGCGGGCGCCAATGAACCAGGCCATGGCGCTCACCGGCACGCGGTCCACCGGTTGGTGCCTCAGTGCCGCATGACATCTTTCGATAGAACTCATGTTATTTTTCATCGGAATCCAGCCTCGCTCACTTCTGCATGGCGGCCATGAAGCTCTGCTCGCCTTTCATCAGGTGGTTCGCCATCTCTACCGTGAGGATGGCATCCGCCGCGTAGCCGTCAGCCCCGATGTGCTTGGCGTAGGTCGTGGTCAGAGGTGCTCCGCCCACACAGAACTTTACCCTGGGGTGCAGTCCTTCCGACTTCATCATGGCGAGCACTTCGGACAGCTCTGGCATGGTGGCAGTGAGCAACGTTCCAGCGCCAACGATGTCGGCGTTGTTCTTCTTCGCCTCTGTGACGAACTTCTCCAATGGAACATCCTTGCCAAGGTCAATGACTTTGTAGTTGTAGACGGTGAGCATGGATACCACTAGGTTCTTTCCGATGTCGTGAATGTCGTTCTTGACCGTTCCGACGACGACCACGCCGCTGTTGCCTCTGGCATCTGCGACGTAGGGAACCAGGATCTTCTTGAAGCAGTGCGTTGCCAGGATCAACTGGGGAAGGGCGATCTCTCTTTCTCGGTACCTGTGACCGACAAGGTTCATTGCATCGATCAGGACCTTGCCAACATCTTGCACGCTGATGCCCGCAGCTCTCATATCTTCGCCGATCTTGAGGGCCTCAGCCGCCTTGCCGTTCACTACACAATCGTATATTCGCTTGTACTGGTCTTCTTTCATTTTCCTCACCTGCGTTTCTGATTAGGGGTTTGAGTTCTCCTAATACTTGCCGTACTTTCGTCCGGCCTTTACCATTGCTTCCATGTTCTCTTTCGGTGATTTCGGGTTTATGTCGCAGCCGCCCGCAAGTATGAATCCACTGCCCTTCATAGCGGTCTTGCACGCGTTCTCGACTTCCTTCTCAACGTCCGCCGGTGTTCCGGTGGCAAGGGTGTTGGTGTGGTCAACACCGGCCATCAAACAGAGCACGTCCCCGTACTTCTCCTTCGCGACCTTCAGGTTCGGCTGGGCACCGCGGTCCCACCAGCTGATGCCCCTGCAGTTCTTGGTCTTCTTGGCGTACTCAGAGATGATCTCGAACATCGGTTCGACGCCACATACGTGACAGATATGGTACATGCTCGGTGTCTTCTTGAACGTCTCAAGATCGTAGGGAACGCCGAACTCCTCGTACTGCTCCATCGTGGTGATCTCCTTGGAGGCCCTGGTGGTCAGGTAGCAGGAGTAGAACGCGCCCGCCTTGTTGCATGCGTTCAAAAAGTCCGTGACGGTCGTGCAGATCGTCCTCAATCCCTTCTTGAGGGCATCCTGCTCTGTCAGCATGTGGATCATGACGGTCTCCATCGGCGCCACATGGGTGGCGGTGGTGATGGTGGATGGGACATCGACGCCTATCGGCACGCTGCCCTTGTACTCCTTGTCGAGCGCTATGGCGGCATCCAGGTAGGTCGGCATACGGCCATCGATCATCGGGTCGAGGACGTCCAGCTTCTCCCAGTCGCCTGGTTCGTTAACGCCGAATTTGCCTAGCGCCATGTGAATGTCGGGAACATCGGCGATCTTCATGCGCACGCCCCAGCCTTGGACGATCTCTCCTACGTCAGATAGGATGTAAAGGGTATCTCCGCCGACGACCTTGTGGAAGTGGGAGGTAGCGCGAGCCATGTATTCGCCGTTCCGGCCATACTCCACTGTGTCTTGCCAAACCAACGGGTCTTTCATCCAATGCATCTGATAGATGCCAGTGAAATAAGATATTGGCACCATGTCAGGGGTCTCATGCTTCAAAGCCGCTTCGAACCTTTGTGTGCTAGTCATCTCTTTCATATTACCGCCCTCCGTTCAACGATTCACATTTTGAATGGGTAGCCAAAGTAAGAGTTCAGCATACTTAAGTAATATCGCTTCTTATAGGACGGGTTTTGACGTAAAAAAGGAAGTGTGGCCCCCGATTTCGTGGCTTTAGTTGCGATATCCGAGTTAAGTGCGTTAAGCCAACATTATCCTCGCGTCGGCCACCTTCACCCCATGGGCGTTCCCGAATATCGGGTTGAGGTCCATCTCTGCGATATTGGGAAAGTCGGCGAGCAGCTGCGATACGCTGACCACGGCGGTTATGAGCGCTTCGATATCGACCTTCTCCTTGCCTCTGAAGCCTTCGAGCATCTTCCTGCCCTTGAGCTCCATGATCATGTCCCTCACCTCGATCGGCTCGACCGGCGCCAGGCGATAACTAACGTCCTTGTATATCTCGACGAAAATGCCACCCATTCCGAGCATGACCAGCGGCCCGAACTGCTTGTCCCTGAGCGATCCGATGATGAACTCTGTGCCAGTAGCTGTCTCGGCCACCAAGATACCGTTGACGTGGAAATTGGACTTCCTGGCCCGCTCCGTCATTTCATTGAAGATGGCCTCGACCTCGCTCTCGTTCTGGATATTGAGCTTTACGGCGTTGAATTCGGTCTTGTGCACCACTTGGGGCGAAACCAGCTTCATGACCACGGGATAACCGATCTCCTTGGCGGCCGCGACGGCCTCTTCCGCGCTCTGGCACAACGACTCCTTGGTCGATTCGATCCCGTAGGCCTTCAGCACCCGCTTCGCCTCCGGCTCGGTGATGAACTTGCGGCCCTCGACTGCCACGCCATCCAGAATGTGCATAGCCTCTTGTCTCACGCCCTCACCTCTTGGATATATCGACGCCACGGGACTTAAGGAAATCAGCATAATCAGCGATCGCGGAGACCGCCCGGGCGGTCCTCTCCGGCCAATCGAAGCAGGGGACGCGCTTCTTCTGAAGCAGGTCCATGTTCGCCAACGCGTTGCGCGTCGAGACCCAGCAGACGTAGGTCGGGATCTTCCTTCCCTCGGCCAGAAGGTCGTTCACGGTGTCGGCGAGGGTGGTGCAGACCTCGGGCATGTAGGCGGCGCGCTGCAGCACCAATGCCACGACTATGTCCACTTCGCCTGATTCGTACAATATCCGGGTAAGTTTGGAATAGAGCTCGACGAATCTCGGCCAGATGGTCGTCATATCCACAGGGTTTCGCGGCGATGCGAACGAAGGGATGAGCTTTGCGATCTTGGCCTGCGTCTCCGCAGAAAGTTCCGGAACGACCAGCCCGTTCTCCTCGCACAGGTCGGTGAGCTCGACCCCCGTTCCTCCGGAGTTGGTGATGATGCCGACCCGCTTCCCCCTAGGCAAAGGCTGCCAGTCGATCCCCTTGGCGATGTTCACCATGTCCATGCCGTTCCGGGCGAAGATGACCCCCGCCTGCTTGAACATGGCTTCGTATGCGGTGAACGACCCAGCGATGGCCGCGGTATGAGAGGCCGCGGCCCTCACCGCCCCAACGGTGCGACCGGTCTTGGTGGCGATGATCGGCTTGGTGAGCGCCACTTTCCTCGCTTCATCGAAGAACTCCCTTCCCTTGTTTATCGATTCCAGGAAGAGGCAGATGACCTTGGTGTCTGCGTCCTCACCGAAGTATTTCAGCACTTCGTAGTCTTCTATTCCAGCCTTATTGCCATGCGCCATTATCTTGGCGAACCTCATGCTGTGGTCCGTCGCAAAAGTGAAGATCGCCATGCCATAGGCGCCGGATTGGGTAAGGAAGGAGATGTCTCCCCCTGTCTCCGGAGTGCCGATGCCCATGGAGGCGTTGAGGCCGATGTTGCAGTTATAGACGCCGAAGCAGTTGGGGCCGACGACCTTCATTCCGATCTTCCTGGCCTCGACCATTATCTGCTCCTCGAGCTTCTTTCCCTCCGGACCGGCCTCGCTGAAGCCGGCGGTTATGACCACCGCCGCCTTGCAGTTCTTGGCCACCAGCTCCTTGATGGCGCCCAGGACTGCAAGGCTAGGGATGACGATGACCGCTAGGTCTATGTCGTCCGGGCAGTCGAGGACGCTTTTGTAGGCAGCATGCCCCAGAATCTCACCGCCCTTGGGGTTGATCATGAAGATCTTCCCCTTGTAGCCGCTGGCTAGATTCCGGGCGAACACGTAGCCCATCTTCCCTTTTTCGCCGGATGCGCCGACTAGAGCTACGGTCCTAGGATTGAATATCGCGTCTATTCTGGGATCGACCATCCGGTCCCACCTAGATGACGAACTCCCTAGCCAGCTCCTTGGGCGGGAACTCGTTGGCGTGGGCGCGGAGCGGATCGATCTTCCTGATGAGCTCGATGTCCGCCTTCGTAGGCATGTCCATCACCCTGACGTCCGGGTGGATGACCGGCTTGAACTCGGTGTTGTCGAGGATCATTTGGACGGTCGTATCGGGATAGAGATACCTGAGGCGCATGATCTTGCTCTCCGGGTCGAAATCGAAGACGCCTAGCTCGGTGACCACCCAGTCAGGCCCGTTGCCGACCAGCTTGAGCTGCTGCCGGGTTCCGAACGGGGTCACGTGGCCGACGTTCGTCACGAAATCGACCTTGTCCACCAAGGTGAACATCTTCTTGTCGCCCTTGACCCGAGCGCGGTGGTTCGGCGTCCAGATGGTGTAGTTGATGCAATCGCCTGATAGGTTGCAGCCTCCTGCTCCACCTGGCAGCTTGATCTTGACCTTTCCCGGCCGACCGATCATGGTGACGTTCTGATTACCATACTTATCGACCTGCGCCCCGCTGAAGAACGAGCGGTCCAGCTCGCCCCTCTGGGCCATGTCGAACAGCTTGTCGATGGTGATCATCGCGGTTCTGCCTTGCATCATCGTCCAGTCGTTCGTCGATGTCGGGAAGAATGGCGGGTTGGGGTCGATGGCGCTGGTGACTCCGCCGACGTAGACAGCGTCCTTGGCGTGGGTCAGCTTGGCGAAGTACATGGCGACCGCTGGGCCCGGAGATGAGACACCATGGAACATTACGGTCTTGTCCTTGATCGTCTTCGAGATGTTGTAGACGAACAGCTCGTCAATTGTCGCTTTGAATTCACTCATATTGGAACAACTCCATCCATGCTTCTTTGCTGTCCTTCCAAGAGGCCAGTCTCTTCTTCTTGTTCGCTCCGCCGATCTTCTCGATGTACTCGTCGTTCGTATTCACGCCGAAGACGTACTTGTTGAGGTACCTCTCCTTGAAGGCCTCCTCGCCCTCCTGGGTGAGCTTGTAGTATTCGGAGATGTGCTCCCGGTCGTACGCGTAATACGGATAGCAGCTGGTGGGATGGGCGCCCATGGGGACGTGGACCACGTGCTCGATCTCGTAGTAAGGCATGGTCGGCCCGATCTTCTTCATCTCTTCCTCTGAGACTAGTTCTTCGCAAGTAACGATGACGTGCTTGGCCGTCCTGATCATGAGGACGTCGGCCACGTAAGGCTGCTCGATCTTCACGTTGCCGTGGATATCGGCCTTGTGCACGTGGCAGATGCAGACGTCCGGGATCAAAGCAGGCACGAGGATGAGATCATTGCCAGTGAAGGGGCAGATCATGTGCTTGAACTCGGGGTGCAGGAGCGTTTCTTCGCTTCCCTTAGCGCTCATGATGGGCATGAACGGAATGCCGTATGCCGCTGCGCGGAACTGCTGGATGATGGTGTTGCAGCAGTTCTCGTTGATCTTGACCTTGCCGGACTCGCAAGCACGCCTATAGTTCAACGCCAGGCCAAAGTCCTGTTCGAAGCTCACGTGCGTGTCCTGTGCCGCGCCGACGATGCCGCCGCCGCAGGCGAAGTCCATGTCGAAGCCATGCGCCGTGCCGACGATGTGCAGGTTCTTCTTCCCCTGCCTCACTAGCTCGCGTATCATGGCGATCGGTTCTCTCAGACAAAGCCCGCCTCCGATGGCCACCATATCTCCATCGTTGACGGTAGAGGCAGCCTTCTCGAGGCTGATCAGCTTATTTCTCTCCAGAAACTTACCCATTGAATCACTCCGTTGTACCAGGCACGAAATCACGACGTTTAATATGTTTCCTTCCTAAACGACGCTAAGGCGGCCGAATTGGGAAACTATTACGCATTTCACGGAATAATCTCCGCGAATGACCGTGGTTGAACGGAAC
>PNBI01000027.1 GCA_003135935.1 Methanomassiliicoccaceae archaeon
GATCCCCAGAGACCCGCATACCTCTCGCAACCCCTTCCCCGCCATCTCAATCGCCTTAGGCTGGAGCAATCCCGCCTTAGCGCTAGCTATGCTGGCGCAACCTGTTTCCACTACCAGCACATCGCGCTTTATCAGCTCCTTTGCCAAGCTCACATGGCCCGAATCATGCTTCACTTTGGGGTTGTTGCAGCCGACGATGCCTGCGCATCCCCGGATCTTGCCGGCCAAGATGGCGTCCAGCAACGGCTTCAGACTCCCTCCCAAGGCCTTCTTTATCGCCTCAACCGAGAATCCGACCATAGCCTCGACCGGCTTGTCCGGGATGAAGACCCGTTTCTGGTCTCGGTTAGGGTAGTTGTCGATCGCCAATTGCACAATCCGCTTGGCCTGGTCGAAGCTGTTCTCAGGCGTTATCTCGTAGTAGTAACCGCCCGATATCCTGGCCTTGGGCGAGGTCGTCACCACCTTAGTATGGTAGCAGGCGGAGGTGTTGGTGAGCGAAGGGAAGATGCATTGATAATCGACCACCATCACCTCGACAGCTCCGGTCGCGATCACCAGTTCCTGGTCAAGATGGTTCCCTGCCTGGGGAACGCCCTTACGCATCAACAGCTCGTTGCCGGTGCAGCAGAGCCCCACCAGGTTGATGCCTTCGGCGCCCACGGCTTTCGCCTTGGCCAGCATCTCTGGCAATGCGGCCGCTTTGACTACCATCTCGGACAAGATAGGATTGTGCCCGTGCAATGAGATGTTGATATGATCCGCCTTCAGCACTCCCAGGTTGACCTTCGACGTCTTGATCTCGGGGCTGCCGAAAAGCACGTCCGATATCTCGGTCGCCATCATCGATCCGCCCCAGCCGTCCCCTAGCGACGTCCTGACGCCATGGGTCAGGAAATCTGGATAGTAGGCTCCGACGCCCATGTGGACTCGATGCATCGCCTCAACTATCTCGCGATCGATCCCTCGGGGCAACAACCCATTCTTCAGCCAGATGTCCATGGTTCCCTTCGGCGCTCTCTTGGCCATCTGCAAGGAGCCTTTCAGCGTTCCGAACTCGTCCAACATGCCGAGCGCTAGCTTCTCGGCCACCTTCATCTCAGGTAATGCGGTATCGATGCCATACTCCTTGGCAAGGGTCATGAGCTTGGGCTTGTCCGCGATGAAATAGGAGGGCGACTCTCCCCGTGCCGTCTTCAACAGCGTTTCGACAACGTCCCTTCCATGATCTGAATGTGCAGCGGCGCCGGTAGCCAAATGTTCGAGAAGGTTCCTGGCCACCAATAGGTCCGCGTCCGCGCCGCAAACGCCCCTGGTCCGATCCCCGCCCATCAATCGGCAAGGCCCCATCAAACATCTTTGGCAGGATATGCCAGTCGAACAGAATTTGCATTGAGGCTGCTGCTTCTCGAAGCGATCCCAAACCGTTTCCACCCCTTCCAACATGGCCTTCCGGAGGACCGCCTTGGATGATGCGTCAAGCGTTCGTTCTTCTACCTTCTTCTCGACGTTTTCTGGCGTGACTTCCTTGGGAGGTCTTCTTATGCATTCTACAGCGATTATCTCCATTCCTGCGTCATCGGCCATGATTGTTCACCTAATTTGATGAATTGCTTTGTGAAGGCAACATATAACAACATTTCGAATCGTTTGGCCTCGCTTTGGGGCGATTTCGCTTGAATCTGCATCAAAGCTCATGCGGAAGTTCGGCGATTCGCCCGGGAGGATTCGACTCTAGGAATTCGTTTTCCCAAGCGCATTTTTATATCCGATAAGGTGGACTTTTACTCATCGGTGAGAGAGTGGTTAGCCCCAAGAAGAGGAAGAGAGAGGTCGAGGCAACGCCGGACGATGAGGTAATGACCGATGCGGATGAATCGAAGACCGAGGACATTTATGAAGGCGACCAAAGGAACGAGATGCTAGAGGACGACGAGATAACGGCCGCAGAGGACGGGTTCATGCGCGGCAGGGACCTGGCAATGAAGGAGATAGAAGACGACAAGAAGGCGCGTCGCAAGCCGATGATCCATGCGGACGGCACCTCGGTTACCTTGAATGAAGAGCAGTACGAGGAGGACTGAATTTAGCTCGTGAGAGCCTTGGATCCAGCAATCTGGCTGCCCACTTCGATTAACCCAGACGAAGACAAACCAACGGTTCCATCCAAATAAAACGATGACGATCAACGAGTTCTTCCAATTGTTCCTTTACATCAATGCGATCCTGATCGTCATCACCATCGTATTCGTAAGACCGCGGCGCGTTCAATCGATCTATTTATGGATAGCCGCCTTTTTGCTGCTCCCTATCCTCTTCGTACTGGTTTTCTACATTTTCTTCGGGAGGGACTATCGCCGGGCGAAGCTCTTCAAGAGCAAAGGTGCGACCGATAAGCTTGGGACCGATTATCTGCGGAAGATGCGTGAGAAGCTCTTCATTTGCTCAGACGAGAGTGAGGTCCTATGCCGATATTCCAGCATCGCCAAGCTCCTGCTCGATTCAAATCAAGCCATGGTGACGACAAATAACCAGGTAAGGTACTTCAACGATGGCAACCAGCTCTTCGAATCGATTTTCGACGAGATCCGAGATGCGAAGCGCTACGTCCATATCGAATACTATCTTTTCCGGGATGATGAGCTGGCACGGCGCTTGGTCAGCCAACTGGCTTCGAAAGCGAAGCAGGGCGTAGAAGTCAAGTTGCTTTACGATGCCTACGGAGGCCATTCGCTTCCCAGGAACTTCTTCAAGGAAATCACCGATTCGGGGGGCGGGATCGCTGTCTTCTTCCCATCCTTGCTGCGGCGCTTCAATACCCGTATCAATAATCGCAACCATCGCAAGATATTGACCATCGATGGCGAGACCTGCTTCTGTGGGGGGTTCAACGTTGGCGTGGAGTATCTAGGAAAAGGGCCGATGGGCGATTGGAGGGATGCGGCTGTCCTAGTTAAGGGGGCCGGCTGCATCGGAATGGAGTCGCGCTTCATACAGGATTGGAATTTCGCTGCCGAGGATGACCTCCGCATCGAGAACTACTGTTTGCAAATGAGCGAGGATTATCTCTCAGGGAGGGACGGTCCCGGGGAGTCCGCCGTTCAAATTGTCTCAGGTGGACCGGACACCGAATTCAATCCGATTGAGCAGCAGTACATGAAGATGATATCGGAAGCAAAGAAATGCATCCGCATCCAGACGCCATATTTCGTTCCGGACGAGCCGGTGTTGAGCAGTCTCCGGGTGGCGGCTCTATCCGGGGTCGATGTCCAGGTCATGATCCCCTTTAAGCCAGATCATCCCTTCGTTTATTGGGCGACGCTCTACTATGTTGGTACCCTGCTTAAATCGGGCGTTAGGGTGTTCCAGTTCAGCCCAGGTTTCGTCCATGCCAAAACGCTAGTGATCGACAATGAGGTCGCCTCGGTCGGGAGTGCTAACTTCGACGTCCGCAGCTTCGAGCTCAATTTCGAGACCAATGCGGTTGTATACGACGCTGCGTTCGCCTTGGAAATGGCGAGGGCGTTCCAGGAAGACGTTCGGTCTCATTGCATTGAACTGACACCCGCGCAATATGCGAAGAGGAGCTATTGGGTCAAGTTCATGGAATCGATATCTCGGCTCTACACCCCGATCGCCTGATCATTCTGGGCCGCCCGGTCTCTCAAGGTCGTTTTGTCCGCCCTAGGTAATGCATCAAACGGGGGGCGTTCTGCTCATAATGTATCCTCATGGCTGGGAAGAAATAGCGCGAGTGCTTGATCACGACCACGGTTCCGGTGGCTATCTTGCTCAATGAGGTTTTTTCCAAACCGACAACTATGTTATTCTTAGAACGGACCATTTCCAAGAACGATTCTGGATCTTCGGCGTTAGCGCAGGTTACTACGTTGCCCAGATCGCTCAATAGATGCCCGTCCGTTCCGCCTGTGAAGCATTTCTCCTCTTTCATTGCGAGCTTCATTGCCTTCAGGTTGAGGGAATGGGTCATGCCTCCACTGATCACCTCAACGCCATCGAAGCGGTTCAACAGGTCCATAGGAAGGTACTCGCAATCTATGCATTTCTGCAATCCTTTGTTGAATAGCAAATACCCATATGGATGGGCCGCGATGACCAGGCAGTCGTAGCCCTCGCTTGTATCCACGATCTTCTCCGTCTTCAAACGCGTTGCCAGCCAGGGGCTCTTGCGCTTATGCTTCTCGATATGATTATGATAGTAATCCCTTAGATCACTGGGCGAATTGAAGTAGATAAGGATATGCGGGCCATCCGCCGCGCTAATCTCAATTCCCGGAACGATTAATGTGCCTTTCCTGGCTTCGGAAGCCTGGAGGCATCCACTGATCTCGTTATGGTCGGTGATGGCAAATCCGATCCCCAATCTCTTTGCCTTACGGATGGCATCATGGACAGTCACTTTACCGTCAGAATGATTGGTATGGAAATGCATATCAACCGGCATGTATCCAAGCGCTGTCAGTTGATCGACCTCTGGCCTTTCGAACCGGACCTCATCAAGAAATTCCCTGCCTGCGTTCACGTTCAACCAGCTTCCTTATGTTGCAAGGGAAGCGGTGCCAATATGAAGATTCGCTTTGGGATTAGCAATGGTCTCCCCCTTTTCTGACATGGGGCGATTCCATGGGCTGTATTGAGCGATTGAGCATTGCTATAAATTTCAGAAGATATTAATACTGACTAGCAATGATTTCCTGACCCGATGACAGCAGATGAGGCGAAGAAGTTCAAAGGACTTAGGAATTTCAACGCGGTGATGTCTGGAGTCCATTTTGTGCAGGGGTTACTAGTCCTTGCCCTGTCGACCAGTTTTTCCTTGCCTGTAATGGCGTCGTTCCTCCATTATAACATGATAACTCAGCAGTTGGATCCAAAGCTCAGCACCCTTTTCACGCTGCCGATAGCTCCANNGCTCCATTGATTGCCATATTCCTATTCACATCTGCCTTTGATCATTTCCTGTTGGCTGGACCGGCTTATGGTTGGTATGTCAGGAATCTCAAGGAGCATATCAACAAGGCGCGGTGGTTCGAGTATGCCTTCTCCTCCTCCGTGATGATCGTGATAATCTCGATGCTGGTGGGGATATACGACATAGTTGCACTCCTTGCGCTATTCGGTCTCAACGCTTGCATGAACCTATTCGGGCTGCTTATGGAGGCGTATAACCAGAGGAGGGAGAAGGTCGCTTGGTCCCCGTATATCTTCGGCACCTTCGCCGGATTGATCCCTTGGTTTGGCATTTCTATCTACCTTGCTGGTGCTGGACAGTACGGGAATGTGCCCAGTTTCGTATATTGGATATTCCTGACAATTGCCATAACGTTCTTCTCGTTCGCGTTCAACATGATCTTGCAGTACCGCGCGAAAGGAAGGTGGGCGGACTACCTGTTTGGTGAGAAGGTCTACATCGTCCTAAGCCTTATTGCTAAGACTGCCTTGGCTTGGCAGGTTTTCGCCGGAACTTTGAGGCCTCTTTGAGCGAAGGATCCAAGACCGAAGTGAGAACGGTGGTTGGCAAGTGCCCAGCACCGTTCTTCAAATTCTTTCAAACCTGCCTTCTACCCCATCTTTTCGCTGATTGAATTAGTTATCCGAGAAGGCGAACCCTTGATCGAAACTTAGGAATGCAGCTTGATTAGTCATTTTCACTCACGAAAGCAAGAAATCACCCATTGCTATATCGAGGGCCGTGAGCGTGCAGGGATTCCTAGGCAACAATGCTGTCATGATGATATTAGCATTCATAACGGCCATGCTCATTGGAGGCTTCCCCAAGGAAGTTGTTCTCAGCAACAGCAACATCGCCATGCTCTCATTGATGGTCATGATGTCACTTTCGCTGACAGCGCTCCAACTGAAGGGCTTGAAGGTGAGGAGCCATGGAAACGCGATTCGCAACGCCTTCGTTCTTTCCTTCATCCTATCATCTGGAATCACGATTCTGATGAGCTTCCTCTTCCAGGGTGAGCTCCGCGAGGGTTGGATCATCGAGGCTGCAGTGCCATCGGCAGTATCCGTTGTTCCTTTCACGTATATTCTAAAAGGCGATCTGGAACCAACGCTGGTATCTTCCGCCGTCCTATATTTCATCGCCTTGGCATTCACTCCTTTAATCACGCTACTCTTCCTTGGGCAGCCGATTGATGAGCTGACCCTCCTTGAGTATGTCAGCGTACTGATATTGTTGCCGTTGGCCATCTCCAGGCTGATACGGCGTTTCGAGATAAGCCAGGAGAACAAGACCGCGACAATCAATCTGGCGTTCTTTGTGCTTATCGTGGCAATTGCGGGTCCAAATCGTCAGGTCTTCTTCACCGACCCCATCCTCCTGTCAGGGCTTGCCGCGGTTGCCTTTGTGCGAACATTCGTTGTCGGTTTATTGTGGAATTGGCATCTCAAGAGAAAGGGAGCGCCTCGGAAACGGAGAGTGCCCGAAGTTCTATTCGCAACCTACAAGAACACCGGGATGGCAGCTACTCTGGCCATCGGTTTGGTTGGGACCACAGCAGCCGTTCCCGCAACGGTATGCACGCTGGTCGAGATTTCATGGCTGATATTCCTTTCGAAATACCTGTTCTCCACCAAATCGATCGAGTAACGTGAGTGACTGGTTGCAGAATTTTCTTCCGTCCCTAATAACGAATCAAGGATTCTTCCGTTCAATTGCGGCGAGGAATTATTATTCAATGATTACCTTCGAGGACGGGTGATTGAATGAGCTTTTGCACAAGCTGCGGGTCACAAATTGGCCCAGATTCGAGATATTGCGGAAAATGCGGTACCCCTGCATATATTCCGTCTAAAGAGGCTCCAATGAACCCTTCGACACAGCCAGTTCAACCTTCAAATTCCGCCCCTGCCAGAGAAGAACCATTGGGATCAAGCATATCGAATGGAGAGAACATCGTCGGTATGATACCGCTCAGACAGCTGAAATCATTGGGAAGGTACGATCCTTTTGTTGGAGTGATCACGAACCAACGACTGGTATTTGCACGATTGACCTCCGAGATGATCAAGGATTCAGCCACCAGAGCACGAAATGAAGCGAAATCGCAGGGCAAAGGATATTTGGGACAAATGTCCAGCCAGATGAGAGAATATTCTTCTGGCTATTCTAGCAGATATCTCAGCATGCAACCGTCGGCAATCCTTGCAGAGACGCCAGGGAATTTCGCATTGGGCAACCTATCTATTTCCGAGCTCAGATTGAAACTTAGGAATTCTCGACAAGGGAACGGTGACGAGAACGAGTTTGAAGTCGAATTCTTATCAGGTGGGGCTAAGTATGAGTTCAGAATGGATGACGAAGGCGAGTACGTCACTCTATTAAAGAGAGTGTATGGCGAGAGGGTCAGAACACCATTCGGATATTCCACGCATACCCTGAAATTGAAGATATAATGAACGTGTCCAAGCCAAAATCGTCCATTGCGACAATAAGTGGTTCTAGGACATCAAGAAGCAATCAAGCGAAAGCCGACAACGATCAAAAGTAACCACATTCGACCAAAAGGTCGATTTATCTCTCTTTCTACGGCCCTTCTATGCAATAAAACTCATTCTTCAATTTGTTCTTGATGAGCACTGGGCATGAGAGGTAGATGCATCCCTGGTTATCGACTTCGCATTTGGTCTTGCCTACCAGGCAGAATAGCATTTCGTCTTTTTGGGAGGAGCAATCCGAATAGGTGGGACAACGGTCGCAAATGCAATTCGGGCGATCCTTTTCACTCAATGGCATCTGTCTTCACTATCAATCAAGCGTACATGCCTGTATAAATATCTTCGATTGTGACAATGACAATTCATTAGTAGATTGGCCAAATCATTGCGGTAGCTTAGTAGATGCGGCGAATACAATCCCACAAAGATCGGTATGATCTCCGGAGATCAATCATTCTCTACTCAGGATATTGGCGTTGAATTGCAGAAATAGGACACCAATCGCACGACCTAAAGATTGCGAATAACTGAGGGTCTGTGGCATTTTATTCGATTGTCGCGCGGCTTGAACCCGGTTGATAATTCGAAAACAAAAATGTCATATAGCATTGTCATGTTTTCGTTGATGTGATGGGGATAGAAGTTGGGGATGCCAGAAGCGACGTTTTATCTGATGGCAATAGCCCAAAGCAATCACAGAAAGATGCTCTTACTAAGGCACGGAAACGCGCAACACGATTGCACTATTCGCCGGGCATGTCCTTCCCATTTAAGAAGCGGCTTCGCTTTGGTCTTATCTCATCCTTCCTCGTTCTAATTCTTATCTCGACAAGTTTCTTCTCATTTGCGGTTTCTGCTCAATCGGTGACGTTCACAGACCTGACCCTCGGTCAGAAATCGGCGAACATGACAGTCACCAAACTCACATCAAAGTACCTCGTATCGACTGAAGAATATTCGATCACAGCGGACTATTCAACGCCATTCATAGAATATCGGATAAAATCATACTTTACATCGGACTATATCCTCTATAAACGTGTCAACCCACAGTATCCAGGCGAAGGCACGGTCGATCAAAACGGAAACGCGCTCGACTCTGTCAAGATGACCATCTCCAGTTATGGGCAGAGTGGAAACACAGTTTGGTTCCTCGAATCCTGCCCCGAGTTCTCGTTGAAGCAATCGTTCACCATCTATCGGGACTATTTCGAGCTCAACGTCACCTACACCCCCGGCTTGAAGAAGGTCCTCACTACCTATTACATCGGACTGTATTCATCCACTGGCTCATTGTACAAGCTCACCAATGGCCAATTCAACCGCTACATCCCGGGCTTTGATGAACAAACAACTTCTGGTTACGGCATTGGCGGCTGGTACCCATCTATGCAAATGTACGCACCGGCCTGCGACCTGAGGGTCCCTGGTGGGAATCTAGGAGTGGAATGGGGCTATTCGGACACGGTCGCCTACATTTATTCACCAATCTGGCTATCAGGGGGACGTGGAGGGAGCTCGGTCATGGCGCTGAAATACAGCTCCCTCAATTCAATCGTGCCTAACATCGCATTAGGTACCCAGCAGACCTTCCACATGTTCGTCCGCCCCTACCAATATAACGATGGGAAGCAGCAGGGTCATGACGTCGGCTATGCTCAATGGGTCGCGCCAATCGTAGCCGCCAAGTACGGGCATCATAGCACCCCGGTGTTCCCGCTAACGTACATGAACATGGCGACCTGGAGCGCGAGTGCACGTAGCTGGATCGAGAGCAGCCAGATCAAGGTGGCGGTCTATTCCAACAATCCGAACCAGATCGATTGGAATTATAAATCGGCTCAGTTGGCAAACAAGAACCCGAATACGCCTAACAACGTACCGGTTTCCTGGCAGATGATGAATCCCGGTAATGTGCCTCTCACTTCCGGTGGAAACGTTATTTGCAACCCCGTCAGCGGGCCCTATACCACCTCCGGGACATATCGATGGCAGCTTATCAAGAACGACCCACAGCAGGCGTGGTGGATCAGTTCTGGCGGCGTCTTCTGGGATGGTATCAACCTCTGGACTTCGACCAACACGCCGAAGAACGATTACCAGCAGAGGACGACCGACTTGTACGATGGATACCTGGCATTGATCAAGGACACCTATGCCTCCGGATATTGGCACTATGTCATCGCTAATTCCTATACCGCGCTGCTTCACCTATCGATCGCGACGGACTTGACTATCATCGAAGGTTACGAGCCGTCCAGCCATCATAACACGGATCTGACAAAGCATGTCCAGTCGACCATGGACTTCGTGAACAACATTCCCGCCGCATATCGGCCGAACATCCTGGTCTACCAGAGCTATTCCGCGGGCGATGCCAACGACCAGAACGATGTGTACAGCGCGCTCTTCGGCGCCGCCAAGTATAGCTACATGATCGATCTGACCTCATACGATAGCTTCGAGGCGCAGAAGCACAACCTGGTCATGGCTCAGGATATGTTCAAAGCTATGGGGTGCACGCTGAACTCCGATGCTCGGACGGTCAGTGTGGACACGCTTGATCTAGCCTTGGGCACTACCCTCTCGACCTCCGCCTCGATGGTTGTCATGAAAGGCACCGGCACGCCAATGATAACCTCGACCGCCGCTCCATCAACATTCAAGCTCACCAACTTGCTCGGCTCGACCCGGTCGTTCAATTTGGCGCTCGCATCATCATACTATTACGGAGCAGGAATCAATGTCCAGTCAACTTCGTCTATGACATTCACAACGGATGGAAAGGGCACTTTCCACGGCAGCATAGCGGCGGAGAAGACTGGAGAGATCGTGAAGAATTCTAACCTCATGGTGCAACAGAAGACTTCAGGCACCATCTCTGTAAAGCTCGTATCCCTGACCTCGACCGCGGCAGAGCTGAACCTCGCCGCCACGGGAGGGAGTACCACCATAACTATGAAGGGGATGAAGGCGAGCAGCTCGTTCAACATCTATGTGGATGGCGTGCTAGTCAGCACCCTCACATCCGGTTCCGATGGAAGTCTGAGCTTCAGCCGGACGTATGGGAGTTCCGACGTGCTCAAGGTGCAGTTGAAAGTATGATCGCATGCCATTGCTCGTTCTCCAATGAGTTGAAACAAACGAATGGCTAATGGACCTTCAATGTGGCAAGTATCTCAGCCACGAAATCCTCTACCTTCTTCTGCCAACCCTCCTCTAAAGGGCCTTTCATTTCAACGACGAATATTTTCATCTCGGCAACTTTGACCAATCCCTTCGAAATCAGTATATCATTCATAATCGGTATGCTTCTTTGCCATTTAGCCATGTCATCCATGGTCGGCATCTCACCGGTTTTCTTGTCTGGTTTAGCAGCAACGTGCGTGGCAAAAATGGCATATCTGGTCCCGGATGGAAGTTCCACTTTCTTCAGGAAATGGCGCATTCCCCCTATCGGCTTTCCGAGGCGGGTCGGCGATCCAAAGACATAGAGGTCCGCTGGAGGGAGCTCCTTTGGCTTCACTTCATCAATACTGTGAACATCGACTGCATGACCTCTCGTTGTCATCAGCTTTCGGAATTCATCTGCTACTTGCGCTCCGTTTCCATATTTCGAAGCATGATAGATTGCGATCTTCATTGACGGCACCCATCCAATAATAATGGGGCGAGATGTTAATTATTGTTTTTGATGTCTTGTCATTAGAAATGATCCCTTTTTTTCCTTAATGAATGGTTCACGTCACCACTTCCATACGGTCAATTTTATAAGGAGATGGTTGGAATAACACCATCGGGTGTGTCATTGAACATCGAATTCATTCAAAATGATAAACACAGGCTGACAATCTTTGAGGACTTGGCGAAGGGAGAGCTTTCAGAAGAACAATTGGTGAGCAAGAACCATCTTTCCTTGGAGACGGTCAAGGAAGCTCTCCACGCTATGGAAAACGAAGGTCTAGCTGGTTGGAAGGGCGACGTTCATTTTCTGACCGATAAGGGAAGAAAGCTCGCGCTTGAGATCGGGAAGAACTCTCATCTTGATTCTGCGCCCGTCAAACATACCCAGGGTAAACTAGCGAAGGGGGAGAAATTTCCGGGCCACGATTATAAGCGGCGATGAATCATTTCACTAAATGCCTTTGGATCGATAGGCAATCGGGCCAATCATCTCAATAAGAGGCAAATGAGGGTTCACACAACCCAATCGTGATCGTGTTCCCTTTCCACGGTATTTGCAGCTGAACCATCAGCTTTCGGATACCGAGGCGCGATCAATGAAGTTAATTGTTCAACGATCAATGGAGATAGTATTCCCAGTACATCGTTCTTGCATGTGTCAAAGCGACCAGATCGAAGCCTGGATATTTTCCCCATTTCTCCCTCATCCGTTCCATTACCTGGCCTGCCACGGCGTCTCGATGACCATGAAACCAGGCGAACATCATTTCGTCCTTGATGAAAGGTTCGAATGGCACTTTGGGCATGACCGCCTGAGTATGAGCTCTTAGGTCAGCAAGGTAATCTAGTACGAAGTGCACATCCTTCTTAGCACCGATGTTGCCGTGCCCAGCCGTCATTATCTTCCAAGGCAAGGTCAGGAGCTCTTTCAAGGCCTCCTCATAACCATCAATGTAATGACCGACTCCGAAGTTATCGAATTCCAATTGGCCTGGATGGATCATATCCACGTTGTGCAAGACCCCTTCTCCCTCGATCAGCACCCAGCTATTATCACTCGAATGGCCTTGCTCCGGGGTTCCCATATCGATCCGCTCGCCTTCGAAATCGAAGGCTCCACGAGGAGTTCGAATTACCTCAGTTGGGAGCGGCACCTTGTCTTTGTACTTGTGGATCTCTTCCAGGCAGGCGGAGCTTGCGATTATTCGCAATTGGATCCCTAGATCGTGCGCCGTTTTTGCGAAGACGACCGCGTCTCCGATGTGATCATAATGATAATGGCTATAGATGATCGTCGTCACCGGGAGCGACGTCACCTCACCAATCGCCTTCAGGACGTTCATGCCACGACCATATGACAGGGGGTCGATCACCATGACGCCCTTCTTTCCAATGAGGAATGTCGATTGATAAATCTGTGATTCTACCCAATAAGCGCGCTCCGTAAGGCGCTGGAGGGTGTATGGACGCTTCGTCCTTTGGTAATTGCTTTCCCTAAGCTTCTGCCCTGGGATTATCGGGACGAGCTTGGATGGGTCGATGAGCTCTTCGTTTTGCATAGCTGCTCACGCATCTATTATGCAAATTTTTACGTTGCACCGCCTATTTCAATCAGTGCCCAAAGAAAGTCTTTTTCGACCAAAACAATATCACCAGGTTCGTCCCATCCATTCTAAGGCGCCATTATGGATATAATTCAGCCTTCGCTTGATGAATATTCCACAATTCATTCCACCAAGGTAGACCGGATCTTCGATGAATTACGCAGGGAGACCTACGAATCTACCAGCCACCCTGAGATGCAGGTCGGACCGGTGGAGGGGCGCTTCCTCAGAATGTTGGTATTGATGACTGGTGCCCGGACCGTGCTAGAACTCGGAACGTTCACTGGCTACTCCACCTTGATGATTGCCTCGGCTTTGCCGGAGAATGGTGTGCTCTATACTCTGGACCGCAACGAGGCTACTGACAAGATCGCCCAGAAGTACTTCGATAAGGTGCCATTCGGCAGAAAGATTCGGCCAATTCTGGGAAATGCCCAGGAAACGATCATGACCGTGCCAGGGCCGATCGATATGGCGTTCATCGATGCTGATAAGACCGCCTACGACCTCTATTATGAAGAAGTGCTCAAGCGGCTTCGTCCCGGAGGGATAATCGTCTTAGATAACATGCTCTGGAAAGGCGAGGTGTTGGCCCCAGAGGATGACGAAGGCAAAGCCATTGATGCCTTGAACCGGAAGATTGCTCTAGACTCGAGGGTGGAAGGCGTTCTGCTTACCGTGCGCGATGGAATCATGCTCGTAAGGAAGAAATAGCCCGTTTATGCGCGCAAGCCTCAGTTACATAGAAAAGGAGGACGTTCTCTTTTTCTCGACATGAGCAATGCTAGCCGAGGAAATCGGTCCTCTTTGTTCTTCGTAGGACCGAACCAAGTGAAGACGAGGAAGGAGCCTTTGCCTTCGCCAGGGCGCAATGAGGTTCTGGTGCGGACTTTGATCTCTGCCATTAGCGCCGGGACGGAGATGCTTTTCTATCGCAACCAGGTGGACGAAGGCATCAAATTGGATACGGCCCTCGTTGCGCTGGGCACGCCATTCCGCTACCCTTTCAAATATGGTTACGCTCTGGTTGGTATGGTCGAGAAACGAGGCCGAGGTGTCCCCAAAGAATGGCAGGGCCAGATGGTCTTCTGCTTCCACCCTCATGAGAGCCACTTCGTTGCGACTTTGGCCGACGTCATTCCCGTTCCGAAGGGCATGAACCCTGAGGATGCCGTCTTCTTGCCATTCATGGAGACCGCTCTCTGTTTCGTGATGGACGGCAGACCGGTAGTTGGAGAGAAGGTGGTCGTGCTGGGGCAGGGGGTCATTGGTTTGCTTACAACCGCTATCCTATCATCTTTTCCCCTTTCCCGCTTGGTCACCCTGGATGCAATTAAGGTTAGACGGCAGAAGTCGCTGATCATGGGAGCGGATCGTACGTTCGACTCTTCAACCACTGCAGGCGAACTTCTCAAGCAATCCGACATGGAGGATAGCAAAGCTGACCTGGTGTTCGAGGTGTCGGGGAATCCACAAGCGATCGACTTCGCTTTGAGCATCGCAGGTTTCGATGGCAGGATCGTCCTGGGGTCTTGGTATGGGAACAAGCCTTCAGTTCTTCATCTGGGGAGGGAGTTCCATCGGAACCGAGTTCATATGACGAGCAGTCAAGTTTCTTCCGTGGCGCCGTCGCTGCAGGGGCGATGGACCAAGGAGAGGAGGATTGAGTTCACCTGGAAGCTGATCGATAAGATACGGCCTTCCAAGTTGATCACCCACCGGTTTGGCCTTGAGGATGCCTCTTCCGCCTATCAGTTGATCGATACCAGGAGCGAAGAGGTAGGTCAACTGGTGTTCATCTACGACGTGGAGCAATGAGCCATGTTTAGCATTACCTTGGGAAGGACCTTGTCGTCCAGACATTTCCTCCCCCGGCTGGAAGGCCCTGAGAAGGAGGTCCACGTCCATCGGTATAGGGTAGAGGCGACCGTAATGGGCGACCATCTCGACCATTGTGGATTCCTGGTGAACGTCGATCTTGTCGCACTTTCTATGGAAAAAGCGCTTGAGCGTTTTGAGGGCGCCTTCCTTAACGACATGCCAGAATTCCGGGAGGCGGCGCCATCGATGGAGAATATCGCCAGGGCTATCTGGATAAAGCTCGCCGCAGATATCGATCGATCATGCGTCGAGCGCATCAAGATCACGATCTGGGAAGCGGATAACGTCAGCGCATCATTTGAGCAATGACCGGTAATGAACTAGGAACGCTCGGCTCCGAAGCCGCTACTTCGACAGGGCTCTCCGGAACATGGCGGTCGTCGCTGACAGGGTGATCGCTCCGACGATGAAGATCATCAGGAATGCCTGCCCGATCAAAGTCCAGTCATACCCCGAAATGATCAAGCTGCGCACTGCATCGGCAACATACGACACCGGATTGTAAGAGGCGAAGGTCTGGACCCATGGCGCCAACAGTTGCTTCGGCATGACTGCGGTCGATAGGAAGAGCATCGGGAACACGAACATGATCGAGATGACCAGGGTCGATTCAGAATTCTTGGTCGCCAAGGCGACGAAAGTCGAGATGCCCGACCACGCTATCCCGAAGAACATCGCCAATATCAAGATCAACCCGATTCCAGGCAATCCAGTGGCAACATTGACCCCGAGCACGTAACCCAGGATAATTATGATCCCGACCTGGAGCACGATGCGGAAGCCATCGCTGAATACCTTCCCCATCAGGATCGAAGCCCTTCGGACGGGCGTGACCCTCATCTTGTCCAGGTAGCCGGATTCCACATCGTCCACCATGCCAAGGCCACTTTGCAGCGCAGACGAGAGAACGGTCTGCACGATTACCGCGGCGCTGAAGAACGTGAGGTAGGAATCGGTCCCGGTGTACTGCTTGAACAGAGGTATGTTCGCCACTGCCTGGAAGGCCTGGGTGAACAGGAGGAACCAAATTAACGGCTGTATCATGGAGAAGGTCAGGTTGGTCGGCCGTCTCACCAGCTTCCGCACCCAACGCGCGAAGATGCCGCTAATCTCCATGGGGAACTCCAGTTTCATCATTCTAGCGCCTCCTGGTACGGAATCCCACCTTGGCAGGCATCTTGACCAGCTCGGTCCTAAGCTGCTTCCCGGTGAACTTTATGAAAACGTCATCGAGCGACGGTTTCGAAAGGGTTAGGTTCTCTATTTCAAGGTGGGCGCTATCCAACGCTCTGACGATCAATGGCACGAGGTTGCTCCCATTCTCGCTGTACAAGGCAACGCCCTCTGTGCAGTCGGCCCCGCCCTTGCTGCAATCCCGGGCATCCTTGACTCCTTCTATGGCAGAAACGATCCCGACCACCTTCTTCGTGACGGCTGGATCGGAATCGCCTACCACCCTGAATTTAATCAGGTCCGCCCCGATCTGGGCCTTGAGCTTTGCAGGCACGCCTTCGGCCACGATCTTTCCATTATCGATGATGCAAAGGCGGTGCGCCAGCTGGTCCGCTTCCTCCATATATTGCGTGGTGAGGAAAATGGTCGTTCCCTTGTCATTCAGCTCTCTGATGTAGTCCCAGATCGCCCGACGGCTCTGGGGGTCCAGTCCAGTGGTCGGCTCATCCAGAAACAGGATCTCCGGGTCGGATACTAGAGCGGTGGCGAGGTCCAGCCTTCGCTTCATGCCGCCGGAGTAGGTGCCGGCCCTTCGGTTGGCCGCGTCACTCAATCCGACCATTTTGACCAATTCCAACGCCTTGACCCTTGCCTTGTCCTTGGGGATGTGGTGGAAGCGGCATTGGAGATAGATGTTCTCCATGCCAGTGAGATCCGTATCAACGCCGACCTCTTGCGAGGCGTAGCCGATGATCCTCCTGATCTCGCGGGCGTCTGCCTCCAGGTCGAAGCCCTTGACCTTTACGCTCCCCGAGGTCTTCTTGAGAAGTGTGGTCAGGACCTTGATTGCTGTGCTCTTGCCCGCTCCGTTCGGTCCTAGGAACCCGAAGATCTCTCCCTTCTCGACTGCAAAGGAGATACCATCGACAGCACGGATATCCGGACTGTAGATTTTGACTAGATTATCCACGGTGATGATGCTGGACATGATATCAGGAACCGGATTATCGATGAACGTTCTAACTCATTCAAGTCGATATAAAGAAGTTGCCTATTGTTTTGAGGAAGCGTTGTGTAGAGGAATCGATTCCATCAATGCCTTCAATCGTTCCGCGGTTCGGTCCATCTCATCAAGCCCGATCGGCTTGACCAGATAGCCATCGACCCGACTTTCCCACTCCATCGCGATATCGCTTTGCAGATCGAACCCGGTCAGTGCGGCGACGCGGACAGACGGGTCCTTTTCGCGTATCTGCTGAAGCACCTCGCGCGCGTCCTTCTTAGGAAGGTTGAGATCGAGCAGGACGAGGTCTGGTCGATTGGACTTGGACCATTTTTCGATGCAGCTTAATGCCTTTTCACCATCATTGACCAAGGTGAGCTTTGCGTCTAGCTTGGTCGCTTTCAGGATTTCTTTGACCAGCATCTGATCTCCGGGATCGTCTTCGATGAGGAGCAGCCATAGTGATGAGCGTCTCTCCATCGGCCTTGGTGGGCCCATCTTGTCTGTCCTTGGTCCGTCAATTTCCCTAGAGGTGGACATGATTGGTTCTTCCTTATGATCAAATCAGTATTGGGCCCACCGGTTAGTATCCTTTTCCCGCTTTTTCCTCATTGACGAGCATCTATACCCAATTGGAGCGCGTGCGATCTCATTGACCCTCAAGATTTCTTCCATCCTGTTTCGCTCAGCCAATCACCAAACCTCTTTAGCTCTGGGTATGACCTCCTCAAGGACCCGATGTCAGCCTCATACCCGATTCACGATTCGTAAAATTCGCCAGGATTTAGGGATATGGGCCCGGTCGGATTTGAACCGACGACCATCCGGTTATGAGCCGAACGCTCCACCAGACTAAGCTACGGACCCATGAGACGCAATTTTCCAGTTATTCCAGAGCTGAATATAAAGGTGTTGGCTTGGGATTCCCGGCTCGCCTTGCGAGCTCTTTATTTCGATGATCCCGTTATTCGCTTGTCAGGATCCCTGACCACAATAGGTCGGTCTTCCCTTATTAAGTGACTTCACGACTAGCACCAGTACCGGCAGTTCGACTATCACTCCGATGATTATCGCCACCTGCACCAGTGGGAGGTTGGGAAAGAGGCCGAATGCGATCGCCAAAGCCAGGGGGGAATTCCTCGCGATGCTGGTGCACGTCAATAACGCGCATTCTTCGTATCTCAACCGCAGCCAGCGGCTGATGTAGTGCGATATCGCGTAAGATATCGCGAAGAAGATTAGCACTGGCAGAAGCACAATTGCCAATGCACCGGCATTGTCGATGATCACCTGGGTCTGCCCCGCGAACATGAAGAAGATAGCGATCGCCAGGGTAAGCGTTTGTATTGCAATCGGCACATTCTTCAACCGCCTTTCTTTCCACACAGCGCCTTTCGTCCGAACGATGGCCCGATTCGTGAGGATAGCAAAGGCAAATGGCAGGACTATGAATATTATGACCGTCTCCACGAGCGCAGCGAGTTGGAATGGAACTATCTCGCCTGCGAATAAGAAAAGGTACACTGGGATAAGCAAGATCTGAAGAACCAACTGCGTTGGGAGCAGAGCAAGTCCTAGTGAGACATCGCCTTTCGCCATGCCGGTGAATACCAAGAACCAGTCTGTGCAAGGGGTAACCACATAGAGAATGAATCCAAGGAAGATCAATGGCGTTCCACTGAGGAATATGCTTGCCAGCAAGAAACCCACCAAAGGCACGATTATGAAATTGACGGACCAGGCGATGCCGAAGAACTTCAATCTTGCATAGGATTTGGCAACGCTCCTCAGCGGTGTGCCGAGGGCAATGCCGAACATCAAACCCACAAGGGAGAGATAGACGATGGAATTGCTGATGCCAGCAATGCCAGAGAAGGCTGGCCCGATGATAAGCCCCAGGAGCATGGCGGCGATCAGGATGGCGGGCTGAGAGCTTTCGAACCTGTTCAATCCGCTCTCTTCGCTCATTCAGATCCTCTTTGTATCGTTGCCTGGATAGAATAATCTTCGCAGGGATGAGTTGAAACGCATCGAGAATGGCGACCCCAAAGGCTTTTTCAACTGTGAATCATTGTCGCTGATCCAGCAGTACCTGCAAGTTCCTCGGGAAGATCGAGAGGTCCAAGCCTATAAGTTTGAGCTTCTCCTCCATCGCTTTTGCCTTTTCACCTTTGAACTCTCCTTCCAGGAGGTAAGCCGTCTCCGCTTCCGAGAACTCGCCCCCTTCAGTATACGAGCTGATGAACGCCTTGTTATACGGGCACACCCGCTGGCAGTGCATGCATCCGACGATCGCGTTGTGCGCTGACGGGTCAACCCATCCCGGAAATTGATTCTCGGCAGATTGCTCATTAAAGAAAGTGAGGCAACGCTCCACCCTTACCAGGAATCGGTCCTCACCAATGACCCCGTTCGGGCATGCTTTCAGACAATTCCTGCACGTCTTGCACGCCGGGAGCATCTTTCTTTCAGCCCATGTATCCTCTTCGCAAACCAGATCGGTGTAGAATGCCGTCAGTCGCAGGAAGCTGCCCTTCCTGAGCACATATGCGATGTTGTTTCTACCGTAAAGGGTAAGTCCGGAGCGGGCGGCCAGCGTTTTGAGGGGGAGGATAGCCTTCTCAAGATGCAGCGCTTCGGGAGCGACGCTATCCTTCATGACCTTTATCGCTCGCTCATCGATCTCGCGAGCGAATGCATAGGTCGGTGGGACCAAGGTCTCCATCCGTTCCCCCTTCCAGTTGAATGCTATCTTGAGCTGCTGATGCGGAACCGCAATGACGATGATCGACTTAGCGTCAGGAAAATCCTTCGACGCCTGATATATCATTGTGAGGAGGTAGTCGTTGAAAACCTTCTCATCCAGGGCGCCAGCATTGCGTAGGCTCTGAATGTCCTCCTTAAGCTGGTCTAGCCTGTCGATCGAGACAGCTTTTGCGTTGCAGCCATCTCGCTCCAGCGCCTCCAGCACCGTTAGGGTCTTCATGCTCTGCAATCATTACTACGCGCTACTAAGCAATCATCCTTTTCATTCTCTGATCATGAGGATCGCGCTTGATCCAATCTCATATCGTATGTGCCAACGTTTTTTGGATGCAGGCAGCTCGGGTCAAAGGTCGATCATTGTGCTGGTGCTATCGGTTCATTGCCATATACCACCCAGCTCTCCCTGGATTCCAGCCATTGGCTGCGATGCCTGCCATATTCTATCAGGTATCTCAACCCAACGAGGGCGGACCATAGTACCATGATCAACAGGAACAGCTGCAGGAAAGGAGATATGTCGAATTGCACCGGTGTGCCCGGAACACCGAACAAGGTGTTGATCCTTGTCATACTACTCACGAACACGAATGTCCAAAGCACGATGACGCCGGTCGCAATGAGGCCGAAGCAGAGTCGCGAGAACGCTCCTGCCCGGTAACTGCCGCGGCAGAATTGGACGATCACCAATACCACGCCGATCGCGATCACGGTCGAGTCCAGATCCTGAAGTCCTTGGATCGCCTGGTCCAATATCGCATTGTTCATGCTGGTCAGCACCGCACGCACCACCAAGACGAAGATCACCGGAACGATGATGTATGACCGGAAGGTCTTGCGAGCCATCTTCGCTCCTTCCACGAAGCGGGTGTAGCGCAACTTGAAGTCGGTGAACAACCCCTTTTCGGGAGGGCTCAACGGCTTCAGCTTCCGACCGACCTTATATTTCCACTCCCTTCTATAGTCAACGAGCTCGCAGACCGGCAGCATTGCCACCAGCGCCGCATAGATCAGGAAGAGCTCGATTATCGGGCCGAGCGTGATCTTCAGGTCTGAGTTCCACGATGCCTGCTCTAGCGACCCATCAAGGAAGATCGCGTTTACGAACAGCAGTATGAACGGCACCTTCAGAAGCCCGAAGGTCAGCCGTCCGAACGAGCCCCGGGGGTAGAAGCCCCAGACGAAGCTCAATGCAATGATGATTATGGCGAATGGCGCGATTGCGCCTTCCACCTTCCCGATCTCCTGCGCCAAAGCTACGTTGTTCGCTATCTGGGTCACGTCGTCCAGAATGCCCGAAAGGATTGAAAGGACAAGGAACGGTATCAAGAGCCAGCCGATGTAGGCCCGCTTGGCCGCCTTGGCCCCATTCCCGATCTTCCCGGTGCGCAAGTTGAAATCCAGCAGCATCGAGTCGACGTTCAATGGCTTCCCTTTGATGGCGAAGCCTAGCCTTGCTTTCCACGGTTTGCGCTCGTCGATCAGCACGCCCAAAGCCTCCACGGATTGGAAGGCGGGGATGATCATCACCAGCAGGACCATCAGATTATAATCGAAATGAACCCCGTTTGCGAATAGCCAGCTGTTCAATCCGTGGCCGACCAGGACCATGTATATGTAAACGATTAGGAAGAGAACGTATGCCAGGCTGAATGTCAAGCGACCGAAGCTGCCTTTCGGATAGAACCCCCGCATCCAAGCGATCGGCACTAGCACCAGGCCAAGCAGCAATAACGAACCGACGATATTTTCCAGAATGGCGAATAGCTGAAGCGCTTCGGTCGGGACATCCACCAGGCTAGATATCGCCGATGGTACCAGGAGCAATAGCAGCGACGGAATGACGATCAGCAGCAACAGTTTGTTCCTCGCTTCCCGCTGCGCCTCAGGTAGGATACCGACTCGAAGTGAGAAGTCGAGCGCCAAGGTCTCCTTCAGGGGGGACTTGGGCGGCGTTTCGATACCGATGCTTTTGAGCCATTCCTCCCGGAACCAGAACATTTCGACGAAATATCCGAAGCCCCTGAGGACGACCAAGTAGAGGAGCGCCAGAAAGCTGCTGGTGAGGTCAGGATGAAATCGAAGAAGGTCCAGCACCTGGGGCAGGTTCGACGAGAGCAGCAAGATCGCCAAGTACAATAGCGCCAGCCCGGTCTCCACCAGCCCGAAGGTCATTCGGGCCAAGCTCCCCTTCTTGTAAAAGCCTCTTAAGAAACTTGCGGCTACCACTGGAATGCCAAGGAGCACGATCAATTGGGCCAGGTCAAGCAGTCCCGACCCCAATCCGGGGGTTGAATTCCTGCTCCTCAAAATGAGCGCAATTACGACCGGGACGATAATAAAGAGTAATGCGGTGATGCCGGCCTCGAAGATCCCTTTCCTCATCGTGCCGTGCTTGAACCTGAAATCTTCCATACTTCCGACTCCCATCCAGTGGGTTAAATCGTTTCATGACATAATTAGTCTTGCATTTCGCTCCGTCTTGTGATAATATCACATCCGGCTTGGCGTCAGCATAGAACACATTATCTCACCAATTAGCCATCCTGTGAACATGTCTGAGAGGACGGACAGAGCCATGATTACGCAAGCGAATCTCAAGACACTCTGCAGCAACGCCCTGAGCTATGGGGCGATCAACGCTGCGCCGATTTCGGCGCGTAAGGTGATCGTGGACCCAAGGGTCAGGCTGAAGTGCGCCATTCCGGTCTGCGACGGCTATGGCCGTTGCCTAATGTGCCCTCCCAATATCATTTCGGTGCAGGAATTCACGGTCGCCTTAGAGCGGTTCAATGATGCCATCGTCATCCAATTCGAAATCAAGGTCGACAAGGAGAAAATGGAAGGCAAGATCGGGTCCATGGAGCTTGGCGCCCTTCGACTAGACACTGACTATGAGGCCATGTTATCCTCGAGCATGAAGCGGATGAGCAAGGCGTTGATCAACCTGGAGAGGGACGCGCTCCATCTGGGATATCGGTTCACGACCGCTCTATCGGCCGGCAATTGCCGCTTATGCGACGAGTGCGTCGGCCAGGGCAAAGGAAAGCAATGCCGACATCCTTTTGAGGCTAGGCCGGCGGCGGAGGCACTGGGGATTGACGTATTCGCAACCGCAGCGCTAGCGGGCATGCCGATCGAGTTCCCGGCCAAGCGGCCTGTCTGGACCAGCATCTTGCTGGTGGACTAGAGATTCGCGTTTTCCTCCTCGAGAATAAGTTGTCCCATTGGCCGATGACAAGGCATTGAAATACAGAGAACGCGTGGAACAAAGTCTTGGATGAGAAGGTGGCGCCGTCGAGCGGGATCGAACCGCTGACCTTGTGATGACTGCGTGCCTGAAAAGGCATTAACAGTCACACGCTCTACCAACTGAGCTACGACGGCTTTGCGACCAAAACAACCCGCTTCTATTAAGCCTTTTGCCCGGGACGGCCAGTGTCCTTGGGCAGGGAGGCGCGGAGCTTGTTCACGGTCTCGTCCATGCTGGTCAAGATGCTGCGCAGATCGTTGAAGAAGAGCGGCAGTTTTTCCGTGGTGATCGCACCCTCGGGGGAGGGGGCAATAAGACCTTCTTGCTCCAAGATGCGCAACGAGTACCTCACCTTGTGTTGGGGCACGTTCAGCTGCTCGGAAAGCCTGATTATCCCGATCGGCTCATGCTCCATGATCGCCTTGAGCATGGTCACGTGGCGTTCGAGGAGCTCTATCTCGCTCTCAATCTTGCTCGTCAAAATGCTTCTCCCCTTCACCCAGTCACCCCATGTCACTATCTGTCAGTGGCATGATAGCGTTCGGGATTTAAATTCATTGCCCACTGAAATCATGCTTGGCAACTGTCTGGCTTGGCCTAATGAACCATACCGTGCCCCGATGACCGAATGCGACCATGGAGAAATTGGATCATGACCTAGGAACGCCTGATGTCGCAGATCCAATTGTCATAGAACGCGTCCCTTTTGTTCTCGATCACCGCCACCTTGCGGCCCTTATCCTTGGACCAGGATTCCACCAAGAGGGCTTCCTTCTCGGTCCCGGTCGACACCAGCGTCTTTTCGGTGAGCTCGAGCATTTCTTCGATTATCTTACGCCAGAATATCTGGTTGTACTGGGATATCTCTCCTGCCATGAGTATCATGCCGAGCTGGGTATGCGGCAGATAATTACTCGCCTTTGTTCCATCCAGGCAGATAGTGTCCTCCGGCGCCAATCGGCCGGAATGAAGGCCGAGCGAAAGAAGTGAGGGATCGTTGTCGAAGCTGAGCGGGATGATCCCGGTCTGCCTCAAAGCGACCGTGCCGGCACCGGAGCCACAGCACGCGTCGATACAGGTCTCCCCTTCCACGTCCCCCCAGACCTGACGGAGCAGCTCTTCCACCAGGACCGCCCTCTTGGGGGTGAAGTCCTCGATTGCCGGTTGAACTTCTCTGGCGATGCGGAGCGAGAACCACTCCCGCACCGCTGCCTCCCAATCGTGGCGCTCCTCCTGAAGTATCTCCGCCTCCAGCTCCTCTGCTCGTTCGATCACCGCTTCAGTCGGTTTGCGCAGCAAGAATGAGCCGGCTTTCCACGACTTGCCATCTCCGATCGCCAATGCCAGCGGCCACTCATCCTCACTAATAAGGAGCTTGGCTTGCTTGGCGGGCAGGGTGAGGAGCTGATTCGTATAGCTATTGTCTGTCAGCCGTTCGAAGTTCGGCTCGATGAAATCCACATCATCCAGATCTAATAGAACGGCGGCACGCATGTTCTCGCTCTCAATGACAGTTCACCGGGAAGTCATTCCGGTTCATTAAAGCCTTGCTTGATGGCGAATGCCAGTATGTATAACTCATCTGCCCCTCCGTGGCGATCCCAAGTTGGGATGACATGATAGGAACGATCTCATTCGGGTCACCTTCCAGCATTCAGATGAGCGATTGGATTTCCAGAAGATAACGGCCCGGTACGAATTAAATAGCGACCGCCTCATTGATGAGCCGCATGTCGGCGATCGAGGTCAAGGACCTCAGCAAGTCCTACGGGAAGAAGAGCGCTCTGGAAAGCGTAAGCTTCCAGGTGAAAGAAGGTACGTTTTTCGGGTGCTTCGGCCCGAATGGTGCTGGGAAGAGCACCCTGCTCCGGATACTCACCGGCCAGATCCAGCAATCCTCCGGTCAGGCGACGGTCCTGGGCATCGATTGCCGCACCCAAGGGATCGAGGTCAAGAAGGTCATCGGAATCGTGCCAGAGGTCGAATCCCCCCCTTCCTACCTCACCGCTTCGGAGTTCTTGTACTTCAGCGGCAGGGTGCGACTGGTCGATGATCTGGAGAAGAAGGTTGAGCGTTGGATCGACTTCTTCGATCTGAAGGAGGCGGAGGGGACCCTGTGTCGCGACTTGTCAAAAGGCATGAGACAGAAAGTCATGCTGGCAAGCGCCTTCATCCATGAGCCGAAACTGCTTTTCCTCGACGAGCCATTCATAAATCTCGATCCGATCTACCAGCGCAAGCTGCGAGAGTACCTGCTCGGCCTGCGTGACGAAGGCAGGACCATCTTCATGAACTCCCACATCTTGGAGATCGCCCAGCGCCTATGTCAGGAGGTGATCGTCCTCCATCGCGGCAGGCTGGTGGCGCAAGAGCAGCTTGAGGCCTTGCAGGCCAGGGGGGAGGACTTGGAGGGGCTGTTCATGCGTCTGGTGGGAGGCAAGGATGCTTCCGCTCCTTAGACTGATGCTCCTCGAGGAATACCGGGTCCACATGGCCTATTCCTCGCCGAGGGTGTTCTTCTCTTTGCCTGCTTATGTGTTCATAATCGCATTCTTCCTTGGCGCGACCCTTCCAATAATGGAATCGAGCATCCACATCTCCGAGGTGCTGCTCTTCGCCAATGCTGGCATATTCGTCTACGGGATGAGCGTCGGCGCTTTCGGCTTTCTAGGGAAGACCTATCTAGAGCGGAGGCAGGGTCGCGCGAACTTCTTGGTGGCGATGCCGTTCCTGCTACCTTTCTCGTTCCGGAAGGCATACCTGAGCATGTTCCTCCGGGACGTGATCTTCTATCTGGTGCTGATAATGCTGCCTGGACTGCTCGGAGTCCTGGCTTCGACCCCGTTGGTTCATTATTCGCTCTATTCCATCGGATTGGCGTTCCTGGCCGTGGTGCTCTCTTTTCTTCTCGGCATTTCCTTCTCGTTCCTCGTTTCGGTGCTGTACGTCCGTTCAAAGAAGGCGTTCGCCGGAATACTGGTGGCGTTCATCGCTCTCCTATTGGGGTACGGAGTGTTACACCTCTACCCATTGGATTGGGTCCTGCCTTCGATCGCGTTCCAGAGCGCTCTGAGACCGCTTGGTAACGACATCCCCCGAGCAGTGCTCTTCCTCATCGCCAGCCTGGCCTTCACCGTGCTCTTCACCTTCTTGGCTATCGTGCTGGTTCGCGAAGCGCCCCTGGGTAACACCCCAAAGGTCGTGGAGTCGTTCCCTCGGTTGCACGGCCGCTTCGCTTTCGCCCGGTCCTACCAAGCTCTGCTCGCCAAGGAGTACGTCGACCTGGCCCGCTCCGGCGCCTTGAGCAAGATGCTCCTGGCCTATGTAGCGCCCCTGGTCTTCCTGAGCTTCACAACCTGGTACGTGAACCATGGCCTGGCCATCCCGGTCGGTTTCAACACGGTGTTCTATGCGGCCATGGTTGGCTTCTTTGGCGTCATGCTTTATTCTTGGCTAATGAACATCGACGCAATTGATTACTACGAAACGCTCCCGGTCAGCGTAACCAAGCTGATCAAGGCAAAGCTGATGTCCTTCTTCCTGCTGACGACGCTCATCAGTACCGGTTTCGTGATCTTCATCTCCTTCGCATATAACGAGACGAGGCTGCTCTGGGTCGCCTTGCCGGTGCTCTATGTCACCGGGGCGTACATGGTGGTGGCGACAGCCTACCTTACAGGCCTCAGTCCCAATTCCGTCCTATTCAGCCCAGCGGTGATGACCCGGTTCATGGTGATCTCTTTACTCCCTGACCTGTGCATCACAATTCTTTCGTTCAGCCTAGATTCGCAGCCGCTGATTTCCCTGGCGGGCATCGGCCTGGTGTGCTTCGCGTTGCTAGGCACCACCTTGATGTTCCTCCGACGGTTGGGGCGGAAATGGGATTACGCCGGTTTCTCCTAACTACCTGCCCAAATGGCGGATCGTCATGCGAGCAGAGCTGCCTGTCGTTACAGGGAAGGCAAAGACGCGCTACCCTTTTATAAAACCCAGACGAATCCCGGCCGCATGGATCGGGGGCACATCCTGCGTCGTCTGGTGCACATTTGCTCGCCGATCTTCCTGATCTACTACTGGCTTCCAGACCCCCTCTGGGTTGGCGGCCCGGGACGGCAGGTCGGGCTGGTCTTCGCGCTGTTATTGACAATGGCGTTCGAAGCGTATCGCATGTCGAGCCACCTGCAGATCGTCGGGATGAGGCCTTACGAATCCAACCGTATGTCCGCCGCGGCATGGGCAGGCATCGCGCTGGTCTTCGCTTTCCTATTCTTCCCCATCCAGGTTGCGGCGCCGGCCGTCTTTGGCATGGCCTGGATCGATCCCTTGTGCGGTGAGTTGCGCAAACATAAGAGCCCTCTTTATCCCAACTTCCCAAAGGTCGCCTATTTCGTGCTGGCGTTGGCGATAATGACCGCGACCGTCGGACTGTCCGTTGGGGCATTGATCGCCGCGGGCCTTTCGGCGCTGGTGGCGATATCGGTCGAGAAGACCAACACGCGCTTCCTAGACGACGACTTCACAATGCTGGTCATACCATTGCTCGTGATCGCGATCGTCTTCCTGGTCTTCGGTATACGATGAAATAGGGATTAGAACGTAAAGTCTGAACGGCGTTAAAACAGTCACTTCTTCTCTTTATGGAAAGCATTGCCCCAGGGAGCCCGGTACACATCCCGCTTGACCTTGGTGATGATCGATTGGGTCGGGCCGTTGTGGCACTTTTCAGCCGCTTCCAGGGTAGAGTGGCGCTTCCCGCAGACCCAGCACTGATATATCGTCTTCATCCTTCCTGGGAATAGGGATAGGGAATAAGTAACTTTTCCTGAGATATGCGATCGCGAGCCCCTTTATGGACACCATTCAATCGTTAAATGCCCAAAACAATTCCTCACGCGACTCGTAATGTTATATACCGTAGCAACGCATATTAGAGGGAGATGAATCGGATTAAAGTCATCAACGAGCCCTCTGAGCTTGTTCCGATGCTGAGGGCAGTTGATACCAAGGTCAAAAGAGATGTTCTGAAGGAGGTTACCTTGGAGTGGCGCACCTCTAAAGAGATCGAGCAGAAGTACGGTGACGAGGGGAAGGAAGCCATCAAGTTCTTTGAGAAGATGAAGCTGGTGGAGACCAAGTGGCAGTCGACCGGCGGCAACTACCCGGAGAAGTCATTTCACACCTACTACAACTCGTTCCATATCAACGCATCTTGGCCCGTATATGAGATATCGGACGTCCTTTCCGTGGCGATGATGGACAAAGACGAGTTCAATGACCTGGAGAAGAAGATCATCACGGCTGTGGGGGCGGAGGGCAAGTTCTCGGGGGACGTGGCGGAGAAGCTGGGTATCACCCAGACCATGCTCAAGAGCCTGGTCAAGCGCTCGATAAAGCTAGATTTCCGCGGCCATCGCATCGAACGCCTTAAGGAATGATGAGGTCCGGCAATGGGCGTCTACGTCCTGAGGCTCGGGCATCGTCCCACTCGCGATAAGCGCATCTCCACTCATGTGGCCCTCACCGCTAGGGCGCTTGGTTGCCAGGGCATCTATGTCTCCACCAAGGATCCAGATCTGGAAGAGAGCGTGCGCGATGTCGCGGACCGCTTCGGCGGAGACTTCTTCATCCAGACCGGGGTTAGATGGAGGACCGTTCTGAAGGATTTCAAGGGGACCAAGGTGCACCTCACCATGTACGGCATCCATGTGGATGACGCGGTACCACGAATCGTCAAAGAGGTGAAAGGGGACATGCTGGTCATCGTAGGCGCAGAGAAGGTGCCGCCCGAGGTCTATCAGGCAGCGGACTTCAACGTCGCTGTCGGCAATCAGCCGCACAGCGAGGTGGCCGCACTGGCGATCTTCTTGGACCGGCTGACCGCAGGGAAAGGGCTGCGCTCCGACTTCCCTGGCAAGATCAAGGTGCTGCCCTGTGAAAGGGGGAAGCGTGTCGTCAACACCGATGATGCCTAGTGAGAAGGGATGCATTGACATCCTCCTTGAGGAAGGGTGCAAGCGCAACGTGATCGAGCATGTTTGCACGGTGCACTCGCTCGCCGTGGAAATGGCTCGGCTGAGCTCGGCCGAGCATGATCTGGTCTCGGCTGGGGCGCTATTGCATGACATAGGTCGATGCCGGCGTCATGACATAAGACATGTTTCCGAAGGCGCAAGGATAGCCAGGGACCGGAACCTTCCGGAAGCCCTCGTGAGGGTGATCGAGCGGCACGTCGCCGCCGGTCTGACCGACCAAGAGGCCAAGGACGCGGGCCTTCCACCGGGGACCTATATGCCTGAGACCCTGGAGGAGAAGATCGTGTGCCACGCCGATAACCTGGTGAAGGGACCAGGGGGGCTACAAACCCTGGACCAGGCTTTGGAGGGGATGGAGCGCCGGGGGCATTCGACCACGGCAGGAAGAATGAGGAGGATGCACGCCGAGCTCTCGCAAGCGTGCGGAGAGGACGTCGATGAGATCGTCCGACTTCTGCGCTCGACCGGGCGGATCAAGGGCCCATGCGCCGCTTATACCGGCCAGCGAGATGCTCATCCCTGAGCTTGTGGTAGGTCTCAGCGCTGGCCGATGCTCTTGCTAGAACGGTCCGGTCATCGGAACGGATGATGCGCCCAGGCACTCCAACTATCACTGATCGAGCTGGCACGATGGTCTCAGCGATGACGACCGCGTTCGCGCCGACGATACACTCGTCACCGATATTGGCACGGTCCAGAATTGACGAGTTCATGCCGATGATGCAGTTGTCGCCTACTGTGGCGTTATTAACCACGGCCGCATGCCCTAAGGTCACGTTCTTACCGATCTTGCCCACGTGGACGATCACGTGGTCTTGGACGTTGCTCCCTTCGCCGATGACCACGGGACCTTCATCGCCTCGCAGAACAGCAAATGGCCAGATGCTCACTCCCTCGCCTATCTGAACGTCCCCGATGATGACGGCGGTCGGATCGATGTAGATGTTCTGAGCCATGGAGAATAAGATGGAAGCNNTAGCGCAGGATGACGACGTCCCCGATCGCCTGGATCCAGCGGTACGGTACGTTTACCGCCTTGGAATCCTCGACCAGCAGCGGGTTGGACTCCCCGATGAAAAGGCCGTCGATCTTCTTCCCTTCAAGGTCGATTACCAGGTTGTTCACATTCCCTAGGAAGACGCCATTCGGCGTATACACTTGCAGCCCGATGAGCTCAGAAGCTTCTTCCATCATCCGTCATCACGCTGCGGAAATGGTAGTGACGTCTTTTAAACTCTTTGCTGGCAGGAGGCCGTTGCAAATGGCGACCGAATCGCCTCGAACGCCATCGTAATTCCTTTGAAATCGGTTTCTGAGCCGCTCGGGAAAGTACTTGTTTAGCGAGCTCCGTTCCTGAAAAGCAAAGCTATATATTCATCGAGCTGATTCGGTTTTTCAACATCGATGCACAACCGAGATGGGAACACAATGGACGATGAATTGGAAGCGATAAGGAGACGCAAGATGGCAGAACTCAAGAGTGACGCTAAATCCGATATGAAGATGCCGACCGAACCCGTCGTGGTGACCGATGCCGATTTCGATAAATTCGTGGCCAAGTATCCTTTGGTCCTGGTGGATTGTTGGGCGCCGTGGTGCGGACCATGCCGTATGGTAGCCCCTGTGATCGACGCATTGGCAAAGGAGATGAGCGGGAAAGTCGTCTTCGGTAAGCTCAACACTGACGAGAATTCAGGCGTCGCGAACAAGTTCAGCATCTCGGCCATACCGACCATGATGATGTTCAAGGACGGCAAGATGGTGGACCGCATCGTTGGCGCCCAGCCGAAGGAAGCCCTGGCCGCAAGGATTAAGCGCAATTTCTGAAATGCCTTCCCTTCCATTTCAGGATTCACTCATCTCGTTTTCGTTCCTGAAATCCGATCTGCGCTGACATGTCAGAGGCCATTGAAGTGAAACAGCGATGCTTCCTGATTGTCCATTTTCCGGACAAATAGACATATTAGCCTCGCGCTCATATATCGACCTCGATGCTGTCAATTGACACTGATGTTGCAATAATCGGTGCTGGGCCTGCCGGTCTGCAGGCGGCGATACATGCTGCCAGACGGAAGGTGAAGACCGTTGTCATCGGGCGTCCGGACCAAGGAGCACTGGTCAAAGCGGAGATCGAGAATTACTTCGGCATCCCCCGGATCAAGGGTCAAGAGATAGTCAGAATAGGCCTGGAGCAGGCCAGGCACGCTGGGGCGGCGATCTATGAGGAGGATGTATTGAAGGCGGAGAAGGTGGGGGAGACTTTCGTCCTCCAGACGGATCATGATAACAAGTTCATCGCGAAAGCAGTCGTCCTGGCCTTGGGAATCTCCCGAATGAGGCTGAACGCCGAGGGCGAGAAAGAATTTCTGGGACGAGGTGTCAGCTACTGCGCCGCATGCGACGCCAACTTCTTCAAGGGAAAGAGAGTGGCCGTCGTCGGCAACGATTCCATGGCGGCAGTGTCGACTATGCTGTTGACCAACGTTGCTTCCGATGTGTATTGGGTGACCAAGGAGCCGAGGATCGCACCTCCCCTTTTTGAAAAGGTAATCGCCACCAAGGCGAAGGTCGTGGAAGCAGCTTGGCCAAAGAAGATTCATGGCGACAAGACAGTAACGAAGATAGAGCTGGATGACGGACGGGTGCTCGAGGTGGACGGTGTCTTTATCGAGCTTGGAGCCAGAGGTTCCACCGAGTTAGCCATGGAGCTAGGCATCCTCCCGGACCCGAATGGACTTATCAGCGTGAACGGGAAGATGGAGACCGAGGTCCCAGGCGTATACGCGGCGGGCGATGTGACCGGACGACCGTGGCAGCTGGCCCGGGCGGTCGGTCAAGGGTGCATCGCTGGCACGAATGCCGCCAATCTCGTACTTTTTGGGGCAGGGGAGCCTGAATGACCCTAGTGGACGAGCTTATTTTGGGGATCATGCGCGGACCTGATGGATTCAAGAACGCGCTGCGCGAGATCCTGGCCGAGGACCTGAAGATGAGCGTGAATCAGTTCTGCTCCAAGACAGGGCTCTCTCCCAGCACCATCTACAAGATCATGCAGGAGAAGCGCGAGCCCAATCTCCGGACGGTTCGGAGCGTACTGCGTGCGGTCAGGCAGTTGGAGAAGCAGCCGAGCGGACCTTTCATCGCGGTGATAGCATCCAGAGGGGTATTGAGCAAGATCGAGGAGCGCATCGTGCAGGTGGGCGAGAAATCGCTCAAGGTGAAGGAATACCCGGCCCAGACGGTCGAGGATGCCATCATCGCCGCGGTGATGGCCGAGCGGGATGGTGCGTTGGCTGTGGTATGTGCTCCGATCATCGCGCCGACCATAGAGAAGCTTCTATCGATTCCAGTCTCGATCATCATTCCCAGGGATTCGGCTTTGCGCGCGATAGAGGTTGCGGCGAAGAAGGCGCTCTAGGCCTTCTCAGGCGAATTGGATGGTGAGGAAGGCCCGGCGATCACTTCGCGTTCCAGCTCGGCGAGTATCCTCTTGCGTAGATTGGCGAACTCGATGCTTGCACGGTCTCTCGGCTGAGGCGCGTCGATGACGAAAATCTCCTTCACCGCTCCGGGACGCGCCGTCATGACTACTACCCGGTCGGCAAGGAAGCAGGCCTCATCGACAGAGTGTGTAATGAATACAATAGTCTTCTTTGTCTGTTGGCGGATTCGCAGTAATTCCTTTTGCATAAGATTGCGTGTCTGAGCGTCCAAAGCCCCGAATGGCTCGTCCATCAGAAGGACCTCTGGGTCATTGGCCAGCGCACGTGCGATCCCCACTCTTTGCTTCATGCCACCAGATAGTTGATAGGGATAGGAGTTTTCGAAACCTTTCAGACCGACCAATGTGATGAATTCGTTCGCGATGCGCTTTCGCTCCTCACTGGGAACTTTCTTGATCTCCAGTCCGAACTCCACGTTTTTCTGGACCGTGCGCCACGGGAAGAGGGCGAATTCCTGAAAGACCATCCCTCGGTCCTGACCTGGCCCGGTGATTTCCCGTTCATCCAATCTAATCGATCCCGAAGTCTTTTGCTCCAACCCTGCGATGATGCGCAGGATGGTGGTCTTCCCGCATCCGGAGGGACCGAGTATGCAGACGAACTCCTCATTCTTCACGACCAGATTGAAGTTCTCGATGGCCGTGAGTTCGGTATCTTCTTTGGGGAATTTCTTGACCAGGTTCTCTATGATTAGCGTCACTTGACACCCATCCTGCGATTGAGCTTATTCTCGACATAATGGCTGACTCCGACTGTGCCGATGCCAAGGATGGCGATGACGGCCATACCAGCGTACATGAATTCGTACCTTCCAATGCTTTCAGAGTAGAAGATGTAGAAACCGACGCCACCGCCGACAGCGCCAATCATCTCCGCGGCCACGATGCACATCCAACCTATGCCGAGACCGATTGTTATGCCAGTCATAATGAATGGGATGGTATAGGGGAAAATCACTTTCTTGAAAAGGGTGATGCGGTTCGCGCCCATGGTCCTGGCGGCGTCGATGAGCGGCTGATCGACGGATTTGACCCCGAAGATAACGTTCGATAGCAATGGGAAGAAGACCCCGAGGAAGATGACCATGACCGGTCCCCAGAATATGCCGAAAATCAGTAGGAAGATCGGCACCCACGCCACTGGGGGAATGGGGCGGAAGAGTTCCACCAATGGCTTGAAGAAACTATCAGCCGTCTTTATGAATCCCATTATTAGGCCTACAGGCAATGCTAGAGCCAATGCGAAAACAAAACCGATTCCGAAGCGCTGAAGGCTCGCGAGGATATTTCCCCACATGTTTGTGCCAAGCGATATCTCAGTTTTTTCAAAAGATGTAAAGAAAGCCCACACAACCCTATCGGGTGATGGAACATAGGCAAGGTTAAGATAAATAGAAAAGCCCCACCACGCAGCAATGAATGTGACGATCGCCGCGATTCCGAATATGGTTTGATTCATATTCGCAAGGAATCGCTCGCGATTGAATAGGCCAAAAATCCTGAGTGGGTTGTCTTTCATTCCACACCCCATAATGATAAAGGGAAAAAAAGGTTTGGAAGAAATTGGACTAGGTTCCCTTGAGCTTCAGCTGGTACCCATTAAGGTTGCAATAGTATAGAAGCAAAAGGTGTTGGATCGACGCTGGCCCTGGGGTCGCAACAATCTTTCCCTCGAGCTGGCTCAACGAGTTTATTGGCGTCTTCCCGATTATCGCGGAACCCTCACTGTTGACCAGTGATACGATCTGGATTTGGATGTTGGCGTTGATCCGCTTCAATATCGCGGGTGGGCAACCAAGATATCCCATGTCGATACTGCCAGCGGCAAATCCATCCATCACAGCTCCACCATTGGCATAAGGTGCTGGGCTCGTTACATTAACACCATAGTCTTGGAACAGGGTCTTGCCTCCCCATAGCGAGGTGTTCATGGCGACGACGCGAGCGAACTGATGTAGGTCTCCATTAAGGTATCCAAGATGTACCGACCCGAGGATCGTGGCACTTGGCTGGATGTCGGGGGCCATTGCCAAATAGGAGGTGTTGGTAATCGCATTCGCGAATGCGGTGGTGTTCGGGTAACCGGCAAGGTTTGATATTTGGCCAAGATCGGCAAACATGCCTGTGAAGTTGGCGAAGGCCGCCTTGACAGCTGGTGTAAGCTGGTTGCTATACTCGATATGCCCGAGCGCACTCTGGACAACCGATGCCTGGATGCCGCTGAATTGAGCGCCCATCTGAATTAAACTGGTATAGTTTGTTCCAGATCCTGCATTTATTGTCTGCACAATCCAATTGGTTGCGACCATGTTCGCTTTTACGACCCTAGCAACTAATTGATTGTCCGCAGGATTGTTGGGGAAGGCATCGGAGTACCTCACAGCGATGACGCAGCACGGATGTTCAGGCCAAACCTGGTCGGACCATACAACAACGCTTCCCGTTCCATCGTTTAAAGCGTCTGAGCAATAGGGTTCCCAGCCGACTGCACCATCGACCGTTCCAGCTAACAGAGCGGCCTTTTGTTGCACTGGAGCGATTTGTGTCCAATAAATAATCTTCTTATTGGTACTCGCGGCCGGCTGCATAAGGACTACAGCCACCGCCGCGATTACGACAATCGCTACCACGATAATCGCAGCTATTGTGGTCTTCTTATTCAAGGAAATTCACCTTGAAGCAAGCTAGGAGGATAGGCTATAAATCCCTTTTCTATAAATGGGTAAATTGGCCCCTAATTGTACAATAAAGCGAACTCACTGACCTTTTAATCCACTCTTACCTCGACAGTTTTTCAAGAATCACCATGGGATTGGCCGGTTTTCTTATTGCACGCGGGCATATCAATACTTAAGCTAGCACGAAGAGAAACAAATATCTAGAGTTAAAAATATGCAGCCTTAGCGATAATATGTTCGAACTTCAAGTGGTAAGCAATACTCCTCTAACCCCATTGGATGACACCGATGACGTCTCGCTCCAGTTCCTGCAGATGATCGGGTATCTCCCCAAGGGCTATGATCCGAAGACCAGTGCCTCGAACGTTCATGACAGCGTCCCTTATAAGATGTTCACCGAGTGCCTGATGAAGAACACCAAGCGCGCGTGGACGGTCGAAGAGATGGCTGCCAAGCTCAAGACCACCAAGCCGACGATCTATAGGCACCTCAACAAACTAAAGGCCATTGATATATTGGAGGAAGTTGACACCGACCGGAGTGGGGACAAAAAGAAGGGCTATCGCATCCGCTATGGGGACCTGTCTAAGGCCTGGAATTTCACAGAAGCGAACGTCGAAATGGCCATGGAAGCTTATCGGAAGACGATAGACCATCTCCAGAAGCTCTACGAGGAGGGCAAGTAGCGATGGTCGCCAATAAATCGGAGGGCGAAGAGACGAAGCTATCGCGCGGCTCCACCTACCGAGTAACGAGCAAAGGCAGCGGACCTGAGCCGATAGTGACCGTTGGCGTATTCAAGGGATATACCAGCTTCGGCCAGGATACCGCTCTGTCGATCCTTATGGACCCTGAGAAGGAGGGAGATCCAGGTAAGATGCGCTTCGTTCCCTGCACGACCGTCCTTGCCGTGGATGTCATCACTTTCAAGCAAGAGGAGAAGGAGAAAGAGAAGGAAGAGGCCAAGGTCTACTTCGGTTGAAAGGATGCCAGATAACGCCTCCGGTCCAATCGGGTCAACGCCCAGGAATCCCTTCGACGTTCCCAAGGGACGCTGGAAGGTCTATACAATCTTGACCGCGATGGCGCTGGCATTGGTGCTCATAGGCGTCGTAACCGCCTTAGATCTCATCGCTTTGGTTGGCCTCATGGCAGCACTATTCCTGGGAATCGCCATCGTATATTCGTTCATGAACGAGAAAGGACTTTGACAGCTGGATGAGAGCGAATGGACAAGACCACTGAGTATCACCGGCGCCTGTTGCAGCTTTTGGTTTCCGGGGAGATTGCGGACAAGAAAGAGCTGCTGCGCAGCAAGATCGCCTTGTGCAGAGAGCTGGGTATGGAGACGGTGCCGCCGAACTCAGCAACATTAGAGCTCACCGATGAGAGCACGCTCGCCAAGGTCAAGGAGCTGTTGCAGCGAAAGCCGGTCCGGACGTTGAGCGGAGTGGCGGTTGTGGCGGTCATGACCTCGCCAGCGCCATGTCCTCATGGCAAGTGCACCTACTGTCCAGGAGGCGTCGAGAACAACTCGCCCCAATCGTATACTGGCAAGGAGCCAGCAGCCAGGCGAGGGGCGTACAACGAGTTCGATCCGTTCAGACAAGTCATGGCAAGGATTGGCCAGCTGACGTCCATCGGGCATCCGACCGACAAGGTCGACCTGATCATCATGGGCGGTACCTTCACATCCCGGCCGCCTGACTATCAGCAGGAGTTCGTCAAGAGGTGTTTCGACGCAATGAACGGCGAAGCCTCCGGATCGCTGGAGGAGGCGCACTCCAGGAACGAGTGCGCACCGCACCGCTGCATCGGCATGACCATCGAGACCCGCCCGGACGGGTTCGACCTCCAACGTGCGAGCGAGTGCAGGCGCTTGGGAACGACCCGAATCGAGTTCGGAGTTCAGATACTGGACGACGAGATCCTTAGGAGCGTGAACCGCGGCCACGGAACGAAAGAGGTGGTGGATGCGACCAGAGTGGCCAAGGACGCGGGGCTGAAGGTCTGCTATCATTTGATGCCAGGCCTGCCTGGTTCCGACCCAGAGAAGGACCTGGACCGATTCCGGATGCTGTTCGATGACGAGCGCTTCCGGCCGGACATGCTCAAGATCTATCCTACTTTGGTGGTTAAGGGCACGAAGCTCTACGAGCAGTGGCAGAGGGGCGAGTTCGTTCCATATGATACGGTGCAAGCGACCGAGGTGGTGGCGGCGATGAAGGCGATGGCTCCCCGCTACGTCCGCATACAACGAATCCAAAGGGACATACCGGTACAGCTGGTCGAGGCTGGTGTGGACAAGGGCCATCTGAGAGAATTGGCTCGGGCCAGGATGAAGGAGATTGGCACTAGATGTCGTTGCATCCGTTGCCGGGAGGTGGGCCTGAACCATATCCAGCTGGACTCGGCTGGCGATGTCGAGCTGAACCATCTTGCTTACCGTGCTTCCGGCGGCCGGGAGGACTTCATCTCTTTTGACTTGGCGGATCAGGACGCTCTAGTGGGATACGTCCGGCTGAGGATGCCTGGCGAAGGGAGTGCGGCGTACGTGCGTGAGCTTAAGGTCTTCGGTCAGATGGCGCGGTTCGACAAGGAAGGCAGGGAATGGCAGCACAAGGGCTTCGGAAAGGAGCTGATGCTGGAAGCTGAGCGGACCGCGCTGGAGAACGGCTACCATTTGCTGAAGGTCACCAGCGGTGTGGGCGTGCGGCGCTACTACTCGTCCATCGGCTACGTTCGTGATGGCGCCTATATGACCAAGGAGCTAGCGCCCAAATAATTTCTTAACCTGCCTCATGCATCATTGGCTGGGGTTTCAGTTGGCCTGTGCTTCATGCGGTAAGGAGACCAAGACAGGAGTGCTTTTCTGCGCCGGATGCCTAACTGGGCTGAAAGACCCGCTCGACCTTCTCCCCCGCCTGATCGACCCGACCGCTGACGCCCGCCTTCACAAGGTGCAAAGCGTTTCCATGAGGATCTTCCCGACCAACGGTCCGACGCTCAGCTTCGGAGCCGGGCTGGACGCCCCCCTTCGGCTGCCGGCGCTGATGGAGCATGAGCGGATCGCGGCCTTCCCTTCCTTCATCGACGATTACCTGGCCGGGGCGGGTGTCGGTCTTCATCTCTTCGGGGACGAGCTGCTGCCCCGTCGCCCCTTCGTTTGGGAGCTGATCAAGCAGACTGAAGGAGTGGAGATAGCCAGCGAGGCATGGGCGCGCGCCAGCCTTAGAATGGCGAACGTTCACATCCTTCTGGTGCGAGCCGCCTCGCGACTGGCCATCGACGAAAGCTGGCAAACCTCGTTCCTGAGGAGCCATACCGGCTCGGCGTTGAGCCTTTGCGCTCGTTCGAAAGAATATCCCAAATTGGATCGCATCGCCGCCTCCAACCTGCAGATGATGAACGCCTTCCTCGGCAACCTGGAAGAGGCGATCGCGGAGCTGAGCAAGTTCGAGGCGGAAGCGGATAACGACTCCTACCAGATCATCATCAAGAAAGCTTTGCTACTGATGCGAGCCGAAAAGAACGACCTGGCCATGGAAGCGCTACAGAGGATCCCCTCGGCCTTCGAGGACTTGCGCGCAAAGAGACTCAAGACACGGTTGGAGGCGAGCCGATGAGCGAGGAATCGTACGAATCACGTTTCGATTCGCGCATGATAGGCACCTTGAAGGATTTGGACGATGACGCCTACAAGAATTTCGTTGTGCATCTACTGAGCAACATCGGCATGAAGGTCACCGCTGCGGCGATGATCGATTCAGTCGCCTTCGTGGAGGGCGAGAGGGAAAGGGGAAAGTATCTGGTCATGGCCTCCCGACGCCCAGAGCATGCCAGCGCTGACGGGGTCATGGTCGTCAAGGACAAGGCGTTGCTGGAACGCCGCGCGCCAGTGCTGATCCTCACTTCAGAAGGGGATGACGACACCAAGAGGGCGGCCGAACGTTTCGATGTTTCACTGGCCGACCGCGGAAAGTTGCTGCAGCTCATCAAGAAGTACGACCTCATGTCTCCCCTCCTAAAGGAAATCGACCGCAAGATCCTGGAGAAGGATGGAACGCGTTACCTGCCGAGCATCGGACGTTTCGACTCCTTCATCCAGGCGGGGGAGGACGCTTTGAAACACGAACGTTATGATGATGCGATCGAGGAGCTCGGGAAAGCCCTCGAGCTGAAACCGGAGCACGACCTCGCCTGGAGGATGAAGGCAACCGCGCATCTGGCGATCGGAGAGAACGAGGAAGCGCTGGCATCGATGCAGCATGCATTGGACAGCCGCCCCTACGATCCAAATTCATGGTATCTTCAGGGAACGATACTTCACCAGCTGGGGAGATACGAGGAGGAGATCAAGGCGTATGATTCGGCGTTGCGATATCAGAAAAGGATGTACTCGGCCATGCTGAATAAAGGGGCCACACTGTTCCAGCTCGGCCGGAAGGAGGAAGCGCTGAAGGTCTACGACGATCTGCTCCGCGAGTATCCGAAGGACCCGCGGCTCATAGAGAACCGCGGCATAATCTTGCATTCATTGGGGAGGAACGAGGATGCGCTGGCATCGTTCGAGGGCGTCCATGCTCTCGACCCAAGCAATGTTGGGGCGATGGTGCGTATCGCAGAAACGCTCTCCGCGCTGGGCAAAACGAGGGGCGCCGTCAAGAGTTGGCAGGAAGCAGTGGCAATGGACCGGAAACGCCCCGACCTCTGGATCGGGCTTGCCGTGGCCCAGAGATCGGCCGGCCTGTTGGACGAGGCGGGCAGGAGTTTCGGCGTCGCCTCCACCCTGGATCCATCTCTCGCCATTGCCAAGGACGGTAAGGATACGGTGCTGGAAGCGGAGAGCGTGGTCTCACCAGAGCCCCTGGAACCGGGCTTGGAACAGCCCCTGATGGAGAGATATCTCCAATCTGCACTGCTCCTGCAAGCGATCAATGAATCCGGCAAGGCGCTAAAGGACCTAGATAGCGCGTTGGCGCTCGATTCCAGCGACAATCGGGTCTATCTAATGCAAGCTAACATCCTCACGGAGAAAGGGTGGCTCGAGGAGGCCATTACCGCATTGGCCGAAGGGATCCGCCACGCTCCGGAGAAGACGGAGCTATTCCTCGACTTCGAGGCGATCAGCTACCGCCTCGGCCGGTATGAGGATTGTCTCAAGCTGCTCGGCAATGTGGTCGACCAGCCAGACGCCGAAACGCGAAAAGCGTTGCTGCAATTGGAGCTAGGTAAGCGGGGATCGGTCCAGAAGAGCGTTATAGAGGGCGGGAGCAACTGCCTCATGGAGATGACCAGGGCGCTGGCATCGATTAAAGAGAAGCGGTTCGAAGCAGCGGTGGAAGAGCTGGGTGCACTGGCCGCGGTGGAAGCGCCCTCGCCCCATGTCCTGAACGATCTGGGAGTCTGCCTGCGCTACTCAGGACAACTGGAAGAGGCGGTGTCGGCATTGCATCAGGCTGTCCAATCGGAACCGACGTATGGTGACGCCTGGAGCAACCTCGGTTGCGTTCTCTATCTCCGCGGCTCGTACCAAGAAGCGGAGAGCTGCTTCCAGGAGGCGCTGCTGCGCGACCATCGACCCTATTACCATCTGAACCTGGCCATGTGTCGATTGGCACGGGAAGACTTCGACGGCGCGTACGAATCAGCTTCACTGGCTCTCAGGCTGGAGGAGAGCGCGGAGGCGCTCAACCTCCTGGGCCTGGTGGCTGAGAGGAGGAACGAGAACGCCCGAGCTCTGGAGATGTACGACGCGGCATTACGCCTGGCCCCGGTTTTCAGGGACGCGCAGACAAATCGAGATAGGGTGCGCGAGCTATTGAAGTGATGATGGATAAGAATCAATTTGAAGAGGTTTGTTTAGTGGGTGATGCTCATTACCACAACATCGCGGACCGCGTTCATCTCCGCGAACGGAAGGATCAATCGTCCCTGCGCGTCGGTTCGGAACAAGCGGGTCTCGATCTCCTCTGCTGGTACGACCAGAACGTGCTGAATGTCGCCGGTGGTGGAATCGATGACGAAGTTCTCGATCATGCCCAGAATCTGTCCGTCGTTGGTCATTACCGTCTTCCCTTTTAGCTCTGTGATGAACTTCCTCATGATCGATCCTCCCAGTATGTCTGGTGACTGCGATTATGAATGATTTGTCCATATTAGAATCTTTGGGCACGTTGATTGACTCGGCATAAGTGGCATCAATCCTGACTTAGCTTCATGAAATCTCATGCAATTGCAGTCCAACGGAGAGAGATTGAAGTATCCCTTACACCTTTTTCAACGAAGGAGATTAGTATGAAGTCAGAAGAGGAGTGCGTTAAGTTTGCGTCGGAATGCTGGGACAAGGGATTCAATTGCGCAGAGTCCGCGATGAGGGGGGTCTGCTACGGTCAGGGGATAGATCTTCCTGATTTCGCGTTGAAGATGGCTACGCCGTTCGGAGGGGGCATTGGTAAGTCGGAAGACGTATGCGGAGCAATGACTGGCAGCGTCCTTGGCATTGGTGCTGCCCTTGGGAGAACCGAACCGAAGGGGAATAAGGCGCCAAGTTACGCCGCGGCCAAGGAACTTAAGAGCTTGTTCGAGAAGCGTTTCATTTCGACGCAATGCAAGGTCCTGAACAAGGGCGACTTCGAATCGCAGGAGCATGAGAGAAGATGCAAAGATTTCATGCTTGAGTCGGTGAGGATTGCTTATCGAATACTGAACAAGAAGTGATCTCGCTAGCTGCATTCAACTGATTGGTTAGGAATAGGCGGCGTCAAGCCCGGCGCCCTGCTAATTTTTCAAACATCACCACCCGAAGCGATCAAGTTTGTGTCTGGCATGAATCCATCGGTCCAACTTCTTTCATTGGGCTGGCTAATTTATCGGAATAATTATCGCTGGCTTGCATGGAAATGCTTGCAATCGTAATGCTTATATACAATGTAATCATATGATGATAATGTTGATTTGTATGACAAGTACACAAATGACAGGATACGGGCAGATTGACGCGAGAATAATGGAGAACGAAGCTAGGATCAGAGCGAATGTGCGGCAATATCGCGACCGGAAAGCAATATCCTCGAGCCGCAGAGATCCTATAAATGGAAAATCCCGCGCTCACTGGCTAAAAGGCATCAATAACGCCTGGTTGCTGATCGCTGGGCGTCCCTAATAGCCATCATCCGTGAGTCGAAGGCATCTCCAATGATCGAGTCTACATTTGATAACTTTGATAGCAGGGGTTTTTATCTTTGCGTCGCCTATTCCGAAAATGGGAATCGAAAGGAGGGTTGATCATGGCAGATGTATGCATTCGAGGTGTGGACGACGACGTTTACGCAAGGTTCGCCGCAGAGGCCAAGAAACAAGGGAAGGCAATCGGCGAGCTGGCGACCGAGGTCATGCGCGGCGTCATCGACAAAGAAGCCTCGCCAAGCTACCGCATCAAGGACCTGGACATGCTCACTGTCTCCAAGACCGATCTGGAATCGGTCGACGGACCGGTCATCTTCGAAGACATCAGAATGCTGACTTTTGATGACGACGTGACCTGGCTAGTCTTCAACGGGCACGTCGAGATGATCAGGGACGTGGCGATGATAAATCTGCCAAAGACGCTCTCGAAGTTCCAAGTGCTCACGAAATCGAAGGACGTGGCAGCGATATCGAATAGAAAATAGTTAGGGTTTTCAGCGATAAATTCCCATCTCGTCCTTACCGCTGCGCACTTTGTGAAGCGCCTTGCCGATGCTCTCGTACTGCTTCATCGTGTCCTTGTCGACCGAAGCGGTGATGATCTTCAACGCCGCTTCGAAGTGCCTCATCTCCACCTTGATAGCATCTTTGTTCTCTCTGAGGGCGATCATCGCCGCTTCCCGGCAGAGATTCTCCAGGTCGGCGCCAACGAAGCCCTCGGTGTGATTCACCAGGACGTTCAAATCAACATCAACCAGCGGCATCGACTTGGTATGGACTTTGAGGATGCTCAAGCGTGCGATTTCATCCGGCACTGGTATCAGCACTAGCCGGTCGAACCTGCCCGGTCTCAACAGCGCTGGGTCCACGATGTCCGGCCGGTTGGTCGCGGCGATCACCGTCACCTTCTCTAGCGTTTCCAGCCCGTCCATGGAAGTGAGGAGCTGATTGACGATGCGCTCCGTGACATTGGTGTCCGATCCACCGCCCCGGCGGGGAGCGATGGCATCTATCTCGTCAAGGAAGACAACTGCAGGCGCCACCTGCTTGGCCTTCTTGAACGCCTGTCTTACCGCCTTCTCGGACTCGCCGACCCACTTGCTCATTATCTCCGGTCCCTTGATGGAAATGAAGTTGGCGTGCGATTCGTTCGCCACCGCCTTGGCCAGGAGGGTCTTTCCTCCGCCTGGTGGACCGTACAGCAGCACCCCCCGCGCCGGCCTGATGCCCATTCGCTTGAACGCCCCGGAGTTCTCCATCGGCATCTCGATCATCTCTTTGAGCTGCTGCTTGACGTCCTCCAATCCTCCGACGTCATCCCAGGAGACCTTGGGTATTTCGACAAGAACCTCGCGCATTGCGCTCGGCTCAAGCTCCCTCAGCGCATCCGCGAAATCTTCCCCGGTGACCCGGACCTTCTCAAGGATCTCCATCGGTATCGGTTTGCCCAGGTCAAGCTCGGGTACGAAGCGCGCCAGGCATTTCATCGCTGCTTCCCTGGCCAACGCCATCAGGTCGGCTCCGACGAAGCCGTGAGTGAGGCTGGCCAGATGCTCCATTGACACGTCCTCCGACAGCGGCATGCCGCGGGTATGGATCTCCAGGATTTCTCGTCTCCCCTGCTGGGTCGGCACGCCGATCTCGATCTCCCGATCGAAGCGTCCCGGTCGTCGTAAGGCCGGGTCGATGGCGTCCTCGCGATTGGTGGCGCCGATAACGATGACCTGCCCTCTGCCGCTAAGGCCGTCCATCAGGCTCAGGAGTTGCGCGACAACTCGACGCTCCACTTCCCCGTGGACATCTTCGCGCTTTGGGGCAATGGAGTCGATCTCGTCTATGAAAACTATTGAGGGCGCTCCTTTCTCAGCCTCCTCGAACTTCTCCCTTAGCTTCTCTTCGCTCTGACCGTAATACTTGGAAATGATCTCCGGGCCTTGAATGGAAATGAAGTTCGCCCCGGCTTCATTCGCGACCGCTTTGGCGATCAGCGTCTTGCCCGTTCCTGGCGGGCCATATAATAGCACTCCTTTCGGCGCGTCGATGCCAAGCCGGTCGAAAAGCTCCGGGTGCTTCAGCGGCAGCTCGATCATTTCCCGGACGCGCTGCAGCTCCTCCTCCAGACCGCCGATGTCGTCGTATGTGGTGGAGGGCGATATCGCGTCCTTGCTCTCCACTGGCTCTGTCTTGACGGAAAGCTCGGTATGATCGCCCACCATGACTACACCAGTGGGCTGCGTTGAGATCACTATGAATGGCAAGAATCCGCCCATCAGGGCGATGTTGGGGATGATTATCTCGTCCCCCTTGACCAACGGACGGTTCGTCAGCCCCTTCTTGAAGAGCTCTTCGACGCCGGTGCCGAAGCGGACATGCTTACCCTGAGGTATCTTCGGAGCGACCATCACCTTCACGGCCGGCTGTGGCTCCGCCTTTGTCACCGCCACCTTCTCGCCGATGGAGACGCCAGCGTTGGAGCGGATCATGCCGTCGATGCGGATGATCGCCTTGTTCTCGTCCTCCTGCGCCGCCCGGAACACCTTGGCGGCGGTGGAGCGCTTGCCTACTATCTCGATCACGTCGCCGACCTCGACACCCAGGTCCTTGCGCGTCTTGGCGTCGATACGTGCCCGGCCGAAGCCTACCTCGGACTGGTGATGTGCCCGGGCCACCCTCAACGTAATCGAATCCGGCATTTCTCCCCTCGCGGGAAAAGCATCTGGCCTCTCTATAAAGCTTTGTGGAAGCATCGGGAAGAGGGACAGCTATCCTTGGCGCTTACGCCTATGATAGAATATGATGGCGACTAACACAAGGGCGATCACGACGAATGCGCCAAATCCGATGAGCAGGAAGGAGAGATCGAAGCCGGATCCCCTCCTTCGCACATTGGTGTCATCGCCCAGACAGGTTCAGCGAAGGATTCGTTCCCGTCATCGAATAGTGCCGATACCTGGAACCGGTACCCCCATCCACCCGAGACGTGCGCCTCGTACGATCGGTTCGCCGGACCCACCTCAACGAATCCTTGAATGTGATCGCCGTAGATTCTGAAAGCCGTCAGATTGGACGAAAATCCGTCTGGAACGCTCCAATTGATCATAATCGTGACCGGTCCGCAATTGTCGACGGAGCGCGGGAAGACAGTGACCGATGTTGGGGCTGGTCTTGGGAAGACCGATAGCTGAGAGGATTGATTGCCCTCTCCCATCAAATTATATGCAGAGACTCGATAATAATATCTTATCTCATTCATTACCGTTCTATCCTCGTAATAGAAATTCTCATTTCCATATAGAGCCTCGATCTCAGAAAGGAGAGAAAGGTTGCCATTCTGGATCCCCCTGTACAAACGATAACCGAGGATCTTCGTTCCCCCTGGGTCGGACACAGTCCCCGAAAGCCAGATTGCGCTGTTCCCCACCTTGGCACGCAAGGTCGGCTCCGCAGGGTGGGTTTTGCCTGGAATCGCCCATTCCCACCCGCCTCTTTCACTCAATCCATGTGCATTTTCTGCTTTCACATAGTATGTATAGGTGATCCCGGGGGTCAGGCCGGAATGGCGGAAGGTCCTGTCGTCCGGTCCTACCCGGCCCACTGGTGGGGCGGTATCAGGATAGGCGCCAACCCATTCGCCTTGAACGATGAATATTAGGTAGCCGGTGATGGGTGAGCCCCCATCATAAGCGGGTGGCTCCCAGGAAACGTCCACATAATCGGATCCAGGTTTGACCGTCACGCTTTCCGGCGGGGCGGGCGGGGGTGCCAAGTTGAGGTCATACCGAAGGTCGCCCAGGTTTTGATCGATGAATGCCATCCCCGAAGGAAGAATCATCGCGATTGTGACGAGGATTGAGAGGAAGGTGAAGAATGATTTCATACCAATCCCAGCCTCCTTCCATTGTTCGCTACGGTCTTCTATCTTTGCCATCAAGACGCAATCGGCGGAGAGCAAACTCATACGAATGCTTTAACTCGCCCGATGTTTTTCGGCCTTTCAATGCGCTTCTCCCCCGAATGCGTTCCCTGCCTGCTTAATCGTGTCATCTATGAGACGGAGCTGGTAGCACCGGAGAAAGTGGCCGAGGCGCTTAGCGCCAGCATGAGCATCCTTTCCAATACCGATTGGTCTCACCGCAACTCGGCTGAAGTGGCTACCACCGTTCATCGTAAAGTTTACGAAATATCCGGCTCCAACGACCCCTACAAGGATCTGAAACGGCGCAGCGACGAAGCGGCGGAGACCATCTTCGAGAGGACGGAGCGCTTCGTGCAGGGGAGTAAGGATAGGTTTGAAGCGGCGGCATTGTGCTCGATCGCAGGTAACGTGCTTGATTTCGGAATCGACGTCGGCTTCGAGAGGCCGGAGCAGCTGGGCGCGAAGTTCGAAGCGCTGGTACAAGAGGGCCTCACCATCAACGATCTGCCGGAGGCCCGAAGGCTTCTCACTAAAGCGGGAAAAGTAGTCTATCTTCTGGACAATTGCGGGGAATCGGTATTCGATCGCCTCCTTGTAAAAGAGGTCAAGGCTCTCGGACCGAAGGTCATCGGTGTTGTGAAGGGAGAGCCAATCCTAACGGATGTAACAATGGAGGATGCTCTTCGCGTCCATCTGGACAGCTGCTTCGACGAGCTCATCAGCACTGAGGAGTTCGCGGTCGGCATCGACCTGAAGCGGGCTGGATCACGCTTAAGGAAGGAAATCGATGAGGCGGACCTGATAATTGCCAAGGGGATGGCCAATCTGGAATCGCTCTCGGACGAGCCGGTCCGGCCGGTATTATATTTACTGCGAACCAAGTGCACTCCGGTCGCCAAGGCCATCGGTTCAAAGCGAAATGCCAACGTGGCGAAGTTATTCGTTTGATGTGTTGTCCTTTTCCAATCAAACTTTTAAATATCGTGGCGTCGGTCCTGACGCAAGACCAGCAAGGTGGACGAATTGATAAGCGGGGTGAGGGAGGCGGTAGTGCTCGCCGGCGGCGAAGGGACGAGGCTCCGTCCGTTGACAAACAATCGCCCCAAGCCCTTGCTCCCAGTGCTAGGCCGCCCATGCATCGAGTACTCCTTGCGAGCGCTTTCCGCGGCGGGGATCGAGGTCATCGATCTGGCTTGCGCATATAAGGGCAAAGAGGTAGTCAACCAGCTGGGCGACGGGAAGTCAATGGGCCTGAACATCGAGTACGCGTTCGAGGAGACGCCGATGGGAACTGCCGGTGCCGTGAAGCTGCTGGAGCAAAAGCTGCCCGATGCCTTCGTGGTAGTGATGGGTGATACATTGATGGACATCGATTTTCAGAAGGTAATCAGCTTCCATCAGGAGCATAAGGCGATGGTGACGATCGCTTTGACCGAGGTGAGCAACCCCTCAGAATACGGGATCGTTGGCTTGGACCGGCAGTCTCGCATCGTCCGTTTCAAGGAGAAGCCGGCGCAGGCCGAGGTCTTCTCCAACCTGATCAATGCCGGCGTATACGTCATCCAGAAGGAAGCCTTCAGTTACGTGCCGAAGGGTGTCAAATTCGATTTCTCCAAGAACCTCTTCCCCAAGCTGCTGGAGATGGACCACCCTCTCTATGGAGTTAGATTGCAGGGCATGTGGAAGGACATCGGTCGGCCGAGGGACCTGCTGGACGCGAACCTGCAAATGGCCGATCGCCGTGGCAGCATGATGAGGGTCGAAGGAGTGGAGTCGGAAGGGAGGATTTGCGCCACAAAATTCTCTGGGAGAGGCGCCAAGATATCCGGCCCGGTCTACCTGGGGGAGAATGCTGCACTAGGCAAGGGGGCGATCATCTCCTCGTCGGCCATCGGGGGGAGCTCAAGGATCGAGGACGGCGTAAGGATAAACGATTCGCTGTTGATGGATGAGTGTCTGGTGATGAGCGCGTCCAGAATAGTTGGATCGGTCATCGGCCAAGGTTGCGAAATTGGCTCCGAAGTCACGTTGACCAATTGCGTTCTAGGGGATGGGGTCACGGTCGAAGGTCCGGTCGAGCTTGAGGGAAGGACGCTAGAATAGTCCACCGTTTTCCTAAAATAATAATAGGAGTATCGGGGCACATGCGGCTTCGGGTGGATCGCTACGAGGCGTTCCTCATCATCGCCAGTTTCGTTTGGGGGACGTCGTTCGCCGCATCGAAGATCGCATTGGACCACGTCGATCCGTACTACCTGGGGTTGACGCGTTTCGTCGTCGGCGCCGAGCTCCTGCTTTTGGTGGCATTGATCCTGGGACGCTTCGACCTCAAGATCTTCAAGGACCCGATCATTTGGCTCATTGGGCTGCTGAACGCCTTCGGGCAATTCTTCCAGAACGTGGGGATGACGCAAACAACGGCCACCAATACGGTGCTGTTGGTCGACATCAACGTGGTCTTTGTCGCTCTAATCGCCTCAGTGGTCCTGAAGGAGGCGCTGACCCGCTATACCTTCTACGGTCTGGGCCTAGGCCTGATCGGCGTCATCATAATCTCCACCGGGGGTGACTTCAAGGAGGTGATGGATAGCAATTTCATCGGCAACTTAATAGTCTTCCTGGCCGGAGTCATCTGGGCCTTCTATATCGTATACCAGAAGAAATCGATCGCGAAGCATGGTGATGTCTTCATGACATCGGCCGGCGCCATCGCCACAACTGCAATATTCGGCGTCCCCATCGGCCTTTTTTTGGCCGGAAGTACAAGCATCGACATTGATGGTGCAATATCGATCCTCTATCTTGCGGGGGTCTGCACCGCCGGAGCGTTCCTCTTCTACATCGCTGGACTCAAGGGCAAGGGTGCGACCGATTCGTCGATCATTCTGCTACTGGAGATAGTGTTCGGGATGATGTTCGCGTTCATCCTTATCAGCGAGGTACCGACCTTGTTCACTGCCATCGGAGGAGTGTTCATCGTCGCTGCGATAATGGTGATCTCCATCCAAACGAATGGGGCGAAGAAAAATAGTGGCTAAGGCGTTTACTTCTGGAGCAATTCCTGCGCCTTCTCTCTCTGGTCCACGCCTATCGCCAACTGGACCTCGGACGTCTTGCTCCCAAGAATGAAAAGGCTCTCGATATTGATGCCAGCCCTTGCAAGCTTCCTCGTCATCCTTGCCAGCTCGCCTGGCTTGTCGGACATAGAGATCACCAGCACATCCCTTTCCTGATTCTCGATCCCATTGGCTTTTAAGATCGACCGGGCGCTCGCCTCGTCATCGGTGATGACCCTGATGATCGACTTCGGCCCGCCCAGGTCCGTGGATATTCCGCGGACGTTCACTGCGTTCTTTGCTAAGACCTCAGCAAGCCTCGCGACCTCACCAGGCTTGTTCTGCACGTATATCTCGAACTGCTTGGTCGTCATCGCCTGTCTATTTGTCAGTGATATTAGAAAAGGCTTGCTATTCCCCCGAATTCGGAAAAATCACGGCGTCGGAGAATGCGGTAGCGTCCCCATTACTATGACGATAGCGAAGATCGCTACGAGGATCAGCAATCCGATGACCCTCGCCATCTTGCTGATGACCAGCAGCTGGATCGAGGTACCGAGCATCTTCCCAGCCAGTCCGCACTGCTTCATGACCGAGAGGATTATGTCCGAATTCAGCTTCGATTCGCCGCCGGCCCTGACGCCGAAGACGAATTGCGCCTCCGCCAAATGGATGTCTCGGGGGGCGTGCTTCAGCAGGTCGAAGAGCACCTTGAAACCCTTCTTCTCGAACTTATTGCCATACTCCAAAATCACTTTACGAGAAACATTGGTTCTGCCACCGAAGAACCCGCTCATCAGATCGAGGGAGCGTTGTTTGCGACATAGCCAGAGATAGCTCGAAGCGAGCTTGTGAGCACCAGTGGAGGCAATTCTTCTGGAGATGGTGAGGGGCTCCCTATTGATCCTGACTCCGACCACGAGGTCAGCGCCTTCGGACACCTTGCTCATTAGGTCCACAACCGAGGCAGGAGGGTGCTGGAAGTCCGCGTCCATGACAATGTAATAATCCGTCTTGACGGACGAGATCCCCTCCATCAGCGAGGCCGTTAGGCCCTTTTCCAAAGGGGCCCTTTGCATTAGCGTAAGGCGGTCGTGCTTCTTTTGGAGAGCAAGGACCGCATCAGCGGTCCCGTCTTTGGATCCGTCATCGACGACGGAAATTGAAATGCCGGGGTAGAGGCGGAACAATTCCTCCACTATTTTTGAGATGTTCTCAACTTCATTATAAGTTGGAAGAACAACAGTGAACTTAGCTAGGTCGATTTCCCCCGATGCCATAACCCACTCATAAGAAGAATTGACTCGTAGTATATAGCAGTTATGGGATTTTCAGGAATCGATGGTCTGGAAAAGAACGACTGGCAGCTCTGGCCAATGCATCGAGCGGAGTATTCACGTTTATAATAAACCTAGCTGATGATGGGGGGCTAGAATGCCTACCGTTTCTGTCGGTGTGTGCGCTTACAACGAGGAGCGCAATATTCGCGCCTGCTTGGATTCGATCATGCGGCAAGGCGCGGAATTCCCGATTGATGAGATATTGATCATCTCTAGCGGTAGCACCGACGGTACTGACGAGATCGTAAGGCAATTCGAGGCTAAGGACCGCCGCTTCCGTTTAGTCCGGCAGGAGAAAAGAGAGGGCAAGAACTCGGCGATCAATGAGTTCTTGAAGCAGGCAAAGGGCAACATTCTCGTCCTGGTGAACGCCGATAATCAGCTTGGCGAGAGCACACTGCAACATCTCCTCGAGCCCTTCAAGGACGAGACCGTCGGCGTGAGCGGAGGTCACCCTGTACCGGTCAACGACAAGAGGAGCATCACAGGGTTCGCGGTCCACATGCTATGGGACATGCATCACCGCATCTCGTCGATCTACCCCAAGATAGGGGAGTTGATGGCTTTCCGCCGCTTGGACAAGGAACTGCCCACCACATCCCAATCGGACGAAGACCTGATCAGGATCGAGCTGGAGAAGCGCGGCCTGCGCAGCGTTTACGCCCCTGACGCGATCGTCTTCAATAAGGGGCCGACCACACTGGCGGATTTTTGGAGCCAGCGGACCAGAGTCAACATCGGGGAGAAGTACCTCAAGCGCTGGTTCAACTACCAGGTGCCAACTTGGAACCGTAGGCTGCTCTTTGCCGCCATGCTTGGCTTCCTCGGTGCAAACGCCCGCCATCCGTTCAAGTTCACCATCGCCATGTCATTGGAGGCGATGGCCCGCGCCTATTCCTCTATGTACGTGTTCCTCGACAAGGGGGATCCGGCAGTATGGACTCAGGTACCGTCGACCAAGGACCTAGTGGCTAAGAAGCAATGAGAACGTTCTATCTTCTCTTCAATATCCCATCGACCGCCTCTGCCAGGCCGAAACCTTCGCCGACCTTGACCCCTGGGCAACCAATCCTTTTCGCCAGCTCCATGTCGTGGTTGTCGCTGTCGCCGATCACATAGGAGCTGAGGATATCGATGTCGAAATCTGCCATTGCCTGCTCGATCATCCCCAGATCGGGCTTGCGGCAACGGCACCCAGCCTCTGGCCTGTGCGGACAATGGTAGATGGCATCAAGGTGCGCCCCGCTCTTTGCCAATTCGGACTTGAGCTTGTCGTGGATCCTCTCCAGCATGGCCTCGTCGAAAAGCCCACGGCCGATGCCCGATTGATTGGTGATCACGATGACCAGATACCCGGCTTCGTTGAGCCCCTTTATCGCCCGCCCCGCTCCTGCCAGCAGCTTCAGGTCCTCAGGTCTTGAGCAATATGGCACGTCCTTTGCCAGGGTGTCGTCCCGGTCCACGAACACCGCCGACTTGCCGAACACTGCCTTCTCCACTAGGCCGCAGATGACGTGGGCTGCCGACATGTAGCCCTCTTGGATCCTGGGGCTCCGGGTCGACGGGACGATCAGAGGGACGTCGACGATGTCCTTCAACTTGCCCGCCTTCCCGGTGAGGCCGATGGTGATTGCCCCAAGTGACTTCGCCGTCTCGACGGCCAGGATGACATTCTTAGAATTACCGGAGGTGGAGATCGCCACGACCACATCGCCCTGATGCACGCTCGCTTCCACCTGGCGCTCGAACACCCGCTCGTAGGAATAATCGTTGCTAATCGCCGTCGCCGCGGACAGGTTTGTGAAGGCGATGGCGTTGAGCGCCTTCCTTTCCATGGCATATCGTCCGGAGAACTCGGCGGCGATGTGCTGCGCGTCAGCTGCGCTGCCCCCGTTCCCGAACAGCACCAGCTTCCTTCCCTCCCGGAATGCTTTGGTCAGGATGCGGGCGATCGTCAGTACCTGCTCGACCTCGATTCCCGCTATAGCTTCAGCGCTCTCCTCCAGCTCCCTTGAGACCAGCTGGCTCATGCCCGGTATCTCCAGGTCTGCAACCCATGCTTGTCGAAATTGAAGTTGACTATCTGAGCGCCATGTTTCTGCAGCGAGTCGGCTACCAGGTACTTGCGGTCATACTCACAGATGAAGAACATATAGCCCCCGCCACCAGCGCCAGAGATCTTCCCTCCGATGGCGCCGTTCTGCTTGGCCGATTCGTAAATGGAATCGATATAGGGGTTCGTGATGTGACCGGTGAACTTCTTCTTATGCTGCCAGCTCTCGTCCAGCAGCTCGCCGATCCGTCGGATGTCCCCCTTCATGAGCGCGTCCTTGGTCTCGTAGGCCAGCCGCTTCGCGTTGTCGAGCGCCTCGATGACCGGGCGCTCCGCCGCCTCCATCCCGATCCGCTGGTCCTCGATGATGTTCGCGCTATCCCTGGTCTGACCAGTATAGCAGAGGAGTAGGTGATAGTGCAACTCGTTCAAAATGTCGTTCTTGATGCGCAATGGCGTTACAATTGTATCGGTCTTCTTGAACTCCATGAAGTTGAAGCCACCGAAGACCGCGGAATAATGATCTTGCTTACCGCCGGCGAAGCCCAGCTCCTCGCGTTCAAGTTTGAACGCCAGTTTCGCCATGTCGTACTGCGACAATGGGACGTTCAGCCACTCCGAGATCGCGCCGATGAGCGAGACCATGACCGTCGAACTTCCGCCCAAGCCTGACCCAGGGGGGACGTCGCAATGCAGGAACATGTCGAAGCCTTGTTCGACCTCGAAGTGGTTGAGCACTGCCTTGATGAGATCTAGGTTGCCGTCGTATTGGAGCATCCGCCCGTCAGCCTTCCAATTCTCATCCCGGGCCATGTCCAATGAGCGCACTTTGATCTGCTTATCGTCCCGGGGCGAGATGGTGCAATAGGCGTACATTCCGATGGTGGAGGAGAGGACCGTGCCTCCGTGCTCATCGACGTACGGAGCCACGTCGGTGCCACCTCCGGCGAAGCTGATGCGCAACGGCGCCTTCGACCTGATGACGTGTCTATCTCCGCTCATCCGGTTTCCGTATCCTTTCCAGAGTATTAACTTTTGATGAACCCCGCTCTTCTTGTCACATTAGGAGCGAGAAGAAAATCTCGCTCGTTCCGGAGATAAGCTCCAAATTGCGGGAGCGCATACCATGATGGTCGGTGGTCTGTTCTGATCTCTGTTATCTGCGTCTCTAATGACAAGAAGACTCTGAACGACTGTCTGCTGAATGATCTTAATGTGCAGAAGGGAGAGCATGAGCTCATCGTCGTCGATAACTCGGCAGGTGAGTGGAGCTCCGCCGCATCCGCGTTGAACTGGGGTGCTCGAGACGCGAAGGGCGACATCCTGATGTTCGTGCACCAGGACTTCGTGTTCGAGTCGAGCGATTGGCTACTAGAGTGCGAAAAGCTATTGCTTGAGACAGAGAACCTCGGTGCGGCTGGAGCGGCGGGAAAAGGGGAGGGCAAGGAGATCGTGTCGAACATCAAGGACCGATGGCCGATTCCGAAAAGAGTCAGTCAATCTAACGTCGGCGAGGTAACGAGGGTGCAGACGCTTGATGAATGCTTGATCGTCATTCCGCGGGATGTTTTTGCGCGCTTCCAATTTGACGAAAAAACTTGTGACAGCTGGCATCTCTACGCCGTCGATATGTCCTTGACACTATTAGAAAACGGCCTGGGTGTCTTCGTCCTTCCTCTTCCTGGCTATCATAGATCGAACAATCAGTCACTCAGAAGTGGTAGCTATTATGAGACGATGAAACGGGTCCTGAAGAAACATAGGGAATCGTTTGCAGTCGTCCATACCACCTGCGGGACTTGGAGCCTGAGACGTCCACTCATTATTCAAAGGGTGAAGTTATCGATTCTCATGGGACTGATGAGATACCAAGATCGGGATTGAGGCAAGGCGGACAGAGAGGAAGTCATCGGGCGAGGAATTCCCAAAGATTAAGGTTTCATAGATTATGGTCGAAGCGATGTCACCGAGCCCGAAATTGTGCACCATCGTAGTGAACTGGAACAGGGCGGGCGACACCATAGAATGTTTGCGTTCTTTGAGGCAGGGAGGGGTCGAGAACAATCACGTGATCGTTATCGACAATGGATCCACAGACGATTCCGCCGCTCGGATAGTTGCGGAGTGCCCTGAGGCAGAACTGCACCAGATGTCAAGCAACTTGGGATATGCCAAGGGCGCAAACGCCGGTCTGAAAATGGCATTGGAGCATCACCCCGATTTCATCTTCTTTCTGAACAACGATGCGGTGATCGCCGAGCAATGTGCAAGCAGGCTCATCGAGGCGCTCCAGCGCACTCCTGGCTGTGGATTGGCCGGCCCGAAGATCCTCTATTACGATAGCAATAACATTTGGTTCGCCGGAGGAAGCTATAATCGGTTCTTGGGGTATTCCAAGCATCCGGGCATGGACCAACTGGATGATGGCGGGGGGACGGAGGGTCCGTGCGATTTCATCACCGGCTGTGCGCTGATGGTGAGGAGAGAGCTGATCGAGCGGATTGGCGGCTTCGATGAGGACTTCAACATGTATGCGGAGGACATCGAATTCGGGTTCAGGGCGCGGGCTGCTGGAGCCGGATCGCTATACGTGCCAGGCGCAATGGTTCGCCATAAAGTGTCCAGCTCTTTGGGCGTTCCAGGTTCGAACATCATGACCCCGCAGCGCTCCTACCTCTATGCTCGGAATATGATCCTCTTGGTCCTGAAGCGGGTGCCATGGCCAGAGCGTTATACCTGTTTTCTAGGGCAGTTCATCATCTCGCTCCCTTACTACTCTGGCATGATCGCGATACAGAAGGTCAGGGGCGGGTTGATGGCCTACTATCGTGGCATCGGCTCGGCACTCAAATGGGCTGCGAGAAGGAATTGATCCCCGATCATTAGGGCGGGGCAGTCCTTTCGCCTTCTTCCTTCGAACGGTAGATGAACGGTCTCTTCTTGAGCGCTTGGAGGGTGAGGTCGATCAGCATCAGGGTCCCAAGCAGGCTCAACGCTAATCCAGCCGCCCAGGACCAAGGCTCATTGATCACGGCATGACCCAAGCGAGTGTCGCGGGTGAATGCCAAGCTGGCGAAGATAGGCATGTACAGAAGGAACGTCTTGAGCAGCATCTTGCGATCGTCCACGGCCCATACCAGCAATAGCGCCACTGGCAAGATGTAGTAACCAACGACGATGCGGGAGTAGAAGATCAGGAAGATGACCATGACCAGCAAGATGCCAGGCCAGATCTCCAGGTCCCTCTTCTTTATCAACCATAGTCCGCCGATCAATCCTGCCAGCGCTACTGCAAGCAGAACGGTCCCCGGGACGCTCAACCCGCCTGCTCCGAGGAAATCCCAGACACTGATACCGGAAGCAGGCGCCGCCGACCCCCCCAGGAAATAATAGGTGGGGAAGGCCAGGAACTCATTCGGCGCAACGATGAGGAACGGGAGCGAGATCGCGATGGAGAATGCCGCGATGATCCCCAAGTGGATGAACCTCTCCCGCCACCCCTTGGTCTTAAGGAGCAATATCGGATAGAATAAAGCGGAAAAGACCTTGGTCCAGATGCCTATGGCAACGGTCAGTGCGCTCCAACGGCCGTTCCCTCTCACCGGCAATAGCACTGCCAACAGAAAGAGGAAGACCATTATCACCTCGTCCTGGACGCCGAAAATCGATTCGATCACAAC
>PNBI01000017.1 GCA_003135935.1 Methanomassiliicoccaceae archaeon
CGATGCAGTTCTCCAGCTTCGAGAGCAGCCTTCCGCCCATCAGGCTGGCCGCCGGTCCCGACAGTATGGTGTCCACCGGCCTTCCCCGCGCCACTGCTATGTTCATGAGCGACCCGTCGCCCTTGTAGACCATGATCTGCCCCTTGATCCCCCTCTTCTCCATGGAATGCTCCACGCCGCTCAGGAAGTCCCCGATTATCGGGATGAGCTTGGCGTTCAGGACCGCGGTGATCGTCCTCTCCTTTATGCCCAGTTCGGTGGTCAGGTCGTGGCCGGTGACCGTGAGCATGTTGGCCATATCCATGATCGCCTTGCGGGCGCGTTCCTCATGGTCCGGATTATAAACGCTGAAAATGCTGGAGATCGCAATCGCATCGACCTTGTGCACCATCGAGCCTATCGCCTTGTCGAGCGCGGCAACGTCCAGGGGCTGGTTCTCATAGCCCCGCACCGTGTGTCCGCCCTCCACAGACTCGATGACCTTGGTGCCCATGTCCCAATCCCGGTCCGGGCTCCAGCCGATGCAGATGAGCCCCACCTGACCGCCCTTTCCGGTCAATATTGAGTTCGTGGCCAGGGTGGTGGACAGCCCCACGATCTTGATCTCGTCGACGGTGAACTTTCCCGAAGCGATGACTCCGTCGACCGCCCCCAAAAGACCGATGGAAAGATCCTGGTAGGTGGTGGGCGACTTCGCCTTGGTCAGGACCTCCATCGTCTCCATGTCAATGATCGCCGCATCGGTGAATGTTCCGCCCGTGTCGATCCCAAGCCCCAAGGTTCGGTTACCAGATGATGCCATAGAAGAATTCGCTCCGTGGAATGAAGGTAAAAAGCACAAGCAAGGTCAATAAGGTTTCTGAGCTGTTTGACCGGACATATGAACCAGATTAAGATAGGGGAGAAAGGGTAATCGAAAATGCAAGATATGATGCGTTGTATTGGAAAAACAATGGTTTTTCTTGATGTGATCTGGTTGCTTTTTTCAACGGCCTTAAACAGTTGGATTCGTTCTCCTTTAATAGAACTCCAGAGATTGCATGGGCAATGCTGTTGATGTGCCATCTTTTCATTGGCTCTATCATCGGGCTGGTGGCCTTCCGGTTGCTCAACGACCGCAGGGTTATCGCTCTGACCGTGATCGGGAGCATGCTTCCCGACCTGATAGACAAGCCCCTGGGACATATCATCCTGAACAGTTCGATCGATTATGGAAGGATATACGCGCACAGTGGCCTGTTCTTTATCGCCTTGATCGCAGTGGGCATCGCGTACCATCAAAAGAAAGGATCATGGATCATGATGGGTCTGGCCGCTGGGGTGCTTTCCCATCTTGCTTTGGATTCGATGTGGGAGCTGCCGGTGACTGTTTTCTACCCCTTCCTGGGCGATTTCGGATTGCACCATTTTCCCAACTACATCGGAGAATCGTTTGCGATGGAGATCGGGAGCGTGTACGAATGGCTGTTCGGAATGGCCGTCCTAGCCATGCTCCTATTTACTTATCGGGACAAGCTCCCTGGATCATTTGGAAAGGCCATTGGTTTCATCCCAGGAATATTGAGGGCTCTGGCACTTCTCTTGATCGTGGTCGGGATCGTGTCAATCATCTACTCTGGATTGTCATCGTTCAACCCCCTTTCCGGCGAGACCGCGGTCGAACAGAACCTTATCATCGGACTGGCGGCTTCGGTCGGCGGAGCCTTTGCCTACTGTATTTGGAACAACGACGTCACGAAAATGATGGCAGGCTGAAGCAGATGAATCGGCTTTAAAAAAAGGAAAGAAAAAGAATTGGAAAGGTGAAGCAATTTAGTGCTTCAGGAGGTCTGCGACGACCTTGACCGCTTCGTTGGCGTCGTACGCCCAACCGTCACATCCGATCTGGTTGGCGAACTCCCTGGAAGTTGCACCGCCGCCGACCATAGACTTGATCTTCGGCTTCAGGTTGCCTTCCTTCATCATCCTCTCGATCTCCTTCATGCCTGCCAGCGTCGGGGTCATGAGGGTGGAGGTCGCGATGATGTTGGCGTTCTCGGCCTTGGCCTTCTCGACGATGTTCTTGACCGGGATATCTCTTCCCAGATCGAAGATCGTCAGACCCGCACCGGTCAACATCGCCTTCACGATGTTCTTGCCGATNNTTGCCGATGTCGTGAACGTCTCCTTCAACGACTGCCATGACAACCTTTCCCTGTGCTCCGGCGGAGGTCTTGTCGAGCTTCGGCAATGCTACATCGAGAGCTTGGTAGAGGGTCTGGGCGGACAGCAGGACCTGGGGCAGATAGTACTCCTTCTTTTCGTACTTCTGGCCTACGATCTCCATCGCCTTGTTCAGTCCCTCAAAGATAATTACCTTCGCAGTTATTCCTTCGGCAAGGGCTTTCTCGGCCAATGGCTTGGCCTCTTTTATCTTTCCCTTGACNNAAATTTTGCAGTGTCTCACTCATGCACTATCCTCCCGAATAATGAAAGAAGTTGGCCATCGCATCACTATCGATTGTAATAAAGCCTTTTATGGATGGATGTACCATCCACAATTCTATCGATACAATCGTTAATTTTAGCCAGATACTTTGTTTTCACGAATCGGTAAAGACTCTCCGCACTGCGGACAGCATCCATCAATTGTAAATACTTCGACTTTGGCGAAGGTCGGACAGAAGCGGCTCACCTGCTCCTTTCTTACGAACACTCTTTCCGTCGGCTCTTCCGCCTTGCGCGAAACTACGACCTTCCCGCACGCCGGGCAATGGGTGTCCTGGTC
>PNBI01000064.1 GCA_003135935.1 Methanomassiliicoccaceae archaeon
CTTCTGAACTGGCCCCTGCCATCAACAGCCCAGAGCGCAGAGATGTCCACCGCGGCCTTCGAGGATTTTTATTTCGATGCTTGCACCATGGACTATTCCAAGATGTCCAGGGCCATGGACCCGCTGGTCGAGCTGATGGGGAGGACCGACCGGGTGCGCCTGGTGGCACCAGGGACCGATCTTGAGTTTTCGATAAAGGGCATGCCGGCGATCAAATGCGCTGGTAACTTCAACCTGCCGGATGGTGAGGTGTTCACCGCGCCGATCAGGGATTCTGTCAACGGCACGATCATGTACAACACCCGCTCCGCATACCTGGGCAAGATCTATGAAAACATCGCCTTCCGTTTCAAGGACGGTCGGATCGTGGAGTCCAGCTCCTCCAGGACGGCAGAGATGAACGCCATCCTGGACAGTGACGAAGGCGCCCGATACATCGGCGAGTTCGCCTTAGGTCTGAACCCGTTCATTAACAAATCGATGCTCAACGTCCTGTTCGACGAGAAGATAGCTGGTTCCATCCACTTGACCCCAGGGAACTCTTACGATCTGGCGCCTAATGGAAACAAGTCCCGCCATCACTGGGACATCGTCCTGATCCAGACCAAGGAATGCGGCGGAGGGGAACTGTACTTCGACGATGTCCTGGTAAGGAAGGACGGCCTGTTCGTCCTCGACGAGCTAATAGGGCTTAACCCAGAGAATTTGAAGTGATCGAGTGACGACCACGTCCAACCGTCGAAATCACTCTTCTCCACTCGAATAGCGTCGTGAATCGCTGATAAAAGGAGAGGAAGGGGTTTGCCTGATGTCAGAACTTACTTCTTCATCATTGCCATTATTTCAGGCAGGGTCATGACGACCTTTAGGGTGCTGCTGCTGAAGGACAATGGCGCCATCATATCTGGCTCCATCATCATCCCCATCAGGTTCTCCATCTTCGGCGTATCATAGATGATGTAGACCAAGTGGGCAGGATGATCGTTGTATACTCCGACAATCTTCACGCCATACTTGGCCGCCGTGGGTTCCAACTTCTCACCCCAGGTGATGGATATCTTCCTGTATTCCGGGTGGTAGTCCGGGCATGTCTCAGGGCTGTGCTTCGATATTTGCATCACGTGCATGTTCTAAACCCCCGTGAAGATACTACCCGAGTCGAGTATTATTCAATTGTGCTTTTTAAAAACCTGGCGATGGTTCGGATGTAATTATCTGGCAAATCATTATGATATCATTCTTCATGACCCGCGTTCCGGAGGAAGGCGGAGAAAGCACAAGGTCTTTTAATCCAAGCCTTATTGGCGGGACGATGAGCGAGCTGTTGGAGAAGGCGGAGAAGGCGTTAGCGCACGATCTATGCGATCACTGCCTGGGCCGCCTGTTCGCTCACGTCGATACCGGCCTATCGGACCGGGAACGGGGAGAGTCCATCCGGATGGCCCTACAATTCACAAGGGTCATGGAGGACAAGGACTCATTGCCCCCTCATGTCAAGTGCTCGGTGTGCGACGATATCTTCGAGATGGTCCCGCGCTTCGCCGATTCCGTCGTCGAGAGGCTCCAGGGCTTGGAGTTCGACACCTTTCTAATAGGAACGAGGGTCGACCCCCTCCTCGCTGAGAAGGAGGAGCATCTCTGGTCCGAGGTCGGGCAAGATACCGCCGAAACTATCAAGGCAGAGCTCAACCAGGAGATCGGGAAGGCCGTTCAAGCTCGAATCCCCCAGGAAGTGGAGTTCGCCACGCCGGACGTCGTCGCATTGGTCGACACCAGGTTCGCGCACGTCGACATCGACATCTCACCTTTGTTCGTCTACGGACGCTATCGCAAGTTCTCGCGCGAGCTGCCGCAGACCCGTTGGCCCTGCAACCGTTGCCGGGGCAAGGGCTGCGAGAAGTGCCATGGAACCGGAAAAATGTACCAAACATCGGTCCAGGAGCTGATCGGGGACATCCTTCTCGCAGCGGCGGAAGGCGAGGACCACTTCTTCCACGGCATGGGGCGGGAGGACATCGACGCCCGGATGTTGGGGAGCGGACGTCCGTTCGTGCTCGAGATCCGGGACCCGAAGAAGCGGCATATCGACCTCGCGGATCTGCAGCAAAAGATCAACGAGAACGGCAAAGAGCGCATCGAGGTCGAAGGACTGAGATCCTCGAGCCGGGACGAGGTCCGCCAGATAAAGCAGGATTCACCTCAGAAGGAGTATCGGGCCCAGATATCGGTGGATGGTAAAGTTAATAAGGAAAAACTTGATGAGGTTATCCTATCGCTCAAGCATACACGTATCACCCAGCAGACGCCAACTCGCGTTGCCCATAGGCGTGCGGACTTGGCCCGGGTACGGGAGATCGTGGACCTCGAGGTCGAAGCGTTCGACGGCGAGGACCTGACCTTGCGCGTGAGAACGGAGTCCGGCACGTATGTGAAGGAGTTCGTCCACGGCGACAATGGCAGGACCACACCCTCCCTATCCGAGCTACTCGGCGTCCCTTGCTCGGTCAAGGCGCTGGACGTGATAGCGGTGTTCGATCAATGACACGAAGGGATTAGCATGGTAAGGTCATCACACGGCGCAAGGAAGCATTCCAGGCAGATACTGAGCAAGAAGCCCCGGAACAGAGGGCTCTCTCCGATCACGCATGAGTTCCAAGTTTTCGAAATAGGAGAGAAGGCGCATATCTACCTCGACTCCAGCGTGCACCACGGCATGCCATCGATACGCTTCCACGGCAAGACCGGGACGGTCATCGGAACACAGGGCCACGCCTTCGTGCTCGCCGTCAAGGACGGCAACAAGATCAAGTCAGTCCTCGCCACACCAGAGCACATGAAGAAGGTCAACTGAGGGTGCGGAAATGGCAGACGAGCACCCAGTGTCCTTGGCAGAAGTGAAGGAGCTCCTTGAGGCGGAGATAAAGCTCCGTCCCGAGCTGAGCAACGAGCAGAAGGTCTCCCTCGACCATGCCACCAAGTTCGCCAAGCTGACCTTGCCGCAGTCCAAGAAGCTCTTCAAGGAATTGAAGGAACTGGACTTCGTCACGGATGCGCTGGCTACGAAGATCGTAGACCTCTTGCCGGTCCACCCGGAGGACGTGCGAGTCCTTTTTGCCAAGGAAAGGCTTATACTCGATAAGAAACAAAGTGATGCGTTGATCACGATAGTCAAGAAGCACGTTTGATCTGGTGGTGGAGAAGATGGAGGACTACGCACATATCCTAGACTACCTACCGCAGGGGCTTCCAGCCGAGCGGGGGTTCAAGCATGAGCCTTTAGCTTATGCCCTAGGTGAGACGGAGTTCAAGCTCTTCGAGCTGGTCCCCAAGCCGGGAGCGATCATCGGCATCGGCGAGCGAGTTTACATCGGCAAAGAGCCGAACCTGCGCGATAAGGTCGCTCATGTCAAGAGACGCGTATCGTACGAGGAGCTGACCGCAGCGGCACATTCGGAGCTGCCGTTCGTCGTGATAGACGTGACCAAGCAGAACGAGGTGCGGTTCGTGCTGTTCTACAACGAAGCGCAGGCGATAACCACCCGGTTCCATATGCTCGAGTTGCTCCCCGGCCTAGGCAAGAAGACCATGTGGGCCATCATCGAGGAGCGGAAGAAAGGCCCGTTCAAAAGCTTCGAGGACATCGCCAAGCGCGTGACGTCCTTCAAGCACCCGGAGAAGGTCATAGCCAAGCGCATCGAGATCGAGCTATCCGACCCGAGTCAGAAATACCACATCTTCGTGGCGCGCTGAGCATGAACCCTAGCGAGATCAAGCTCATTCTGGGTCAGTATGGCATCTCCCCCAGCAAAGCGAAAGGTCAGAACTTCCTGGTCGACGATCGAGTGGCGGAGCGCGAGGTCGAGTACCTCGGCATCGAGCCTTCCGACGTCGTTATGGAGATCGGCCCGGGGCTGGGCGTTCTCACTAAGCTGCTATTGCACAAGGCGAAGGTCGAATGCATCGAGCTGGACAAGGGGACGATCGCCTACCTGAAGGAACGATTCGGCAGTGAGATCGAGCTGATCGAAGGCGACGCCCTCGAGCTCGAATGGCCCAAATTCGACCGCTTCATCTCCAATCTGCCATACAGCATCTCCTCGCCGCTGATCTTCAAGCTGCTGGATTACGAGTTCGAGCGCGGCATCATCATGGTGCAGCGCGAGTTCGGGGAGCGCATGGCAGCGAAGGCCGGAAGCGACGACTACTCGCGCCTGAGCGTCAACACCTACTACCGAGCGAAATGCGAAATCCTTGAGAACGTGCCTCGTTCGCGATTCTGGCCGCAACCGGAAGTCGATTCTAGCGTCGTCCTTCTGGAACCGAGGCCTGCGCCGTTCAAGGTGATGAACGAGCGGTTCTATCTCACTCTGGTAAATGTGCTCTTCCAGCATCGCCGCAAGAAGATATCGACCATACTCAAGATCACCGGGCAGGCGCCGAAGGAGGTCATCCCGAGCCTTCCTTACGGGGATCTAAGGGTTGAGACGCTTACACCAGAGCAGATCGGCGAGCTGGCGGATGCGATCATCTCGAGCGGGAAATGAGTGGTCGCACGAATGCCGTAGCCTGGAAAACACCAAGCTTGTGGATCGGCGGCGATAGCAAATCCGATTTCATTAGGAACATGAGGGAAAGAGCCGAAGGAAGAATTGGTAGAGAAGCTCTGTTAACGCTATTCGATTGGCCGCTTTCATGAACTTACCCGAAGCACTCGACAATCTAGACAGGCTGAGGATGACTGTTGTTCTATGGTGTTTTGGCTTCCTTGATGGAATACCCATCAATGATTGAAATTCCCTTCTTCTTTATTATCTGGACCATCTCCGCTTCTGCAGCTCCAAGGTCCTTTGCTATTATTTCGACTTCAAAATTCCGATCCGCTCCACCAATGTTTGAGGGATGAGAACGTACCACCCCAATGAACCTCTTCTCTTGTATGGTTTCCATTTCGATGCCTTCTCAATTTGCTCTCTATTCTTATTTAGCCCTCCCTAGCTGCTCAAAAAATGGGCAGGATAGTATGTTAGCGGCGTTAATAGTGTTAGCGCCGTTAAAGATAAAGAT
>PNBI01000066.1 GCA_003135935.1 Methanomassiliicoccaceae archaeon
CCTGACCGACAGGGATTCGGTAAGAAGTCGATTGGAGACAGGCAAGACGTAAATGTGGAAGGACAGAATGAGACGATAAGGTTCGTTCCGGTGCGCGACTACAAGGAACGGTCGATACTTCACGGCCTACAATTATGCGCCAGAAGCGAAAACCCAGGGTTCGTTTGGTTCGATGACAAGAAAGACAAAGCGAAACTTGCGTGGCTCAGAAGAGGAAGGAATGGTGAAGCGGTGGGCTATTGCATTTCGGAAGATGGGCGATATGAATACTCAGCCCATGCAACGAGGGATGTTTATGTTCCAAGGTTCATTTCGCAGATATTCGTGGTAGAGGAACAGAGGAGACGATCGATCGCGAGTATGATGATCAGCGACTTTGTATCCGAAGGAGGCGCTGGTTCGCTCTGGGTGGAAAGCCCGAAGCGAGAGACAGTGGGCCTATTGCACAAGCTCGGCTACCGCGAGTCTCGGGAGCGCTATCAATTATGGGAGATGATGTTCGGGCTGACTTGCTGGGCCCGAAATGGCCAGATGGGCGATGCCATCCTTCCGGCCAATCAGGAATTGACATCAGCGGACTGTTATGCCCCGTGGATCTGGTCAGGTGACGATGCGATCGGGATGGCGACGCTCAGGTGATTTGATCCGTTCTATATTCCCGCGATTAGGCATACGCTGCCGCCGCATCCTAATATCCAGGGGGTCGCACTTTCAATAATCCTTCTTAGAATGAGAGGGCGAGGAATATGGCAAGTTGATCTCGCAATCCTGGGGTGTTCCATGCAAGTCCTATGGACCTGATGCTGCCGCCAAGAAGACTTGATTCGCGTGGACGGGATTCTCATCATCGAGCAAATAGTCAGATGCTTATCGCGCTCAATGAGTTTCGATCAGAGCTTCGCCAATCGCTCGCAGGCTTCTTTGAGAACCGGATCGCGCTTAGCGAAACAGAATCTCACCATCTTGTCTCCAGCATCATCAGGGAAGAAGGCAGTTGCCGGCACAGCCGCGACTCCCGTCTTCTTTAGGATGTGCAATGCTTTGTCCTTGGCCGTATTACCTGGAACTGATGAGACGTCAGCGAGGACGTAATAGGCGCCCTCAGGTTTGTAGGCTTCCAGACCAGCCTTCTTACAGGCATCGAGCATCATGGTCCGCTTCCCAGCATACTCCTCACAGATACCAGAGTAATAGGAAGGAGGCAACTCCTCGATCCCTTGCGCCGTCGCTATCTGGAATGGTGTTGGCGTACAGACGTAGACCAGGTCATTAACGTAACCGATGGTGTTCTTCCATTTCTCGTGACAATGAGCATATCCCACGCGCCATCCGGTGATACTGAACGATTTCGAGTAGCCAGAGATCGTGATGGTTCTCTGCTCCATGCCATCGATCGATGCAGGCGAAATGTGCTGCTTGCCATCATATATGAAATACTCGTAGATTTCGTCGGTGAAGCAGAAAAGGTCGTTGTCAACGCAAATGTCCCTCAAGGCGTTTAGCTCACTCCTCGAATACACCTTTCCAGTCGGGTTCGACGGCGTATTGATGATAATCGCCTTGGTTTTCTTGGTGATGGTCTCTTGGATGGCGTTGGCATCGAACTTCCACTCGGGAGGTGGACCTAATTTCGGCGTTATGGGCTTGGCACCGACCATTTGAAGCGTGAAGCAGTGGTATTGATAATAGGGCGCTGGGACGATGACCTCATCTCCTGGGTTCAAGAGCGCCAGGCATGTGGCGTACATTGCCCCGGTCGTACCTTCCGAACAGATGAGGTTCTTTTCGGCGTCTGCCTCCAGACGGTTGAATGATTTCACTTTCTTGGCTATCGCTTCGCGAAGGACCGGGAGCCCGTCGAATCGGGTGTAGGTGTTCCATCCATCATCTATAGCTTTCTTGGCCGCCGCGACCACCAGAGGTGGAATGTCAAGATCGCAGACGCCTTGGGCCAGGTTTATGCCCTTGACCTTGGCGCATTCGATGGTCATGGCGCGGATATCGGAATGGGTCATTATCTGTGACCTGTCGGATCCGTTCAATTTCATCTCCCCACCGTCCGCCTGTGAATGATTAACATGGTATTAATCACTTTCAGCTGACCACTTTGGATGCCAATGCCTCCATCAAACCAAGCTCTGTTGCTGCAAGGATTAGGGAAATGACGGAAGGGGTTTGCCTACTCGGTCTTCCACTTGCTAAGAAGCACACCGGCGACGAATAGGATGATCGCGAATACGGCCACGACTAACATGTTAGCTATCGCCGAATTCATGTTGTTGTAGACCATCGAATCCCTCAAAGCGTTGCCCACATACGTCAGCGGCAGAACATTTGCCACAGACGCTAGCCATGAGGGGAATTGCGATGCTGGGAAGAAGATCCCTGCCAAGAACATCATAGGGAAGGTGATGGCATTGGCCGCTGCAGAGGCTGACTCCTCATCGTGGATGAACCGCGCGATGATCATGCCCATCGACGAGAACGCCGCCGACGACAGGATTATTGTGATGATAGCCACTGCATTCAGGGTCATATGAGTGTTGAAGGCTAGCATGCCGACTATGATTATCACCCCTACTGAGATGAATACCACGACCAGCTGCCAGAGGATCTGGGACGCCAGCCATTCCGCTCTGGTGATGGGCGTTGTGGTGAGCTTCTTGAAGATGCCGTTGTTGCGGTACCTTGTCATGACCGAGACCATCCAGAAGGCGGTAGTTGTCATCGTGGTCAGTGCAATGACCCCAGGAATGAAGAAATCAATGTAATTGAATTGAGTGTTAGTGATATCTCCCCTCGCCGTGGTAATGACATTAGTTCCGCCAGCGATCGCCAGATTAGCCTGCTCGGCGAACCCGTTGACTATGCTATAGACGGCACTTGCCGATTGTTGGGTCGGATCAAGCCTCACCAGCAAGGTAGTGGTATTAAGTAAAGCTCCCGGTACGAAAGCCTGCGCGAAATTAATAGGAATGACCAGGACAGCCGTTGGTGAATGGTCCTTGATGTATTGGTCCAGGCTGACTGTTTTGTTGATTTCAATAAGGTTTACTGAATCGATTGCAGCGATGTTCTGCACGAATGAATGCGATGCTTGCGAATCGGACAGGTCTTGGACGTAAAGGTCCACTTTGCCGGTTCCGGTGTTGCTGAATATCGCTCCAAAGAGCAGGATGAGGAGCAATGGAAACGCGATGGTCCAAAAGACGGTGCTTTTCGCTCTGAAGAATCCCCTGGCCTCGCCTTTGAGAGCGACAAGGATGCGGTTCGCCATCTTAATCGCCCCTCCTTTTCGAGCGCTTCTTTTTGCCGATTTCGGGCTCCGGTTCCTCGGTGGCGAGCTTCTTGCCGGTGAGGGCTAGGAAGACATCCTCCAAGGTTGGCCGGGTCACCTGGATCTGGTCATAATTGCCGCCGCTTCTATCAAGCGCATATATGATCTCTGGAAGGGCGTTCTTATTCTCTAATCGGATGATGATGTCCCCTCCTTTTGACTCCAAGGTAGGCCATTGTTCCTTAAGGGTGGTGGAGCATGAATTGTCGCAATTAGAAATTATGCATCTTGAGCCAGTGCCATGTGTGTCGATGATCTGCCGTGGAGTGCCCAATGCAATGAATTTGCCGTGGTCGATTATTCCCAACCGGTCTGAAAGCACTTCCGCCTCCTCCATGTAATGTGTGGTAAGAATGACGGTCTTTCCTCGCTCTCTCAGGCCCTTGACCACAGCCCACACATCCCTCCTCGCTCTGGGATCAAGGCCAGTGGTCGGCTCGTCCAGAAAGATGATCTCCGGATCGTTGACCATGGATATGGCCACGCCCGTCCTCTGCTTCAAACCTCCAGAGAGGTTCTTGAAGTACTCGTCCCTCTTCTCGGTAAGGTCCATCGCTTTGATCAGGTCATCAGCGGGCAATTGTCGATCGAACATTCCTCCGAAGTATTCGATATTCTCCTTCACCGTAAGCAGTTCGAAGGCGTTGAAGTCCTGCGGTAGCACCCCGATCCTGTTCTTTATCTTTAGGGCGTCTTTGGTCACATCCATACCGAGGATGTGAACTCTGCCCCCGGTCAGAGTTCGCAGACATTCCATGATCTCGACGGTAGTGGTCTTGCCCGCACCATTCGGACCGAGCAATGAGAACACTTCTCCTGCGTTGACCGTGAAATTGATGCCGTCTACGGCCGTGAAGTCACCATACTTCTTAACCAATCCTTCGACTTCTATCACCGTGTCACTCATTTGACCACTTGAACGCGCTATGGCGCATTCATATTTATTTGTTGCGAGATGCCTGGTGATATTGTTATGTCAATCAAGCCAATGTTCCCAGGTAAATGTCCACTGCTACCAGAATCAACATCAACGCAACGAGATTCAGCTTGACCTGAAGTTCGACAGGGCGCCTGTCCTCTGATGGTATTATCATACCATGCAATGCTGCTGCCAACGGTATCATTGACAGTAGGACAAAGAGCCACATTTCCACCGGTCGAAGCGTTCCCATAAGAGCAAGAACGACGAATAGCACCGTTGCCGATAGCGTCGCAATAATCGCGGTCACAATGCCCGCCATCCTGCCTTTGAAGGTGAACAGATTCCTCTTCCCACCGAGCCGATCGGCCTCAATGTCCGGAAGTTCCACGCTCAGTATGAAGAACAATGCGTAGCACATCAACGGGAACGATAAGGCCAGGATGCTGGCATCGATCCGACCGGCCATTACATAGTATCCCATTACCGGCATGATTAGGCCGGTGGCAATGACGCTCGAGACCTCGCCCGCGCCGCGATACGCTAGCTTGAGAGGGGGTGCGGTATAGAACCATCCCATTAACGATCCGAAGGCCACTAGAATCAAGAAGAGAGGTCCGTATGAATAGACGATTTCGAAAAGAACAGCGATCACAATCGAAAGGCAGATCAAGAAGATGGCAAATCTCAACGCAAATCCTGAAAGCTCTGGGTGACGAACCAAGACCCCGCTCCCACCGGAGAATTGGGTCTGTATCGCCATTTTATCTGCTTCACGGTCAAAGTAGTCGTTGCTGAACGAGACTGATAGATGTGCGGCGCCGAATATGGTATAACCGAAAAGGAATCTGAATGGGTCAGCTCTAGCGCCATCGATAATCGCGATAAGCCCGCCCAACGAATAGATCAGAATACCTGGAATCAGGAAGCGGAGCCTTGCAAGCTTCAATATTAGTTTGAATCGCTCATAATTCATCGGCTAACCTCTGATTTAAGGAAGCGTTCAGGGCCATTAGCGATTGATGTGAGCTCATCAATATTTCACTTTTTCTGGGCAGTGCAACATTTTTTGACGCCGCAACGGATTAACATCCGGAATATGACATTACGCCCTTTGGACAAAACAGAGATGGAGAGATACCAACGTCAGATATTGATTAAAGGTATAGGGACCAAAGGTCAAAGCAAGATAAAGAACGCGAGAGTGGGGGTAGTCGGCATGGGGGGCCTCGGTTCGCCATTATGCATGTATCTTGCCGCAGCGGGCTTGGGGCAACTGACGGTTATTGATGACCAGAGAGTGGAAGCGTCAAACCTGAATAGGCAGCTCTTGCATTGGCAGGCCGACCTTGATGCCTCTATGCTAAAGGTGGATTCGGCTGCGGACAAGCTGACTGCCATGAATCCAGGTCTGAAAGTGCGGAGGCATTCAGATAGGATAGACTCGCTGAACATCTCAAGACTCCTGGATGAGGTGGACATCCTGGTCGATTGCACCGACAACTTTGAAACGCGAATGATGATGAACGATTACGCAATCCACTCCAACAAGCCAATGGTGCATGGAGCGGTCGAGTCCATGCATGGCCAAATAACAACAATGATAGCCGGCAGGACGCCATGCCTTAGATGCATCTTTCCACGCACCCCGAACCCAAAAAGCTCAATCCCAGTTCTAGGGCCGGTGGCTGGCACGATAGGCTCAATGCAAGCCGTTGAAGTGATCAAATTAATAACTGGATTTGGTGAACCATTATTCGGTAAGCTGCTGGTCATCGACCTGCAAAGCAACAGTTTTGAAACNNTGCTTGTGTGCGCAGATAGTGAAGAATTGGTCGCAAATGGTATGCTTGGCCGCGATTTGGGACGACACAGGTCACGCAACTGTTAGAAAAAGGAAAAGACTGGTCGAGGCATCTTGAGGTTCTTTAGTGGACTCTCTATGCCCGACCTTCATTAATCATACGAAATAAAAATTCGTCCTATATTTGATAGAGATGTTCGCCATTTTCTCCAATCGATCCAGGACACCGCTATAGCGATGCACTATTGCCTTCCCTTCATTCGGCAGCTTCTCTCTCAGGACTGCAACTTCCTTCAGTAGTTCCTTGGCGTCATCTGAGCTGAAGACCTTCTTGGCCTTGGAACTCTCGACGGCATTCGCGATGATCGGCAGTCCAAGCTTCGATGCGATTCCAGGTAATAGTGAGTTCTCCGGTCCGAAGGTTCCAATACATCCCCGTCCATCGTCCCAGGAAAGTCCGCATTTCTTGCAGGTCTCCCCCATCTCCTCGAACGAAACCATATCCCATCCGGTGAGCCGGTCATCAGGCGAGGATTTGTCAATTATCTTCCTTGCAACATCTGCAGGCACCTTGTCCACGAATACCCAGCCAGTATAGTTCTTCTTAGCGAATGGGGTCAGCTTCGCCCGGTCCGCCTCGTTCTTGACCTTGGCAACGTAAATCACTTCCGCAGCTGGGTCCACACGATTGCGTTTGCAGAAAGCCTCCCAATCCTTGTCCATTACCGCCTTCGATTCGGGCCCGGAAATGACAAGGTCGGCCTCGGCATAATCCTCATAACCCCCGACATTTCCCAGATAGACTTTCACAAAGGTCGTTTTGTTCACTTTGCACATTGAAGCGTCCGAATCTGTTTCACAAATCGCGATACTGATTCCCATTTTGCACCCTCTGTGCTTTCCGGCTAGATAACAAACCCTATATATTGCTTGCTTAGGGGCCACAGAAAGCGACTTCCTGGGTAAAATCGATCGATGGGTTTGAAAGTCCAGTTGTTATTGCCTTGGTAAATTAGCACTCAAGGATAAATGACCGATATCAAATCTATCGGGAATGTTCGGGAATCGTTAAATAAGGTCCATGGATTATTAGGGAACGAGGGATTGCTGATTGGATAGAGTCTCGACCGGTGTATCGGGCCTGGACCAGTTAATCGGGGGCGGAATTCCCAAAGGAAGTAGCATTCTAGTCACTGGAAGCTCAGGAACTGGCAAGACAGTGCTCGCTTTGCATTTCATCAATGCAGCTTGTTCAGCTGGCAAGAAGGCGGCGTATGTCGCGGTTGAGGAGAGCCGTCAGGACCTTGTCACGCAAGCCGCTGCTTTCGGTTGGGATTTCGATGATTTCGAGAAGAGAGGGCTTTTGAGAGTGGCGACCATGCTTGAGGAGCGAATGGTCGAGGCCAAATACCAATATGACACCCTTGGCCCGGAGATGGGATTCGGAGGGATTGTCGATGCGGTAGGCTCAGACGCAGAAATCGTCGTTATCGACAATCTTGGCATCTTGGCGCTAGAGATGACTCTGTCCCATTTCCGCCAGCAGCTCGACTATCTCGTTTACACTCTAGGATATCGTGGCTGCACAACAATGGTCATAACCGATGAGGTGACGATATCTCGTTTCGGAGAGGTCGCCCCGTACGCAGTTGATGGATCGATCCGCATGCTCAAGCGAGATAATCCATATACTGATCTTCGGGAACGGGCGCTGGAGATTGTAAAAATCAGGCATTCAAAGCATAGTATCGATTACATCATCTTCAACATCGGTGAGACTGGAATTCGCATAGAAAGCGCAAAGCATTGAGGGCTTCTTGGACATCCTTTATAATCTTGAGCTGACTAATCGACGGATTGGTGAAATTAATGGTGAACGAATCCGGATTGAAAGAAGCCGCATTTGGAGCTGGTTGCTTCTGGCATGTCGAGGCCGAGTTCATGGAAGTCAAAGGAGTCATTTCTACCGAGGTGGGGTTCATGGGCGGAACCAAAGAGAATCCCAGCTATCGAGATGTTTGCGGAAAACGGACAGGCCACGCTGAGGTCGTCCATGTCCTCTTTGATCCCAATATTGTAAGTTACAATGAGCTATTGAAGGTCTTTTTTATGATTCATGACCCCACGCAGTTGAACCGCCAGGGTCCGGATCACGGCGACCAATACCGCTCGGTCATCTTCTACTACGGCGAAGAGCAACGAAAACTGGCGGAAGAGGCAAAGAAGGGTGAAGGAAGCGCGGGAAAGCATGCGGACCCTGTTGTCACCGAGATCTCGCCAGCTTCCGCATTTTGGAGGGCGGAAGAATATCATCAAAAGTACTTTCAGAAGAATAAGGTTCGATCATGTGGCCTGTAGCCGAAAAAAGGTCAGAACCCCGCCTTCAGCTGCGTCATTGGGGAAAGGTGTCCCATAGTAAAATCGCCCTATCCTGGCGTCGGCGCATTTCGATATCCTTTCAAAAACCCTTATATCAGGTTACTATCTTGCCCATGATTGAGTGCAAATGAACGCCACAGAAACCGAGTGCCCAATCTGCGACAAAAAAATCCAATCCGACTTAATGAAATGTCCCAACTGTGGCTCTGATTTAACCCTATCAAGTTTCGAGGATCTCGAAACAGTGGCAAATAATTTGTCAACAACCGAAGTTCAAGAACCATCCGAAGCGAAAGTCGTACCCAAGGGGGCGGTTCCTCGATCAGAGCCGAAGATCGAAGAGATCAAACCAATAGCGCCGCCACCAAAGAAGAAAGATGAGCCTAAAGAGGTTGCAGAGCCTAAAAAGGAAGAGAAGACGACCGTTGAACCCATCAAGGATGAAGGCAAGCATGGACTTGGAAGATTGTTCGGCAAGAAGAAGAAATAGCCTCGCCACCGCATAGCGTGATTTTAGAATGTCAGAGTTGCGAGTCAGGAAACGCAGGCGGTTGCGAGAGAAAGAGGTCAGGGCGCTGGCCGAGGAGCTGCTCGTCAGCACTGGCATACCCCTTTTCAAGATCGGTGACACGGTTGATGTCGCGGAGAGCCCCGAGTATGAAGTCATAATCGTTGAAAACCTGATCATCGGCTTCATCCAAGATGGAAAGGCATTCCTGACCGTGCGGGGTCTGCTGAAATATCCCATCGCCAAATCCTTCGTCACAGTGGACATGGGCGCGATCAAATTCGTCATAAACGGAGCGGACGTCATGGGGCCAGGCATCGTCGATGCAGACAATGACATTCATATTGGCGATTACGTCTGGGTTCGAGATGAGAAGAACAAGAAGCCATTGGCCGTTGGCCGGGCTTTAATTACCGGGGCGGAGATGAAGGAAAAGAAGCCTGGAAAAGCGATAAAGAGTATCCTCTTCGTAGGCGATAAGCTATGGAAGTTCGATGAACGCTAGTTCTTGTCAAGCTGGCCAATCATCAAAACTTTAAATACCGCGCAGGGGATACCAATCCCAAGAGGGATGCCATGCCACTGCTGAAGAAGCCTTTCGGGCGTAACAAGGAAGAAGTCCAGACTGTAGAGACAGACCAGTATATCGACCTAGGAGCGCTCAATTTCGAAGAAGAGAACCCGTTGGGCGGGAAAGGAATGATCAAGATTGCAGAAATCTATCGATATGAGGATTTGACTCCAGTGGTGCAACCCGCCTATAGCGGTAACATCGTGCTCATAGATTATTCCTCAATAGCAAATGACCAACTTACGCTCAAGCGGATCACCAACGAGCTGAAAGCTGTTGCCAGAGACACCAATGGTGATGTTGCGGCCATTGGGCACAACCTGATCATCGTGGCTCCAAACGGTGTCAAGATCGACCGTCATAAGATCAAGGGCGGCTTCAACTAATCCATTCGGTTGTGCTGGACTGACCAGGAAACCTCATTCCAGGTAGTAAGAGGTCAATAAAGGACTGTTGGTTATGAGGCAATTCAAGCCCTTTATCTGAAATCATTCGCTCAGTGACTAGGAATATATAGCCATTAGAGAATCTTGTCTAAGTGCCTGGCTTTAAGGTTATTCACGATAGCGTTCATGGCAGCGTGCGTCTCGATGGTGTATTCTTACGGCTCCTGGGCCGCCCAGAGGTGCAGCGCTTGCACGGGGTACACCAGCTTGGCTTGGCGCATTTGGTGTTCCCGGGGTCCAACCATACGCGCCTCGAGCATTCATTGGGCACATATCACATCGCCAGCATGATGGCGGAGTCATTGCGTTTGAATGACGAGGAAAGAAACGAGGTCCTTGCCGCAGCCCTGCTCCACGATGTAGGTCATCCGCCATTCTCTCATACCCTTGAGGAGGTGATGATGGACCGTCTTGGTGTCGATCATGTCGACCTTGGCCGTTCCATGATCGCGGGCGAGCTTCGCTGCATCACCCCGGGTGACAGAAGAATCCTTGGCGACATAGAATCGATCCCATCGGTCCTGCGAGAAGCTGGTATCTCCCCGGAGAGTGTGGCGGAACTGGTGACCTCACCCCGAGCTTCGCAGGCGAGGAGCCAGAGCTCGCTGGATGTGGAGGAAGGTCAGGCGCACTTCGGGCAGAAGAACTATCTGCATCAGATTATCCACGGACCGGTCGATGCGGATCAGATGGACTATCTGCTTCGGGATGCACATTACACTGGCGTGGCTCATGGGACGATCGACCTTGATCGCTTGATACAGACAATTGATGTGCACCATGGCGACCTGGTGGTCGATAAGGGCGGTGTAACGGCGGTCGAGGGGCTACTGGTGGCGCGAGCGCTGATGTATACTTCGGTCTATTTCCACAAGACGGTAAGGATTGCGGAACTGATGCTCTGCAAGGCGGTGGAGATGTCTGACGTCAGCTTGATCAAGGGACTTCATATGGAAACGGATGGAAGCCTCAGCGAGAAGCTGATCGCTCAAGGAGGGTATCCCGGAAAGATAATGACACAGCTGAAGTACCGCGAACTTTACAAGAGGGTCTTTTCCGTTCCGATCGTCGATCTCAAGGACGAGGACCTTGAGCGACTGTTAGAGTTGAAGGATTACAAGGCAAGGAAGGAGAAGGAGGCTGAGATCGCGGCCAGGGCGGGGGTGCATCCTTCCGAGGTCATCCTTGATATGCCAGAGCGCGAGCTGCTGATCTCAGAGCCTCGAATCGGAAAAACTGATGTTCCGATTCTTGAGGACGGCCGAGTTCGGCCGTTATCGCGCTATTCGCCTTTGGCGAAAGCATTGCAATCACGAAGCGTCTTCGATTGGGCGGCCATGGTCGCCACGCCGGATAGGAACCGGGCGGAAGTTGCGAGGGCTGCTCAGAAGGTCCTTTTCAAGACCTGAGAGTCTCGATCCATCAACCGATTGGTCTAACCTTTCATCACGCCGACTGGCCTTAGCCTTGCCACCGGCTTGGAAAGGCCGGCCCCCTTGACGACGGCGATCACATCGTCTATGTCCTTGTAGGCACCGGGGGCCTCCTCCAATATCCCGTCCTTGGTGGAAGCTTTGAGGTAGATGCCTTGCCTTTCAAGCTGCGCTCGAACATCGTTCACTGTGAATTGTCTCGTCGCGGACGCTCTCGACATCATCCTTCCGGCGCCATGGCATGTAGAGCCGAAAGCCTCCTTCATGACGCGGTCTGTCCCTACCAGAACGTAACTTCCAGCCCCCATGTCGCCTGGGATGAGGACAGGCTGCCCAACGGAACGGTATTTGATCGGCACCTCGGGGTGGTCCTTGGGGAATGAGCGGGTGGCGCCTTTGCGATGCACGTACACCTTCTGCCTTCTGCCCTCCACCTCGTATTCCTCCACCTTGGCGATGTTGTGCGCGACATCATAGACCTGGTGCATGCCCATATCCTCTGCTGTTCGCTTGAACACTTCCTCAAATGATTGCCTGACCCAATGCAATATCATCTGTCTGTTCGCCCATGCGAAGTTCGCGCCACACGCCATTGCAGCGAAGTAGTCCTCTCCTGCCTTTGATTTGACACTCGCGCAGGCGAGCTGACGGTCTGGAAGGTCCATCTGGTTCTCTTTGATATAGCGCTCCATGACCTGCAGGTAGTCGGTGGCGATCTGATGGCCGCAGCCTCGAGAGCCGCAATGTATCGAGACGGTGATCTGCCCCTTCCGGTCCAGTCCGAAGGCATGCGCCGCCTCCGGGTCATAGATCTCGCTCACCTCGTCCACTTCCAGGAAGTGGTTGCCGGAACCGAGCGAGCCAACCTGCGGAACCCCACGCTCTTTTGCTTTCTTGCTCACTTTGGTCGGATCGGCGTTCTTCATCCTTCCGCCTTCCTCGGTCGCCTCCAGGTCCTCCGTCCAACCGAAACCATTTCGGACCGCCCATTCCCCGCCATCCTGGAGGATGCTGTCGATCTGGTTTGCCGCGACGTCGGTCACGCCTTCCGACCCCACGCCGGCTGGCACGTTCTTGAACATCGAGCCGATCAAGTCCTTGATCCTCGGCTTGACGTCTTCGATGTTCAGGTCGGTCCGGCAGAGGCGGACGCCGCAATTTATATCGAAACCGATCCCCCCTGGCGATATCACGCCCTCCTCGGCGTCCATCGCCGCCACGCCTCCAATAGGGAAGCCGTAGCCCCAATGAATGTCCGGCATCGCCAAAGAACGCCCGACGATGCCCGGAAGGCAAGCCACATTGGCCGCCTGCTCCGGCGCATTGTCGTCTCGAATATGCTTGATCATTTTCTCGCTCGCGTAAATGACCGCACTGGTGCGCATGCATGGCTTGTAAGACTGGGGTATCTCCCAGCGATAATCGTCAATCTTGTTCAGAGGACCGTTCCAGACCATTCCATCACCTGACTTGCCATGTTATAGCGACCTAATAAATATGTGCCGCCAACCAATCCGTTTCATATCATCACATTTCGCTTCCAGACATTGCTAAAAGCATCTTCGAAGCGCTTCAAGATTTGATTGAATCTCGAATCGACGGTCGCCCTTTTCCACGCCATTTGGCATGATGATCAAGAGGGGCCGGGACCGAGATTTGAACTCGGGTCTAGGGATCCACAGTCCCACAGGATAACCAGGCTACCCCATCCCGGCCATTGAGGTTCGTGTGAAAGCATGGTGAATAATTAAACCTTTCTTGAAGCCCGATTCAGGTTCTGTCCGTCACGAACGGCTTGCCATCGGTCTTGCAGATCTCCTTGACCAGGTTGCGGCCACCAAGCGCAGCTGTCATCAGCCCGACCATGCCGAAGGCGTATTG
>PNBI01000157.1 GCA_003135935.1 Methanomassiliicoccaceae archaeon
GCCCGGGTCTGCCCGGCCAACGCCGCTCCGGAACCTAGGAAGCTTTGCCGGGGGGAGGTCAAGGTGCTCAAGGACATCACTGGCAACTCGACCTGCGAAGGGAACATCATCGATTTCGCCCGCTATTTCAATGACCGCTTCCAGACCATAAAGCGCATCTTGGCCAGACGCAGGGAGCTGGTCGGATGCGTCTCTATCCCAAAGGCGCTCACCCTGGACCGGGAGGTCAAGTTCATCGGCCTGGTGAATGAGGTCCGGACGACGAAGAACGGCCATAAGATGATCGAGATCGAGGACGAGGAGGGCAAATGCCCCGCCCTCATACTGAAAAGCTCACCATTGATCGATGAGTCGGTCATACTGGACGAAGTGATCGGAATCATCGGGAAAACGAGCAAGAAGGGGGAGATGATCATTGTGGAGGAGATCGTCAGGCCTGACGTCCCAATCACCGGCGGAATGGCACCGAGCGATTCCACTTCCACGATAGCTTTCATTTCCGACATTCATGTGGGCAGCAACACCTTCCTGCGAGACCGCTGGCTGAACATGATGAGATGGATCCGCACCGATGGTCGGAAGATGGGGCTGAACTACATTATCATTCCAGGCGACTGCGTGGATGGCATCGGGATCTTTCCAGACCAGGAGGAGGAGTTGGAGATCGAGGACGTGTTCGAGCAGTATCATGCCTTGGCTGAGCTGATGAAGGACATCCCCGATGGGATTCAGGTAGTGATGCAGCCAGGGAACCACGACGCCGTAAGGCTTGCAGAGCCTCAGCCTGCCTTCCCCGACGAGATCGTCAATATGTTCGATTCATCGATCATGATGGTGGGGAACCCCTGCTACCTGCAGATAGAAGGCAGGACGATCCTGTCCTATCACGGCAGGAGTATGGACGACCTGGTGAACAGCGTGCAGGGGCTGAGCTACAACCTGCCATTGGAGGCGATGAAGGAGATGCTGAAGCGTCGCCATATGGCATCGCTATACGGCGGAAAGACCCCGCTCGCGCCGGAGAAGAAGGACTACCTGGTGATCGATACCGTCCCGGACATCTTCGTCACTGGCCACGTTCACAGCGCCGGCATCGCCGAGTATCGAGGCATCCGATTGATCAACGCGTCCACTTGGCAGGATCAGACCTCGTTCCAGAGGATGCATAATTTCAATCCTGATCCGGCCAAGGTCCCATTGGTGCACCTTGGGAGCGGAAAATGCTCCATCAAGAACTTCTGATCCGCTCTCCATTCTCTGAACCACTCCTGAGAGCACGAACTTCACCATATTCCAAAAATCCTGGGTCCAGGCCTGATGTTTAAGAATGCGATTCTGAGATTCATACAATTCTAATACTCCAAAATCAACTCCCATCAAGGCAATTGAATGAAGAAGGGAAAGAAGATCCTTGCAGCGGTAATCGTCATCCTTATGGTGGCAACTGTTTTTCTTGTTTGGATCTTAACACTGGGCTTCGGTGGAACGAGTGATTACTGGGCAACGTATCATCCATTCAATTCAATTACCAAGATCGGAAACAACGAAATCGTATATGAGATGCCTTATGTTTCGGGTTATCCTGACGGTGATGTTAGTTTCACTGATTGCGCATTCTCTCTTGAAGTAAATGGCACTTCTTTACCTCCAGTGAATCTGCATTTGATTAATAACAACAGCATGGAGGGGCCTTATTGGCAAGCATATGCTCAGATATCAAAAGGAGCGGGGTCATTCAACTCGGTGACCTTTCTCCAAGGTAATACCAGCTACATCGTGACGTTCATAGACGTCGATAAAGATGGACGAGTTTACAATGGAGATCAAGTAACGGTAGAATGCACACAGCCCTTAGAACATGATACGAGCTACCTTCTCAACGTATTCGTTGATATTGATGGAACTTGGGGGATAGGACGCGTCTTTGGTGCGTTTCAGAATTAGGCCAAATTGATTGGAAGGAAATAAGGGTTTTAGCGAGAGGCGACGCCATTCTTTTACGATATTGCGGAATCGAAGATACCTCTGAGATTATCGACATTCCGACTGATGACTAACCATCTTTGGTGGCCATTCTGACAAAGGGTCAGTTGTTCCAGAAGAGCAGGATCATCGCCCAGCCCAATAGCAGCATGCCCAAAGAGATGACCCAGAAGTAGCGGAGGAGCCTACCTCTGGTCACTGGGTTTTCAAAATCAAACAGCTCTTCGAGTTTCATTTTGCCAGGGCGGCGGTCTTCTGCTTGATGCGCTTCAGGCGGAAGATGTTCTCCCTCTCCATCTCTTCGAGCCGCAGTCGTATGAATGCTTCAGCTTCCTTCAGCTCCGGAATGACCTTGTACTCGAGCGCATTGACCCGACGCTTGGTCTTCTCGATCTCATCCAGCAGCCGCTTCATCGTGGTCTCAATCTCCGCGGCCTCGATGATCGTCTCCATCAGCACCTCGTAGGACCTCGCCGCCTCGTTGATGTAGGTGGACGTACCGATCACACCATAGCCGCGCTTGTCCGCAGGGGTCTTGATGCTGCTCGATTCGATCTCCGGCACTACAAGCCCCATGACGTTCTTGGAGCGGAGCTGGATCTCTGGATGGATCTTGAGAGCGAACGCGGCCGACTTGACCGCGATCACGCCGTCCACCGCCTTCGCCACCGCGATCTTCTGCTTTGCGCTCTGGTTGTCCTGGTTGACCTTCGCTCGGATCTCCTTCGCCTCTTCCAGGATCTTGAAGAACTCCAGGATCAGGCCGTCCCGCTTCATCTTCAGGATCTTGTAGCCGGCCTGGGTGAGCTTTATCTTTCGCTTCACCTCGATGAGCTCCGACCGCGTTGGCTTGATTTCGGCTTTTACCATGCTCAGGTCGCCTCGACGGGTTTCTTGTGGGCAGGGTGGTACTTCTCGATCCATTTCCGGTCAATGCGGGTCAGCTGGTTCTCGGGTATCGTGGCCAGGATCTCCCACATCATGTCGAGGGTAGTCTCTATCTCTCGGTCTTCCTCCCTGCCCTGGCGCACGATGCGGCGTTCGAACAGGTCGGCGAAGTCCAGGAACTTGCGGTCCCGGTCCGAGAGAGCATCCTTGCCGACGATGGCGACCAGGCCTCTCAGGTCCCTTCCTTCCGCATAAGCAGCATAGCACTGGTCCGACACGGGCTTGTGGTCCTCTCGAGTCCGGCCCTTCCCGATACCGGAGTCCATTAGCCTCGAGAGCGAGGAACCGACATCGATAGGCGGGTAGATGCCAGCACGGTGCAGGTCACGCTTGGCGACGATCTGCCCTTCCGTGATGTAACCGGTCAGGTCAGCGATCGGGTGGGTGATGTCGTCACCGGGCATGGATAGGATTGGTATCTGGGTGATCGACCCGGTCTTCCCCTTGATACGACCGGCGCGCTCGTAGAGCATGGCAAGGTCGGTATACATGTATCCTGGATAGCCGCGACGGCCAGGCACCTCTTCACGGGCGGCACCGATCTGACGCAACGCCTCGCAATAGTTGGTGATGTCGGTCAATATAACGAGAACGCTCATGCCCAATTGATAGGCCAGGTATTCGGCGGTGGTAAGAGCCAATCTGGGCGTGATGATGCGCTCGATGGCCGGGTCGTCTGCCAGGTTCATGAACACGACCGCTCGCTTCAGAGCGCCGGTGCGCTCGAAGTCCTTCATGAAGTACTGCGCCTCTTCGTTGGTGATTCCCATGGCGCCGAAGACCACGGCGAACTCCTCGTTCTTGCCCAGGACCTTCGCTTGGCGAGCGATCTGCAGAGCGATATCATTATGAGGCAATCCGCTTCCAGAGAAGATTGGCAGCTTCTGTCCTCGGACCAGGGTGTTCATTCCATCGATGGTCGATATCCCGGTCTGGATGAATTCCCTTGGATTGTCCCTTGCCCAGGGGTTGATCGCAGCTCCGATGATATCAAGGCGGTCGTCAGGCACGATCTTCGGGCCACCGTCCAATGGCTCTCCCGAGCCGGACAGGATGCGGCCGAGCATGTCCTGAGATACAGGCATCTTCAGGGTCTCACCAGTGAACCTTGCACCGGCAGCCCTCTCTATGCCCGATGTCCCTTCGAACATCTGGATGACTACGACGTCGTGCGATGAATCGAGCACCTGACCGCGACGCTCCTCGCCGTTGGGCAGGGTGACTATTGCGATCTCACCATAGCCGACTGGCTCGGTCTTTTCGACGAACACCAATGGCCCAGCGATCTGGGAGATGGTTCTGTACTCCTTGCTGGTCATCTACTTCCCCCCCAGGGCGTCGAACGCCTTGTCCATCTCGTTGCCGATGTCCGCGAGCTCCTGGTCCACGTTCTCCTCGAACTTGGACTTGCCCAACCTGGTGCGCAATGGCATGTTGGAAATGACATCGACCAGGACCTCGTTCTCCACCGCCTTCTTCGAAAGGTCTGCGAAGCGCTTGATGGTCTTCAGGACGGTGTACTGGCGCGGCATCGGGCTGTAGGTGTCGACCGCGTGGTAGGCATTCTGCTGCAGCACGATCTCGCGGATCATCCTCGCCACTTCCAGAGTGAGCTTCTGCTCCTCCGGCAGGGCGTCCGATCCGACCAGCTGGACCACTTCCTGCAGTTCCGCCTCTTTCTGGAGCACTTCCATCGCCCAGCTGCGGAGCTCGGGGAAGTCCTGTGCCACGTTTGTCCGGTACCAAGTGTCCAATGTTCCGGTGTACAATGAGTAGGATGTCAACCAGTTGATGGCCGGGAAGTGACGGCGCTCTCTGAGTTTGGAGTCGAGCGCCCAGAACACCCGAACGATACGCAACGTCGCCTGGGTGACCGGCTCGGATAGATCTCCGCCGGGTGGGGAGACGGCTCCGACTACTGACACGGACCCGGTGTTGCCCGAGTAGGTGTTGGCTCGGCCGGCTCTCTCATAGAACTCTGACAGCCTTGCGGACAGATACGCCGGGAAACCCTCCTCGCCAGGCATCTCTTCCAAACGTGAAGATATCTCTCTCATCGCCTCCGCCCAACGGGAGGTCGAATCTGCCATCAAGGAAACGTCGTAGCCCATGTCGCGATAGTATTCCGCAACGGTCATGCCGGTGTACACGGACGCCTCACGCGCCGCCACTGGCATGTTGGATGTGTTGGCGATCAGGACCGTCCTGTCCATGAGCGGCTTCTTGGTCTTGGGGTCCTCAAGCTCCGGGAACATCGACAGCACTTCGGTCATCTCATTGCCGCGCTCTCCGCAGCCGATGTAGACGACGATGTCAGCATCGGACCATTTGGCGAGTTGCTGTTGGGTGACGGTCTTCCCCGTCCCGAATCCGCCAGGGATGGCCGCTGTGCCGCCCTTGGATATAGGGAAGAGCGTGTCGAGCACGCGCTGGCCTGTAAGCAGCGGTATGTCAGGAATCAACTTGTTGTGCACCGGGCGTCCTCTTCGGACGGGCCACTTCTGCATCATCGTGATCGATTGCCCTTCGATGCTGCCTATCGGGTCTATGACGGTGAAGTCGCCACCCTTGATCTCCTGGATCGTCCCGGACATCCCAACTGGAACGAGGATCTTGTGAACGATGGACCGTTCTGGAGCCGTACCAAGGATCTGCCCCTGGACCACCTTGTCGCCCTTCTTGACCGACGGGGTGAAGGTGTATTTGATCTTGCGATCGAGGCCGGGAGCGGTAACGCCACGCTTGATGAAGTCCCCCATGGCCGCCATCAGGTCCGGGAGCGGCCTGAGAATGCCGTCATAGACGCTTCCCAGAAGCCCGGGTCCGAGTTCCGCCACCAGCGGCAGCCCGGTGGATATGACCGGCTCGCCTGGTCGGATGCCCGAGGTATCCTCGTAGACCTGGATGACCGTTTTGTTCCCTATGATCTTGATGACCTCTCCAAGAAGCTTCTCGTGCCCGACCTGGATGACATCATACATCTTCGGGGAGATACCGGTCGCTGTTACGACAGGTCCTGCAACCCTATTGATCTCTCCAACGTTCGCCATTTTAACCACTCTCGGTCTTATACAAATCAACGCCAATCGCTCTCTTCACCTTCTCGCGAAGGTCCCCTTCGCCCTTACCGACCGGCACAACGACCGGTGCGATGCTCTCCATCGCCTTCTTGCGGGCCATGGTGCTCAGACCCTCAAGGTCGGACGAATCTACAGCAAGAATCCCGATCGAGGAGTCTTCCAGCAATTTGATGATGTTCTGTTCGTAGTCCTTTTGCGCGGTAGAGTACACCCTCTTGATGCCCGCCAACCTGAACCCGAGCACGAAATCCTCACTCCCCAGAACGGCAATGTCCATTAAATCACCAGCAATTTCTTGATAAGCTCCGGGTCGAGGCCGCTCTCCTTGGAGCGCGCGATGATCCGGATGTTATCCACTTCATTCTTCTTTCTGATTAGATAGTCTATGATCGGAAGTACTGACAAAGGATACAGATGCGAGAACGTCTCGGCCTTCTTCAGCGTGTGCTGCTTGATTGCCAACGACACTCCAGTCATCGATTTGGTTTGTTTCATCTTCTCAAGCTCGTCCTTGATGTCCTCATAGAACGAGAGTTTGGTCAGCTCGTCTGCGAGCTGCTCAACGCTTTCTGCGGCTGCTAGCCGAGTGAATTCTGCTTCATCGAGCTCCCCGCCGCCTTCGATGAAGAACCCAAGGATCCTGTCTCCCTGAAGCCCTTCGAGCTTCATCTTCAGCAAGGTCATCAGGTTGGTCTCATCGATCTCCCTGCGGATGTGCATCAGGAATCGAGTCCCAGGCGCGGTACCGACGCTTATCGAGGCCAAGAGTCGGGCATAATATAACTTGTCCAGATAGTCCTCGACCGGCGATAGCGTGCCCGCCTTATCGTATTCGGCCCGCACCTCGTCGGGTATGGCCATGTCATAATCCTTGAGCACGTCAAGAATCTCCGAGACGGAGCCCAATGAAAGAAGGACGTTCAGATCTTCTTCCTTTAACTTTCCAGCCGGCACGAGGTCCTCGCGCACCTCCTCCGCCTTCGCGTCGTAATACTTGCCTCGCAATATCGTTTTGACGTTCCATTGGTCCCAGCGGTTCAGGTATGAAGCTACCATGTCCCTGAGCTCGCCTTGGGTGAATCCCAGGATCTCCTTATAGATTCGGGCCAGATTCTTGCTGGTCCCTAATTCGATGAGATCCACGCCTTCATACTTGGCGCCGAGTTCGGACATCTCGGTCTTGTAGTTCGTCTCGCCCAGGAATCGCCCGATCTCATTAAGGTCCATCATGAGGAATTTGGGAAAGTTGTCCTTGCCAAGCAGTGCGCTCTTCTTGGCCCTGACCCTGGCACAGGCGTATGCATAGTTCCCTTTTCTACCCCTCATTGGAAACATTATATCACGCGAACAAGATGTTTGACACGTTCTTCAATTCCTTCTCCCAGATATCTTCCAGCATGGTCCTAAATCGATAGTCGAGGCGGAACATGCCATCCTTCGACTCGAGGATGACTCCAGCGTCCATATCGGTCTCTTGGATCGAGCCGATGCCAGGAATCCCGGACAGAAGTCTCGCTTCTCCCTTTGGACAATAAACATTAGGCTGCGGGATGACCTTGGCGCCGTTGGCGAACAGCTTGGCATATAGCCTAGACTTCTCTGAATCGGCCATGGATGAAAGCTCCTTCAGAGTGCCGGAAAAGACCTGGTCCAAAACATCCTTCCTTGCGTTCAGGACGACCCTCTTGGCCTCCAGCTCGGCGCTCGATGTCTCTTGTTGTCTGAGCCGCTTCAACATCTCCTCGAGCTGCTTTGCCTCCAGCTTTCGCTCTGCCAATATCTTCTCGTTGGCAGATTGGAGGATTATGGCCTTCTCCTTCTCGGCGGATTGGATGAGCAGATCGGCATCCTTCTTGGCGCCTTCCAGTATCTCATCCATGACTTTGTCCAGCGCCATTAGCGGGTCCCTCCGTCTTTTTCTCCCATGCTTACATCTTGATCCAAAGCAGGATAGCCATTACCAGACCGAAGATAACTATCGTCTCGGGAATCACGACCATCGTGATGCTCCTTCCGAACATCTTCGGGTTCTCAGCTATTGCACCTACACCTGCGGCACCGATCGGACCCTCAGCCAGGCCGGACCCAAGTCCAGCCAAACCGACTGCAAGTCCTGCACCGACCGCGATCAGCCCTGATCCTATTTCAACTACCATTTTTTTCACCTCTCTCTGTCGTATACTTCCTTACCACCTTCAGTGGATCGAATTTCAACCCGCCGCCGATGTAAAACTTTTGGAACTGTTCGACGTAGTGAAGCCTTATCCCATGGATGCCTGCCGCAATCACGGCCAAAATGAAGATCATCAGGTGCCCCACCATGAATACCAGGATCGCAGCGATTATTAGGACGCCTCCCTCTGGGGCGATCATCTGGATCGCCATCATGTTGAAGGCCAGAGCCATGCCCGCCTTGGACATGCCTATCGCCGCCAACCTGGTATATGATATCACATTGCTCAATAAGGTCGGAAGCTCGAGTATCGCCTGAGGGCCCTCGCCGACCAAAGAAATCACCACACCTGGGATGATTAGCCCTAATCCGATCATTGCTCTCAGATCGTCCAGACCGACCGGCTTGTTCAGTATGAGCAGGTCTACGACGAATAGCAGCATGAACGCCCCTCCCACCAGGATCATAATCCATCCGACCTTGTGGAAGAATGCGTGCTTGAACCCGTGCCTGACCGTCTCGTTGTAGACGCCGATGCTGAAGCCAAGGAACAGATGGGCGAAGCCGATCCACAAGCTTATGTAGAGCAGTAATTTCACATCGTGCAACTTGCTCAGCACTCCGAGGCTGGGTAGTTGCATGCTAGTCATCGATGACCAGCTGAGCTCCGTTCCATATGGATACTGCAACTTAAGTTGTGCCAATGTCTGTCCCGGTTCAACGATCCATACCGGTCCGAAGTGCATTCCGAACGCCTCCCCGAACAAGAAGAGCCCGAAGGTGGTCGCCCAGATTCCTCCGAAGAAGAGCATCGTCGATATCGTGCGCCACTCATCTGATTTGCACTTTCTCAAACCCAGGGCGCCCAGGAGAATGAAAGGAACTCCATAGCCGACATCTCCGACCATCAGGCCGAAGAACAGTGGGAATACGATGGCGAGGATTATCGTCGGGTCGATCTCTCCGTAGGTCGGGGTCGAGATCAACTCCGTTAGGAATGAGAACATGTTCACCGGTTTCTTCACCGATGCTTTGGTGGGCGGTGTTTCTATGATATGGGCTTCGCTGACCCCAGCGCGAGCCTCTTCGGGATGGATGTGCTCCTTCCTTGGGGCCACTTCCAATGCCTCCAAGTGCACATCGTCTCCCAGCTGGCTTTGGAGGGCCTGTTGGACCTTTGCCAGCGATTTCTGAGGGACCCACCCATCGATCAAGAAGGAATGCTCCGTCGAACCGATCCTCAATGGAAACTCAGCCTTCTCGACCACTATGCTGAGGTGCTCCTCCGAGGCCAAAATGAAGGTCTCATATTTCTTTCGAAGGAGGTTTATTTTCTCTGATGCCTCGGCCAACGAGCTTGCAAGCGCCTCCAGTTCGCTCTCGATGGCCTTTATCGAATCTGCAGGGTTGCCGTTGCCGATTGGCGCAGTTATCTCCGCGAATCCCTGCTGCATTAGAACCCGCTGCGCTTCTGCCGCTTCCGACTTGGCCACGAAAACGGCGACGAACTTCGCATCGACCGATGTGAAGAGTTCGTATCGGTCCAATGCTCCCTTCATTTCAGCGGTGGGATCGTTCCGCACTGTGCCAGTGAAGACGGTAAGGTTCTGGTATCCCTTATACTGGTCCATGTCCAGTGGCAATGCGGTGAACGGCTCCAAGGCCTTCTTTGACGCATCCAACTCATGGATCCGGTTCAGAATGCTACTCTTCGATTCCACTGCCCCTGTGATCTCCGCTTCCAGGGTAATGAGGACGTCATCGACTTCATCCTCGATCTTGGATAATAGGACTTTTTCAGTTAGGGTCTTATCGACCACCTCAAGTTCCTTCTCGGCTGCCCTGAGCTTGAGGAGACGCTGGGACGCTTGGGACGCCACTGGAAGAGGTGTGCCGAGAGTGAACCCTTCCTCTTCCGACGAGAAGTCTATGAGCTGTAACGCCTCTAAACTATAGAGTATATCGATGGTCTCTTTGATGCGGGTTTTTGATCCTACGATGAGGATCTTCGTCATTTTATCGGGAAGTAGCATCGACGGTCCTCTCGAAGCGTTCCTTCAGATGATTCTTCGCTCTCGGGATGTTGTTGGCCGCCTTGACCTTGAGTTTTTCTGACTCGTCCTCGCCCTTTTTCAGGAGCGCCTCTCTTTGCGAGGCGATCTTGACCCTTTCCTGTGCTACTGCCGAATCGTGATCCACCTTCATTCCCTCCTCCGCCTCTCGAATAATGCGGATGGATTCCTTCCTTGTGGTGGCTACAATGGCCTTGGACTTATCCTCGGCCTCTGACACGACATCCTTCGCTTTGGATTCGGCATCCTTGATTTTAACGAGAATCTCTGCCCTGCTCACGGGGCTTTCCTCCGAGTTTAACAGCCAATATTGTAGCTTTATTTATAATCTTTGGGAGTGGTGACTTTGACCTCGCGAGATAAAGGTAGAAAAGTGGCTAATCGATTGCGTTTTTTCCGAACAAATACGATGATAAGACGATTAACGCGGTCAACGTCATGATTCATACCGGCGGACGACCACCTTGCTCTCGTTCATAATATCCTTTGAGAGCGGGTCCTCGTAGTCGTCCTTGTAGATAACTTCTATTATACCGGCATTGACCAGTATCTTGGCACACATCACGCATGGGAAGTTCGTGGTGTAGATTGAGGCGTCCTTGATGCTTGCCCCGAAGTACGCCGCTTGGATCACTGCGTTCTGCTCTGCGTGCACACCTCTGCAGAGCTCATGCCTCGTCCCTGATTCGATGTTGTTCTGTTCCCGAACACAACCGACCTCAGCGCAATGCCTCAAGCCCTTAGGAGCGCCGTTATATCCGGTGGTCAGGACCCTCTTCTCTTTTACAACCACGGCTCCGACCTTACGCCTGAGGCAGGTCGATCGGGTGGCCACAAGGTCGGCCATGAGCATGAAATAGGTATCGTTGTCGGGACGAGACATTATCCCTGGCAGTCGCGAGCATCCCTAAAAAACTTCTGGTTGTCAGCCCTGGCTTGGTCGATAGGATTGCACACGAGAATAATGAAATAGATTAAGGATGTTTGAAGGGACCGTGTCCGAGGCGATCAGCAAGGTCATCAAGATCGTTAAGAGCTTGCGTGGCTTAATCATCGCCGTCGTAATTGTTCTCCTAATAATTGTCTCGCTGGTGCTGTACAGCGGCGCCTGGCCTCCGCTGGTTGTTATCGAATCGAAGAGCATGCAGCACTCAAATACGGAGTCGTTCATCGGCACCATCGATACGGGCGACATGGTGATCTTGAAGAAGATGGCCAACACCACCGAGGTCAGGACTTACCTGGAGAGCCTCGCAGACGGTTATCAGACCTATGGTGAGTATGGCGACGTGGTAATCTATCGGCCATATGGCTCGGAATCGCAAACCCCGATCATCCATCGGGCATTGCTACGAATGGAATACAATTCCAGCGGCGGGGGATTCGACATCCCGGTCCTGGGAGAGATCCCGTCGTCCATGTGGAGCGTCGCCGGCGGACCTAAGGACTTCCATAATATGAAGGCCGAGCTCGTTCTCACTGGCATCGGTTACAACCAGGTAACAGTGAGATTGAACATCTCAATCATGCTTAGCCATTTTGCCCAGGTGGCAATGGTTCCCTTCAGCGGGTTCGTAACCTTGGGTGATAACAATCGCGGCATCGCCGATCAAATGTCCAATATCTGCTGGACGCCTGTGAGGGCTGATTGGATAAACGGCGAGGCACGTGGAGAGCTTCCCTGGTTCGGGCTCCTCAAACTGTGGATAACTGGACCGACGCCCGATGGTCCGGTGCCAGAGAACTCCAAGACCGATCTGTTCGTGTCCTTAGGATTGCTGATCGGAGTGCCCGTAGCCATCGACGTCTCCTCAATGATCCTGGAGCGCAAAGGCAAGCACCCCGGCACTTGGCTCAGAAGTAAACTTGGCCTCAAGCAAAAGGTCGAAAAGCCTTTGAAGGAAACGACACCGATTGGAAAAGAACCTACGTCGAAGAAATCGAAAAGTGGGGAGTCCAAGACCTCTTCCGAGCGACGGTCTGGTGGTAAGAAGAAAGGACAGCGGTGACGACCTTATATCAAAGTCGTCTGGTTCTTTGGCTTGTAGTTCTTCAATCCCTGAAGTATCTCGTCCTCTTCTAGCGTCCTTCTGGTTTCTATCATCGGGACCGCCAACTCGATCTCCTTGGTCCTTCCGCCCCGACCGAACGATTTGACGCGGGCGTGGATTATCCCCAGCATGTCCAGCTCGGATATCAGGTCGGTAACGCGCCGTTGCGTAAGTTGGGTGACAACGGCAGCTTTGCACAGGTCCCGATAGGTCTCGTACACATCCCCGGTCGTGAGACGGCCGTTGTTCTTCTCCTCGTTAATGATGATGCCCAGAAGGACGAGTTTCGATTGTGTGGGGAGGGTCTTGACGGCCTCGGTCACACAATCCAGTTCGATCTTGTTCTTGGCCTTATAGACGTGGACCTCACCGATCTTCTCATCGCCCCCTCGCTCGGCTATCTCCGCAGCGATGCGGAGCAGGTCGAGGGCACGACGGGCGTCCCCGTGCTCTTGCGCGGCCAATGCGGCGCATAGAGGTACCACGGCTGCGTCCACGATCCCCTCATCGAAGGCGATCTTCGCCCTCTGGTTCAAGATATCTTGGAGCTGCTCGGCGTTGTAAGGAGGAAAGACCATCTTTTCCTCGCCCAGCCGGCTCTTGACCCTGGGGTCTAGGAACTCCGTGAACTTGAGGTCGTTCGATATTCCGATTAGCGATACCCTCGCCTTGGTCAGATCGTCGTTGATCTTTGAAAGGTGATAGAGCACGTCGTCCCCGGACTTGTAGACCAGCTTGTCGATCTCGTCCAGGACGATTATGATTACCCGGCTCTGCTCATCGATTTTCTCCCTCAGAATGTTGTAGACCCGTTCTGTGCTCCAGCCAGTGAACGGAATGCGCTGGTCGAAGTCCTTGATGAACTGATTTCCGATATTCTGCAGCACCCCATATTGGGTGTCGACCACCTCGCAGTTCATATAGAGGAAAATGACCCGGTTCGGCTCCGAATCGGCCTTCATGATCTCGTTTCCGAGGTACTTGACAACCGCTGTCTTCCCCGTTCCAGTCTTCCCGAATATCAAAATGTTGGACGGCCTCTCTCCCTTCAAGGCAGTGGCCATTATCTGAGCGAGTTGATCGATCTGTTGTTGTCGGTGCGGCAGCGCATCCGGAACGTAGGAGGGCCTCAAGATCTCTCGATTGCCCCTGAATAATTGTTTCCCCTTCAGATACTGAGTGAAGACGTTGTCTTCCATGAAATCCCCCCACAACGGGTAATGCGCTTCCGAAGAAGGCCCACCCCTTTATTTCCGATGGAAATGCACGAATGTGGCTCTACACGGATGCAATCCATGAGAAGCGGAGGATTACTAGTACCTTTTTATTATCTCGATAGGGTGAATTCATTATAAGTCTGTTAATACGATGCTTCTCGAATTCGACCCCGACCCCTTCGTTTCCGATGGAACCTTGAACGAGTTGATTCCGTCCCAGAACACTCGACGAGGAAGGACTAATGAAGGGGGCATCGTCTATTCGGGTCTAGAAATGATGCAGACATGCGCGGAGGGGTTTTATTCTGGCTAAGAAGGTCGGAATCGTCACTTTGAATGAGGATGTCAGAGAGCTTGAGGAACTGGCCTCCTCCGCTGGGTACACCGTCATTTACGAAGTGATCCAACGCCGCGAGAGGCCGGAAGCGACGACTTTCATTGGACGGGGGAAGATAGAGGAAATTAAGACGCTCCTTTCGATTAGGCCAGTTGATCTATTATTGATAGATGGGGTCTTGAAGCCGTCCCAACATTTCAACCTCGAGAACACGCTGAAGGTCGAATGCATCGACCGCGTTCGATTGGTACTCAACATTTTCACGACCCGCGCTAACGACCGAGAGTCGAAGCTGCAGGTGGAAAGAGCTAGACTCCAATATGAGATACCTCTACTGAAGGAATGGATCCATAGCGCCAAGAAGGGGGAGCACCCTGGTTTCCTGGGTGGAGGCGAGTATGCCGTAGATGTTTACTATGATCTGACAAAGAAAAGGATAAAGAAGATAGAAGATGAATTAAAATCAATCAATCAATCCCATGTAATTAGGAGAGGACAGAGACAGAAACGCGGTCAAGCACTCATCAGTCTGGCCGGTTATACCAATGCTGGCAAATCCGCATTGCTAAATGCCCTCACTGGTGGAACCGTCTTAGTAGAGAATAGAATGTTCTCTACTCTATCTACCACTACAAGAAAGATAAAAGATATTGATAGAACGATACTGATAACTGACACGATCGGTTTTCTGGATGACCTACCTCCATTCGTAATCGAGGCTTTCAAGAACACGATAGAGGAGATCTTCACTGCTGACTTGGTGCTGTTGACGGTCGACTCATCAGAGTCTAGAGAAGAGATAAAGAGAAAGATACTCACCTCAAAGAAGATACTATATCCAGATCTATCGCCAGAGAGGGTCATTTTGGTCCTCAACAAGATTGATATCGGTCCTGGAAGGCATCTTGACGAAAAAGCGATCTCCGAATGGATTGAATGCTCTGCCATAGTCAAGGTCTCCGCCAAAACAGGCGAAGGCATCGAATCGTTGATGGACCGGATATCGAAATACTTCCCCCCGCCACATCATTTCGAGGTGGATCTGCCTTATTCCGATAAGAGTGAGAATTTCATTTCATCGTTGCGAGCGTTCGAGTGCCTCGAGAGCATTCGATACGGTCCAACGATTCATATGCAAGGTGCATGCGAAATCAAGGACCTTGAGCGGATCAAAACTCAAGTTGCGACTTTGAAAGGAACGTTCAAATTGCTAGGTCAATCATCAATCGATGAATGACAAAACGTCTCACTCGTTTCCGTCGATTTAGTGCGTTTGCCCGCGAAATTGCGCGGACCGTTCTCCAGTGGAAACAAAGGGGTCCCCCTCTATTCGATCATCACCGCAAACCAAAGCGCTTCTTCTTCTCCATCAGCTCTTCCTCGTAGCGCATCGGAAGCTTCCAAGCAAGATACTCAATATCATCCATGCTCTTGATGAAAGCCGCCTTGCTTTGCTCGTCGATGAGCGCTTTGAAATCTCGCACATTTCGTAGGTAGCCTGCCAACCAAAAGATGCCGAAAAGGAAGGCGATGACGCCAGCCATCAATGCCCAGATCGACCAACCACCGAAGCCAGCGGTTCCAGCGCTCAAGTCCGCCAGGCCAATGACCGCGAGAATGATGCCCACCAAGGTTATTAATGCGGATAGCTCAAGCGTGCGTTCGACCGAGAACGGTTTGGCCATAGGCCCGCAATCTGCACCGAAGTATAATTCTTTTTTCTTCCTGGCCTGGTAGGTTGATTCCAGCCGTCGAGATAATAAAGACGAACGTCCACACTCTGGCATGTGGCGTCCCAAGAGCGAATTGAAAGTCCTGGTCGCAGTCGCCGCGGCTTTCATCGTCGTTCTATCGGCCTTCTCGGACTTTCGGCCCCGATCGACAGACCGCTTCGCTGAACTTCCTGACGGCCAGACGGTGCGCGTGCAATGTGAGGTGGCCACCGTGAAGCAATCCCTGAAAGGTTGGGTCCTGGTGCTTTACGATTTCGCAGGGGACTCGGCCAAAGGTTTCCTGGCGAACGAGGACGGACCCCCGCCCGCAGAGCTTACATTGGTTGAAGCGCAGGGGGCCTGGTCCTCGGGAAGCGAGATGTTCTTTGTTCGACGCTGGACGGCGATCTGAGCGCTACGGGGAGCGCTCTGCACAAATGGATTATACCGGCTCAGGCGATGTGGCAATCTCAGATGTTCCTTGCCTTTGATGACACCGATTCAACCAAAGGAATGTGCACGACGTTCCTAGCGACCGAGATGATCAGGGCGATCGATGGCCTCGATCTCATCGGCCTGCCGAGGCTGGTGAGGCTCAATCCTGCCGTGCCTTGGAAGACCCGCGGGAACGGCGCATTGTGCATCCGCTTCGGTAAGGGCAAGGGCAGGAGAACGCTTGCTGGGCGGATCGGAAGGAAGTCAATATTCTCGTTCGACCGCGGCGAGGAGCCGGAGGACAGCAACGATCTTTTCTCGATTGGCGCCGAACTTCTCAGCAACTGGTCCCGGGTCGAGGAGGAGGCCAGTCCAGGGCTGGTGATGTCCAAGGTCAAACCTTCGCCAGCCATCTACTGGCAGGCGGTGCGCCGGGTCATCGAACGGGAGATGGTCGAAAATGAACTGGACCGAATAGGTGCCAGATCTATCGGGCTCTGCGGTGGCAGAGGGATTATCGGAGCGACGGCGGCGATGTCCTGGGTGCCGCATGACCGAACCTATGAGGTCCTAGCATACCGCAAGAGAGGCCGTTGGGGCAGCCAAAGAAAGATAACCAAGGAGGACGTGAAACTGCTGGACGAGCGCTTCCCCTCCACGTTCAATAATTACGATCATGATTCCGACGCCGTGGCAATCGCGCCTCATTCGCCCTGTCCCATCCTATTCGGGATAAGGGGCGACAAGGTGGAGGACCTGCCGATGGCGATGGCCAGTATAAGGTCGGAGGCAAAGGACCGCTGGCTGCTCTACCTGACCAATCAGGGAACGGACGATCACGTGATATCCGTTGCCGGGGGGCTCGATCCTGGCAGCACCTATCGGATGAGCGGCAACATCGTCCGGACGCCGAGGACTTTGCCTGGCGGACACGTCCTCTTCCAATTGTCAGCGAATGGATCGATCGTAGATTGCGCTGCCTACGAGCCCTCGAAGGGCTTCCGAGGAAAGGTCCGGGCGCTTCAGGAAGGGGACAAGGTCCAGGTCATCGGCGAGCTCAGGGAGCAGCCTCGCACCCTGAACCTTGAGAAGTTCGAGCTGTTGGAATTGGTCGACCTCAAGGAGAAGGTCGCCAACCCAAGATGCCCGGAATGCGACAAAAGCATGCAATCGTTAGGAAGCGAGGCAGGGTTCCGATGCCGCAAATGCGGCCGGAAGGAAGATCGCTCGAAAGCTGAATTCGCCTCCGTGGTGCGCAAAATCGAGCCAGGATGGTACGAGCCTCCGGTCTGTACCCGCCGGCATCTGAGCAAGCCATTGAAGCGCATGGTTGCTCGACATCGTTGTTAGTCGAACACGAACATCGGCATTTTTTTATACGGGAAGGGTCTTGCTGCGCCTGGCAAATTACTCTGCTCAGCAGGAATCGGAGAGATCACATGGAAGAAATCGTCATCCTCAGCGCCGCGCGAACGGCGATCGGCAAGTTCAATGGCACCTTGAAGGACGTGCCTGCGCCCGAGCTCGGTGCGACAGCGATCAAGGCCGCCGTGGAGCGTGCCGGCGTAAAACCGGAAGAAATCCAGGAATGCGTCATGGGGAACGTGCTTTCGGCCGGCATAGGCCAGAACCCGGCTCGCCAGGCTGCCATGAAGGCGGGCCTGAGGTCGGACATGGGCTCATTGATCGTGAACGACGTCTGCGGCTCTGGCCTGATGGCCGTCATCGTCGGCGCGAACGCGATCAAGGCAGGTGAGCATGAGATCGTCGTGGCCGGAGGAATGGAGAGCATGAACAACGCGCCATACCTCCTCAAAAGGGCGCGCTTCGGCTACAACATCGGTGACGGCCTGCTAGTCGACCACATGGTCCACGACGGCCTATGGGATTACTTCAACCAGGTCCATATGGGCATGACCGCTGAATATACCGCAGAGAAGTTCCATGTGGACCGGGCCGATTCGGACCTCATGGCGTATGAGAGCCATATGAAAGCGCACAAGGCAACGGTCTCCGGGAAGTTCAAGAATGAGATAGTGCCATTCAAACTGCACACCAAAAAGGGCGACATCGACTTCACGGTGGACGAAGGAATACGCGCGGACACCTCGGTCGAAGCGCTCTCCAAGCTCAAATCGGTTTTCAAAGAGGACGGCGTCGCGACCGCGGGCAATGCCTCGCAGCTCAGCGACGGCGCGGCCGCATTGGTGATCAGCTCTTCCCGCTATGCGGAGAAGAACGGGCTGAAGCCTCTGGCGCGAATCGTTGGTTACCACACAGGTGGCGTCGAGCCGAAGCACATCATGGAAGCACCTGTACCAACCACGAGGGCGTTGTTGAAGAAGCTCAAGCTCAAAATCGAGGACATCGACCTGTTCGAGCACAACGAAGCGTTCGCTACCGCATCAGTGGTCGTTAGGAACGAGCTCGACGTCCCCAAGGACCGGTTCAACGTGAACGGTGGCGCGGTTGCATTGGGCCATCCGATAGGCTGCAGCGGCGCGCGCATCCTGACCACTCTGGTCCATTCGATGATCGATCGCAACGTCCACACCGGCCTGGCGACGCTCTGCCTCGGCGGAGGGAATGCCATCTCTATGGTGGTGTCCCGGTAGAAGGACAAGGCATCTGGCGTAACGGGCACTCGGTGCCCGAGCAATTCTCATCTATCCAGGCTCAGTTCGGCCGGCGAATCCCTGCGACCAGGAATTATATAATGAGTAATGTATCACAACTGGGGTATTCATGCCGTCCTTGGACGAACTTCTTTCAGCCGTCGAGGGTTATAGGAACGAAATGGTGGAAGCGCTCACCGAGATGCTCCGCATTCCGGCGATCGGTCCAGAGAGCGGTGGCGAGGGTGAGTTCGAGCGCGCCCGCTACGTTCGCGAATTAGCTGAGAAGTGTGGCTTCGAAGATGTCGAGAATTTCGATGCTCTCGACGAACGCGTGAGGCTTCGCTCCCGCCCGAACATGACCCTCAAACGGAAGGGCAACTCTGAGCAAACAGTCTGGATCGTGTCGCACATGGACACGGTGCCACCTGGAGATCTGGACGCTTGGACGCATCCCCCATTCTCACCAAAGGTGGTTGACGGCAAGCTCTACGGCCTGGGCGCGGAGGACAATGGGCAGTCTCTGATCGGATCCTTGTTCGCAGCAAGAGTGTTGAACGAGATGGGCATAACGCCAGAGCGCAGCATGGCCCTGGCGATCGTCTCCGATGAGGAGATGGGCAGCGACAAGGGCATCAAGTTCATGATCAAGGAAGGGGTGTTCCGCCAGAACGACTTCATCTACGTCCCCGATTTCGGCGAGGCCGATGGCTCCCTGATCGAGGTGGCGGAGAAGCACATCCTCTGGCTCAAGATCAACGTGAAAGGAAAGCAGACCCATGCTTCCACCCCAGAGAAGGGCATCAACGCCACCAGGATTGGCAACGAGATGGCCAACTTCCTGAGCGATTACATGCATGAGAAGTACGCCGCGAACGACCCGATGTTCTCGCCCGGCATCTCCACCTTCGAGCCGACCAAGCGCCTGCAGACGGTGGGCAATGTAAACACCATACCGGCGGAGGATACGTTCTACATGGACTTCCGGATCCTGCCCCGCTACGACCCGGACGAGGTCCTGGAGACGGTGCGCAACGTAGCCCGAATGTTCGAGGATCGCAGTGGCGTGAAAGTGACGATAGACATCGAGCAGTTCACCAAGAGCGGGAAGCCGTCCAGCACCGAGAGCATCGGCCTCATGTCATTGGCGAGCGCCATCAAGAAGGTGAAGGGGGTCGACGCCACGCCGAAGGGCGTGGGCGGAGGTACCTGCGCCAACTACTTCAGGCTGGCTGGCCTGGACGCTTATGCCTGGGAGACGGTGGACGAATGTGCTCACTCGGTGAACGAGTACTGCAAAGTCGATAACATGGTAACGGACTCAAAAGTGTTCGCAACTTTGCTTGGCTATCTCTGCTACAATATCCAGTGATATCGATTCGCCACGGAGCAAAAGGTCTCAATCGCCGAACAGGCGGTCGACCATCCACTTGCTGTCGAACTTGACGATCTCGTCATATCCTTGACCGGTCGACAGGAATGCGATCGGCTTGTTGATCGCGTAGGCGATCGATAATGCCGCTCCGCCCTTCGCGTCGGCGTCGATCTTCGTTAGAATGACAGCATCGATCCCCACTTCTTTATCGAATACCCTTGCCTGCTCGACCGCGTCGTTCCCAGCGAGCGAATCGCCGACGAATATGATGAGATGAGGCTTCACGACCCGCTTGATCTTCTTCATCTCGTCCATCAAATTGGCGTTGGTCTGCATGCGGCCTGCGGTGTCGACAAGAACGACGTCACGCTTGCGCGCTTTGGCATGGTCCAACGCGTCGAACGCCACCGCTGCCGGGTCTCCCCCGGCGGAATGCTTGACCACCTTTGCGCCCAACCGCTCGCCGTGGATGGAGATCTGCTCGATCGCACCCGCACGGAATGTGTCAGAGGCGGACAGGACGGTCGTCAGGCCCATCTTGTGCAAGCGATTGCACAGCTTCGCGATCATTGTGGTCTTGCCAGTGCCGTTGATTCCCACGAACATGATGACCAATGGCCGTTCATGCTTCATCACGTAATCGTCGAAGTCGAAGGTGTTGACCTTGAGGATCTTCTCGACCGCGTTCTTCAGCGACAACCTTATGGCGTCATTGACGTCGAAGCGCCGGTCGACCTTCTTCCCGAGCAGGTCCTTTCGCACCTCGGCCTTGATCGCGTCGATGACCGGCAGGGCAACGTCCGCTTCCATCAGGCCTATTTCTAACTGCGAAAGTGTCTCGTCCAAGTCGGACTCGTTGATGCTTTTGCCCGTCGTCCCGACCACTTCGGTCGCGCTCTCCGGGAGAGGTTCCTCTTTCTTCTTAAGCCCCAGGACCCTCTTCAGCGCCTCGAACACAGGACCACCTGGCTCAAGCCTTGCCTTGCAGCTTATCGTACTCGGCCTGGACCTGCCTCGTTAGATTGGCCGAGCGGGTCTCGAGAATTGTCAAGCTCTCATTGATCTTCTTCAGCCCCTCGGCCATCTCATTGATCCTGCCATCGAGCGTCGCGATCGCCTCTTCCACCGGCCTTTCCACCGTGACGCCGCTCCCGATCCCGACCAAAGCTTTCGAATTGAACTCGACCTTGGCAAAAACGAAGGAGTTGCCACCGATCGGCACTAGGAGCTCCTCGCCCTTCTTGGCATCCTTCCATTTGGAGAGCGTCTCCTTCGCCCTGGTGTACTCCTCCAACGAATATTGGATGAGCTGCTGTTGCTCAGCCAGGCTCTCTGCTTGCGCCCTCATCAGATCGAGGGCGGATAGCGCTTGTTTGATCTCTTGCTCGTTCACTTCGAACCACCGACCTGGTGTTTCACGACCGGGTCAGTGATATCTTCATTCTTGAGCAACGTTAGTTCCTCGATGAAGATCTCCTCTCTCCCGACGCGGTGATGACTTCCGAAGTTGGAGACGAGCTTCTCCCTCGCGGCCTTCTCGTCGGCAGCGGCAAGCTCGACCTTGAAATCCTGTAGATCGTTGCGGAACTCCCTGTCTTTGACCCTGAATGTACCAATGACTCTGAAAGCCTTCATGGCATTGCCTCTTGGCACACGAAGCGGAACTTACGAATAAAGCTTTTGCTAATTGGCAAGGCGATGCGAAGCGAAGTGGCGGAGCTATTTCTTTATCGCCCAGGCAAAGCATTTCCGGCGGTTTCGGTGACCGGCGACGCATGCAGCCTGCAATGCGATCACTGCCGCGCTCACTACCTCAAGGGCATGAGACCGGCCTTGAGCCCGGCGGAGCTGATCAGGATAGCGAAGGAGCTTGATGCGGACGGCGCCGAAGGAATGCTCGTATCAGGAGGGTGCGACAGCAACGGCAAGATTCCGCTTGGGCCGTTCCTGCCTGCGCTTAAGCGCATCAAGTTGGAGACCAAGCTGAAGGTCAATCTCCATACCGGGCTCATCGGAGATGAAGAGGCCTCAAGAATTGCTGATACAAATGTTGATTGCATCTCCTTCGACTTCGTTCGTGATCCAGATGTAATTCGCAAGAGAATGCACCTCTCTTGTGGCCCAGACGCATATGTTGGCACCTTGATTTCCCTCTTCTCTGCGGGGGTGAAGAGCATCGTGCCGCACCTGCTGGTCGGGCTCTCAGGCGAGAAGGACCGGTTCGAGATCGATGCGATCGAGATCGTATCCAAATATCCGATCGCTGGATTGGTGATCCTCGCACTCATGCCAACCAGGGGCACGCCCACGGGATCCTCCCTTCCGCCAAGCAACGATCATCTTCTGGAGATGATAGAGCGGGCGGTGGATGCCCTTGACGTTCCAGTCATGCTCGGGTGCATGCGCCCGAGGGGAGATTGGAAGCTTGAAACGAAAGCCATCGAGCTGGGTGTACGCCGGATCGCCATGCCATCCCCTAGAACAGAGGTCTGGGCGAAAGCCCAGGGTTATGGGGTCATCAACCGCCCATCATGTTGCGTCTTCTAGTGGTAGATCGCACCGCCAGCGAATTTCCGCTTCATCGGCAACATGTAGGCCATCCATCCACCGTATGCGACGATGAACAGCAGGGCGAAGAACGGTACATAGCTGAGGAACGTGGGCGAGATCGCACTATGGAAGGTAGCGCTGACCGAGCTCGCTTCCGAACGAACGGTGTCCAAGACCAAATAGTATTTTCCGAAAGGCAACGGGTTCATGGGGATGGTCAACTGGCCATCGACGATGTATTCCTGCGAATTGATCCGGTAAGGTATCAATTGTGAGAGATCGCTAGAATAGAGGAGATAGTTCTTTTCAGATACGACATAGACCCGAGCGGGTCCAGTGCTCGACGTGACCGTTATCTTGTCCACCGCTCCCAATCCGAGCGAGTCCCTGTCATAGAACAAGACAAATTGGCTTGCCGTAGTCGAGTTCGTGTTTTGAACCGTTACCGTTCGATTGAACGTGTTCTCGATCGCCTGTGCCATGAACGGTGTCCACAGAAGGAGTATGACCACGGCGGAGACTATCACGACGATCAATCCGGTGCGGATGGCGTTCTTGGCGTTGTAGTAGTTTGTCGATGGCGATCTTATCAGTCGCATCTCCAGGATCTTGAAGAAGAAGCTCTCGACCACCATTATCAGAGCCATCAGCATGATGAAATAAATGAACGAGTTGATCGGCAGATAGAAGGGAACCAGTGAGGCGCGCCCTTCGATCAGCACCACAATTATCGGGATCAAGATCAGGATTAGTATCTCGATTATGAAGAGAAATCTCTTCACTCGCCGAACATTGGCCAGCCTATACCCACCGGCCAGAGCCTCTTTCCCGCTAAGCATGCCTATCGGGAAAAAATGCCATGTACTGGTTAAATAGTTTTGGTTCGAATTATTAAAGCCAGTATTAGGAATATGAGGCTTTTCCAGGGCGAATCCGAGGCAATCCCCCAACCTACCCAGAGCGCCTAACCTAGTTCTTCTCCGCCTCTTCTTTTCCGAACAGTGTCGCTTCGCGACGGCAGATCAAGAACACCGCGGCAAACTCGGGCACCTCGGTATCGCCGTCAAGCACGAACCGCTCTCCGCGTATCCTGATGTCGACCTTGCGCTGCATGCGCACTTTGATGGGCTCGTCGCCAAAGACCTCCGGTGAGGCGTCCCGCATCGGGTCGAACCCCTCCAGGTCCTCTCGGTGCATCGCCACCACTCGCAATCCAGTCTTGCCATGTAAGGAAAAAGGCAAACGGATCAGCCTCTTGATGTCACTGGTCACCGGTTCATCGACCTGCCCTGCCAGCCGCGGCTTGAGGTCCTTCTCCACAAGCTTCAGGAAGAGGTTTGCCGTCTTGTCCTTGATATCAGCGAGGTTGCTCTTCTCGAGCATAAGGTCCCGGCCTCGTTTCCCTGGCTCGCCATAGAAAAGATCGCGCCATAGGGCGGCAACGGTCTCTTCCTTCTCTCTCTTTAATCCGTCATAATGTTCCATGGCTTCTTTGATGCTCATCCGTTCCATCTCGTCGAACATCCCGGTCACACCGATTCTAAGCCGCCCTTTCCACCCTCCTTCGCCGGGCGCTGGGAACTGCCTTGTCTTAAGCACCATGCTCCTGGTCTTGAACCTCTTTTCGACCGAAGAATACTCTGGCATCAGCCATTCGACATTCAGGTCCGTTCCGGAGATGTAGTCCACGATCTCTCTCCGCTCGTGGCTCCGCAACGACATCACCCTAGGGTCGCTGATGTGCGCGTGGTATCCCCTCCCCCCGGAGAAAGTGACCTTCAGGCAAGATTCATCGAACCCGAGATCGCCCAATAGGTAATCGTCCAGCAGGCGGATCATCTCTTTCTTCACCAGGGCGAGCATGTCTTGATAGGAGAGCCCTTCAGCTCCTCGGATATGGTCAGCATCGAGATCGAAGATCAGGTCAGCACCGAGCCAGCTCTTGTCCTCCATCTTCTCCGCCCCCGGGAACTCGTAGTAAGCGGAGGAGTAATAGCAATGGGAGGGCACGTTCTTCTGCAGGAAGGAATGGAAGTCAGCTGTCCGAGGGAACTCGAGGTGGCGCTGGACGAACCCTCGATCGAAGAACATGAAACCGAATTCCCGCTTGCGGAACCGCTCCGGTGGCGGCGGCGGGCTTGTCAGATAATACCGACGGAATCGGTCCATTACGAACTCTATATCTGTGACCATACCTCACGTTCCTGGAACGACCAGTCTATAATCGTATCTCCTAATGTAACTTGAGCCAAGGTGACCAAACCATTAATAATCGCTGACATTTTATCGTTGTCAGTAGCAAAAAGGAAGCGGTGTTCATGAAGGCCTACATCAAAGTTATGCATTTCAGCGGTGGGAAGTCTCCTAGCGAGGTGGAGGCCACCCTCAAGGACCTGGGCTTCGCCAAGGTGAAGGGGACCAGCACCTTCGAGGCAGACGTAGCGGATGAAGTCGCAGGCACCGAGCAGCTGGAAAGAGTTCATCAGGCTTTCGATGGAATGAACATCGCTTATACCCCGACGCTCGGGAAGCCTTCAGAACCGATACCGGAGCAGCAGACGTCGTACATGGACCGCATGACGAAATGGCGCGATGCCGGATTGGACGTGGACGAGCTGTCCCAGCTGTTGCAGAGGGACCCAGTGCGATTCAAATCCCGAGGCATTGAGATGATGGGCGCTCAGCTTGATCGAGTGATAATCGATCGGGAAAGGACTGTCAGGGAGAAGGAGGTCCGGGAGCGAGCGGAAAAGGCGAGGGAGGCCGTTCTAGCCGCGGTGCACAAAGAAGGCGGACAGACGTTCCATCAGCTGGCTGAATTGTCGAAGATCGATGAGGAAACACTGTCCATAATGCTAGACGACATGGTCAAGAAAGGAAAGATCGTGGCGAGGCAGAGTGGAAGGCGCGTCGCATACGTTGCGATATAGACAATCAGGTGAGAATTCGCCCCGGTTATCACAATTGGCCAGGCTTCTTTCCAATCGGACAACATTTTTATAGAAGGGCTGACAACCCTTAAATAGAAGCCTTAACATGAGTTTGACTTCGAGGTGAATAAATTGGCAGCTATTGGGGCTTCGTTCAGGACTATCTTCCTGTTCCTGTTCATGTTCGCCCTGTTCGGGGTCGTCGGGTGGGTTCTTGGAGGCTATCTCCTGGGTGGCGGTCAAAATTGGGTAACAGGAATGTTGCTCTTCCTGGCCATCGCGGCAGCAATCAATCTGATATCATACTTCTATTCATCGAAAATAGTACTCTGGTCCTATAAGGCCAAGATCGTGAGCGAGGTCGAGGCGCCACGCCTCTATCGCGCGGTGAAGAAGATCTCAGACATGTCCGGTCTTCCGATGCCGAGGATCGCGGTCGTGCCGACGGAAACGCCTAATGCTTTCGCTACCGGTCGCAACCCGAAGAACGCGGTCGTCGCGGCAACGGAAGGCATACTCAAGATACTTGATGACAACGAGCTCGAGGGAGTACTAGCCCACGAGATGGCCCACATCAAGGACCGCGACATTCTGGTGATGACCATCGCCGCAACGCTCGCTGGAGCGATATCGTTTGCTGCGCGCTTCGCCTTTTACGGTTCGCTGTTCGGTGGTGGAGGCCGCCGCGACAACGGTGCGGCGATCCTCATGCTTGTGGTGGCGATCACCGCTCCCATCGCAGCATTGCTAGTTCAGCTGGCCATTTCAAGAAGCCGCGAATACAAGGCCGACCAGGAAGGCGCAATGATCATCGGGAAGCCGCTTTTCCTCGCCAGGGCGTTGGAGAAACTGGAAGTGGCGAATCGGCGCAATCCGATGAAGATCGGCAACCCCGCATCCTCCAGCCTTTGGATCGTGAACCCGATCTCGGGTGGTGGATTCGTGCGGATCTTCATGACGCATCCGCCGATCAAGGACCGCATCGACCGCCTTAGAAAGATGGCCGACCAGATGGGCCAGTATTAAACGCCTTTTTCAATCATTTTCCGTTCATTTTATTTTGATTAGGTCATTTGCGGCACACAATCGGTCTATGAACTCGTATCCCTGGCCGAGGTTCGAAACCTCGCTCAGTGTCCGGTGCGCATCGGTACCGATGCTTATCCTGACCTTATCGTGGAAGGCGCGATAATAGCGCTCTGCCTGCTCATAATAAGGAATCCCCTGACGCTTGTATATGGAAGCGGTATTGACCTCAGCGAAGAGATCGTGGGAAGCGAGCATCTCCGCCACATCATGGGGCGAAGCGCCTTGGAACACTCTCGCGAAGTCAGTGTGGACCAAGCCACATGGGACTTTTATCCGGTCGATCAAGGGCGCGATCTCCGCAAGAGAAGAGCCACCGTTCCAATCATCGTTCACGAATTCGAAGAGCACCAGGTCCAATCGGTTCAATTCGTCTATCGGGAGCCTTTGCAAATCACAGCGTTCAGGATTGGTGTCTATCTCCACACCGGCGAGCACCCGCAACGAGCCACAATACCGCTCGTTCAGCGACTTGATCTCCCTGATGTAGTCATCCAATCCATCAGCTGTCAGGCATCGGCGGACCTTCGCTGTCTCGAAGTGGTCAGTGATCGCCACGTGCGTCAGGCTGCCTCTGGATGCCTCAGCCGCTATCTGCTCCGGGGTGAAATCACCGTCAGAGTAGATCGAATGATTGTGCAAGTTCATCCAGACGGAATGATCGCTCATTTCGAGAGTCTTACAGTGAATACAATATAAACGACTTTTCCGAGGGTATTCGTTGAAGAACGAGGCAAGGAGGAACGATCCATTTCTCAGTCTATCTCACCTGTTCCCACTTCTCCAGCTCCTGGACACTGGAGAGCGTCCCTCCGCGCTTGATCTCCTCTCGGATGCGGTTCTCGCGCTCCATGACATCGAGCGCTCGATTGGCGATCTCAACCGCATGCTCCTGCGCGACCACGATCACTCCGCTCTCGTCACCGATTATCCAGTCGCCGCTTCTCACCAATTGGCCACCGCAAACGATCTCTTGACCGATCCCCCCATATCCCTTCGGCTCACCGGCGTCCGGGACGACCAGTTTGGCGAAGGCCGGGAACTCGATGTCCAGGATGCCATCAATGTCGCGGATCGCGCCATCGATCACCACGCCTTGAACGCCTTTCAGTTTGGCGCTCCAGGAGGCGAGTTCCCCCCAAACTGCGATGTCGCTGCCACCAGCATCGATGACGATCACGTCGCCCTCCTCGGCGTGATCGATCGCCTCGACTGGCTTTGCCCAATCTCCCTTGGCCGTCTGAACTGTCAGCACCTTGCCGACCATTCTCTGGCCGTGCTTGAGATGTGGCAGCAGACCCAGCATCACTCCCCGCTTATGCTGAGCATCTGCGATGTTCGGGGTGGATACGCGAGCGAACGCTTCCCTCAGATCCGATTGCGAATACTTCTTGATGAGCTCGTCCTGGACAATATCTGGATGGAGAAGAGCTTGCTTGATCGCTCTCGTCGCTTCTTCGACGTTCTCGTTCTTGATTATCGAGCCACCGACGATGAGAACCGACGCTCCCGCCTTCACCAATTCCCCGATCCTGGCTGGAGTGATCCCTCCGGCCACAGCAAGAGGCACACTGATCTGGGTGGAGATGGTCCGCACCAACTCTATTGGTGATGCCGCTCCGCGCATCTGCTCGTCGATGCCGACGTGCAGGCAGATCAGTCCAGCACCCAGCTTCTCAACTTCTTTGGCTCTAGCGAGCTTGTCTGGCACATTAATCAGGTCGACCATGACCTTGGCACCGTACTTTCTTGCGGTAAGCACCGACTCGCTGATGGTAGCATCATCTGCCAAACCCAGGACGCTGACGACGTCCGCCCCTGCCTTGACGGCTATCTCGACCTCGAATGCGCCGACATCCATTGTCTTCATGTCGGCCACGATGATATGACCGGGGAAGGTGCGTTTTAGCTCTCTAAGAACCTCAACGCCCTCGCTCTTGATGAGTGGTGTGCCCGCCTCGATCCAGTCCGCTCCTCCATCAACGGCTTCCTTGGCTATCTCCAACGCCCGCTTACGGTGCATTAGGTCCAAGGCGACCTGCAGGACCGGTTTCATTGATGGCGAGGTACATCACGTCGAGTAATAACACTTGCGACCCACCAGGAAAGTAATATTACGGCGCGATGGAATAGTCCCGCTATG
>PNBI01000023.1 GCA_003135935.1 Methanomassiliicoccaceae archaeon
GGGCAACAGTTTTTTATAGGAACGATAGAATATGTCAGACAGCTGTCAGCCAAGGGATGGGAACCGAAGCTGGACAGGCCAGAGAAGACGAGGCCTTGCCATGCGCGCAGCCGTTTATGCGAGAGTGTCCACCGAAGATCAGGCAAAGGAAGGATTCAGCATTCCAGCTCAGCTAAAACGGCTCAATGCCTACTGCAAAGCACGCAACTGGTTGAATGTTTCTCAGTACGTGGACGAGGGCTTCAGTGGCCGTGATGTTAAAAGGCCAGCCTACCAACGCATGATGGATGAGAAGGATAGATGGGATGTCCTAGTGGTCCTGAAAATGGACCGAATCCATCGTAACAGCCGCAATTTCGCCCAGATGATGGACTCGCTGAATGCCTGGAAGAAGGAGTTCAATTCGATGCAGGAGGCTTTCGACACCACGACTGCGATTGGCCGGTTCGTAATGGACACCATCCAGCGCATCGCTCAGCTTGAGAGCGAACAGATCGGAGAGCGAGTTAAGGTCGGGATGAGCCAGAAAGCGAAGAAAGGGGTCGGTTACCTCGGATTCGGCCAGCCTTTCGGGTACCTTTATCAGGATCGCACATTGAGCGTGATCGAGTCAGAGGCCGCGGTAATCCAGATGATCCACTCTCTTTATTTGGCCGGGCTCTCAATGGCGGATATCGCCAATCATCTCGACGCGAATAATATCAGCAGCAAGACGGGAGCCGGCTGGAGTAAGGAAGCGGTGTCCAACATCCTTCATAATCCTCTATATTGTGGCTATGTTCGATGGGACGGGATCCTCAGGAAAGGCCACCACGTTCCGATAATTACGATAGATACGTACAACAAGGTCCAGGAAGCAATGCAGCAACGGATCAGGTCTTCCAACGGAATTCATACTTGCATACGGCCGGAGGGGGTTGTCTCCTACGGTTAAGGTTGCCATCTATACCCGAGTATCCACGGAGGACCAAGCCAGGGAGGGATATTCGTTGGAGGCTCAGAAGGAGCGATTGCTCGCCTACTGCGAAGCCCAGGGCTGGGAATTGGCCGAGTTCTATGAGGAGAACGGCCACTCGGGGCGGAACACTCGAAGGCCGGCCTACCAAAGGATGATGGATGAGAAGGCGAAATGGGATGTCATTCTGGTCATGAAGATGGACCGTATCCACCGTAACAGTAAGAACTTCATGATCATGATGGAGAATTTGGAGAAATGGGGCAAGAAGTTCACCAGCATGAACGAATCGCTGGACACCTCGACCGCTGTCGGCCGCTTCGTGGTCGATATCATTCAAAGGATCGCACAGCTGGAAAGCGAACAGATCGGCGAACGGACCTACATGGGGATGGCGCATAAGGCAGAGAACTCCCCAGGCTTGCTCGGTTTCAATCCGCCTTTCGGATATTGCATCCAGGAGAATGACCTCGCAATCGTTCCGGAGGAAGCTGCAATCGTCCGCCAGATATTCTCTCGATATTCGACAGGCGAGAGGATGACCGATATCGCCCGATCGTTGAACGGAGCTGAGATCTTAACACGTCGCAGCTGTTCGTGGACAAAATGGTCGATTAGCCATTTGCTTCATAATCCAGCCTATGCTGGCTTCAGGCGTTGGGATGGTTTTCTTGTGCCAAGCACGCACGAGGCGATCATCCCGCAAGAGCAATTCAATTTAGTGCAGAATATTGTCAGCTCACATGTCAAGGACCCGCGCCATCGGCATATTGTGGAATTGACATCTGGCACTTCTCAAGTTATCATTCCCGCTTGAGAAAGCGGTAGCAGAATGTATAAGGAATATCCCTCGCAAAACGGCGTATTAGCGGAAAGTCGATACTTATATATTTGGGAAAAATGTCAGCCGTTCCTCCAATGAACATACTATTCTGGTTGCTACTAATATTTTCGTTAATTATTGCAATTTGAGCATAAAGCTTATAATAAACGACCAAGGGCATACCTAGATGGGGAACTGCGGGTGCAGTTCGTGAGGTAAGCCGTTATGGCTTAGGAGGGGACACCGAATGAGGGGATGCGATAACGAACTTAGACCGAGTGCGATGATTTACCAAGCTAGTCTAAGAAATCCTCAGCTCATTCTTTCCGAGTGTCCACTGAAATAGGAGAGATAATAATGGCAGAAGAAAGAAATACACATGTAAAAATGGCGATGGCAGAGGTTCTAGGCCTCTACATGATCGCGTTCGTCGGTGCCCTAGTAGGATCCTACGGGTTAAAAATATTCGACGGATTGGGCGTGATTGTTGCCGTCAGCTTGTATCTAGGAATAGGCTTGCTGATTTGTACCGTAGTTGCCTTCTGGAACGAGAACCTGCTGCTAACTGGCATATTCGGTGTGCTCGGCGTATTCCTGGTGAGCTTTGGACCAATGGTAAGCGGAACGTTGGGTCTTGGTGCCTTCCCGACAGCTGTATTTGGCGGGGACTTTGCATCAGCAATGGTTTATATGATCGCCGTCGGAGTAGTTCTGCTGGTCATGGCCTTGATTTCCTGGATGCAACCGGTCAAGCTGCTGCCGATCCTATTGATCGTTGGTGGCCTGGCGTTCATCGTCCTTGGCCTATGGTGGAACGACTTCGGTGCGGGCCACGGAGATAACCTCCGTATGGCTGTCGGAGCACTCTGGCTCCTGACCGGCTTGATTGCAAC
>PNBI01000103.1 GCA_003135935.1 Methanomassiliicoccaceae archaeon
GACTTAATGCATCCATTGGCAGGCTCCGATTACCTGTCACCACGGAGGAGATTATTTGCCAACCCTCAAGCAGAACCTTATGGCCGAGTTCTTCGGTTCCATGTTCCTAGTCGTGGTCGCCATTGGTTCAACCATACTTCCAATGACCTTGCCGGGCGGTACGATTGCTCTCGCAGTGTTCGTAAATGCGTTGGCTGTGGCCATGGTGCTTTTTGCATTGATCGAGACTCTCGGTTCTATCTCAGGGGCTCATTTCAATCCCGCGGTAACATTGGCTTTGCTTGCCGCTAAGGAAATTTCTCCAAGGAAGGCGGGGTACTACATAATCGCCCAACTTGCTGGTGGCCTAATCGGTCTCCTTGTCGTGGGGATCATGTTTTACGATTACAACTCGACTATCATCACAATCTCTAGCAATGCCAAGAACTATGGTCAGGTATTCGCTGAGTTTATCGGCACTTTCATTCTGCTGGGAGTCATAGTTGGCTGTGTCAGAGGTCGCTCCAAGCACACGAGCCTCTCGGTCGCATTTGTAATCGGTGGAATGCTGATCACAACTGCAAGCACCATGTATGCGAACCCGATGGTCTCTGTCGCTCGCATGTTCACCTATGCGATCTGCGGCATTGCTCCCTTTTGGGCGGCTCTGTTCGTGATCGCGGAGGTCATCGGAGCATTCTGTTCCGTATACGTGTTTGGAATAATGTTCCCCGCCAAGCTGAAGGAGAAATGCGACCCGTTCGAGTGCCCACCTCAGAAACCCATAATGATCACCATGGAGCCGGGGCCAAGGCTGGACAAATGTTCGCCCTTCGAATGTCCCAATGATTCATCCAAGGAATGACCCCTGGATGAGCTTACTTCGATTCCGACGGCGATTATCATTGAATACTGGAATATCATTCCATTTATTGGAATCGAGGCGGGATCCATCAGATGAGCATTGGGGGAAGATCGGGGGAAGAATGGAAGACGAATATTCTCAGTATTTTCGAACAATGGGCATCCCCTCAAGGATGCTGATAGAAGATGGCCCCGATTGGATCAACCATGCTATTCCTGGATTTGGCCGAGATGTGATCGGGGCGCTCCAGATCGGTGGAAAGAACTTTCATCAGCTTGATCTGCTTAAAGTCGAGGCCAGAGGCGGAAACCTCTTCCTTCAATTGTTCGTTGTTCGAGCAAATGTTGGCGACAACTCGTATCAATTTAAGGCACAATGGTCAGTGCTTAAACCATTCTCGCTAAAGCGTCCAATTGAATTTTCATGGAAGGGCGGAGCGATTGTTGAGACAATGAAGATGGACTCCCATATGAACGACATCCTGACGTCCCATCAAAAGTTACTGACTTTCGATGCGCATAAGAATATCCCATCGGTGACGATCTTGCTGCCGTCGGCGAAGGAGCCTCAATATCTTGATCAAGAGTATCTTGAGGCGATAGATATGATTGCTGGCCACATACTCAAGTTCGTTCCGTCAGGGCCTTAATGCATGCAAATGGTTGAACTGGCCTACATATATCAGTGTCACATGATAATTATCTAACAGTTCATTTAACGTTTGTCCACTTGCCAGTATTGCTGACTAAGAAGCATTTTAATAACTCGGGGGTAATGCTTCTCTGTTTCCCATGGACATTGATGCCCGATACCAGCTGATCGCAAGCAACACCGAGGAGATCGTCACCGGCGAAGAGCTGATGCATCTCCTCGAGACCAAGCAAGCTCCTCGAGCATATGTCGGCTTCGAGCCTTCGGGAATGGTGCATGCCGGTTGGATGATAGTGGCCAGCAAGATTAACGATTTCGTCGAAGCGGGCTTCGATTTCACCATCTTCTTCGCTGACTGGCATGCTTACATCAACGACAAGCTGGGAGGCGACATAGAGCGCATCCGGCTTTGCGCTCACTACATGGAGGACTGCTTCGAGGCGCTTGGAGTGCCTCGCGAGAAGGTCAAGTTCGAGTACGCCTCGACCATCATGGACGATATCGACTACTGGGAGAAGGTCATCAGCATCGGTAAGGCCTCAAGCCTGTCCCGGGTGAAGAGGGCCATGACAATAATGGGGAGGACTGAGGACGAGGCTGAGGTCGATTCGTCGAAGATGCTCTATCCGCTAATGCAGGCGGCAGACATCTTCGCTATGGACCTGGATGTCGCTTACTCCGGATTGGACCAAAGGCGGGCGCACATGCTTGCCCGGGATGCTGCCGACAAGCTTGCTTGGAAGAAGCCGATCGCGGTGCACACACCTTTGCTCGCCGGGCTCAAAGGCGGGAACCGCATGGACCCGGTGGCATCGAAGATGTCCAAGTCCGATCCCGATTCTGGCATTCTCATCCACGATACGCCTGATGAGATTAAGCGCAAGATCGGCAAAGCTTTCTGCCCCTCGGAGATCGAAGGGAACCCAGTGTTGGACATGGCCCGATTGGTGCTGTTCCAGCGCCAGAACGAGCTGGTGATCGATCGGCCGGAGAAGTTCGGGGGTCCGCTGCGCTTCCATTCGTTCCAGGAGTTGCAGGACCTCTACGCCGCGGGTAAGCTGCACCCCATGGACCTGAAGAATGGGGTGGCAGCCGGAATGGCAAGCACGCTCGAGCCGGTGAGGGAGTACTTCAAGCACAACCCCAAGAACCTGGATGCATTGCGAGCCTCGTTCAAGTGAGCTAGAGGAATTCCTGCGAATCGTTCTGGCTCCTTTGCGCTATCTCACTTGCCCTTCTCGAGCTGTTTCTGAGCGCGGAAGAAATCCAGGGCGCGAGCCATGCAGATATTGAGCACCGCCTCCACATCCCCGACGCCGACAAGACCGGCCGCCCCGCCGTGACCTCCGCCGTCGTTCGAGGTCTCCACGCCGACGTCCTCGAGCAGCTTGCCCAGATGCAGGCCCATGCGCACGACGTCCGCCCGAGCGCGGGCGCTCACCCGGAACTGCTCGCCCCTCTGGCTGCCGACGAATGCCACGTCCCCTCCCAGGCTGAGCATGGACTTGCAGACCGAGCTCTCGAACGCGCTGCCGTAGCTTATCACGATGAGGTGGTCGCCGCAGCGCTCGAAGCGCAGCCGCTGGGCGCCCTTTAGTTGTGATATCCTCTCGGATAATTCCTGGTCCACGTCAGTTAGGTCGAGCACCTCGTCGATTTCGATATGCTGCTCGGCCAGGATGTCCGCGAAGGCGCGAAGCAGCTCCGGTGTGGCATATTTGAAGTGGCCACTGTCAGTGAGCATCCCTGCCAGGAGGGCGAGCCCGGCTTGGCGCGTGATCGGTATGCCCGCGTCCCTGATCATGCGGTAGACGATCTCGGCGCAGGAGCGCTTGCTCTCGTCACAATAATAAGTATGTCCGTTCCAGCGGTCCGATCGAGAGTGGTGGTCGATCACGATACAGTCGGCGGGGACTTTCATCGGCGCCAATTGATCTGGCGNNGCTTCTCGGCGATGAGCTTTGAGATGCGGTCCATCCCGCCTGGGGTGACTACCGTGACGTCCGGGAAGGAAGTGAAGATGGCATATGCGCATCCCAGGGCGTCTGGGTCGGCGTTGCCGTGCATCAGTACAAGCTTCCTTCCTTTTGCGAGATCAGAAGCGATGGAACTGAGCATGCAATCAGCTTAACAAAATATTCCTATTTCCATGTTTCGAACTAAAATGCCCGATCGATAGAAAGTATGTGAGAGAAGGGGTTTAGTTCTCTTTGTCCGAAGGGGCGGCGCCGGCGCCTAATGCCTTGTTGAGCTGTTCCTGCATGGTCTGGTACTTCTCTCGCAGGGACTTCTCCTGTCGGTCCAGCGTCTTGATGCGGACCTCTAAGGTCTCCTTGTCGTCCACGACCTCTTTCATGATTACGTCCTTGTCAGAGGCCTTGATAAGCAACGAGCCGACGTTCCGGTAGATGGTAACGTCCTTGGGGGACTTGTTCAGTTCCTCCTCGGTCATCTGCACCTCTCGGAGCTGCGATTCCATTCGGAACTTCTGGCTCAGCACTGACTGCAACTGTTGCTGCAATGCCTGGAATTGAGCTATCTGGTTTTGGAGCTTAGGGGGGATATCGTTCATTTCACTCACCAACTGCCTTGTTCATGTCCTCTGCGATCTTGACCCATCGGAGATAGGAATTGATGGCTGCCCTGAGGGCCGACAGGTCCGACGCCTGCAGCCGCAGCACCATCTTGTCCCCGTCCAGGTAAGCGGTCACCTTGGTCCGGGGTATCTCCCTCCCGGCTTCGGGAGAGATGGCGCCGTATACCGTGGCGGCATCGTTGCCGCTGAAGGTGAGGACGGCGCAGGGCAAAGATATCACTTGCCCTTGATCGTCTTCTTGACGTTCGGCCGCTCCTTGTAGAAGATCTTGGAGCCNNCGGATGGGCTTGCCGCAGCTCCCGCACTTGTACATCTTACTTCTCCTCCACTTCAGGTACCAATTCCTCTTCCTTAGTGGTTATCTTCTTGGAGTAGGGCGAGTAGGCGGCCGCGGCGAATTTGGCGTCGCAGTGCCTGCACTCCCATATCCCGGAGGCCTTTCGCTTGACCGCTGCGTGGTGGCAGGTCGGACATTCGAATCTGGACCTCTCGATCTTCTCGATGTCCTTCGTCAGCTTCCTGACGACCACGCCGTAGCGGGCGCCAAAGCGTCCCGCGGTGCCGGCCTTCGATGTTCCCTTTGACATTGTTTTCACCCTAGGATCTTGCGCAATTCGCTGCCGAGCCGTTGCGAGGTCTCAATCATCCTATTGATCTGATCGATGCTGAGCGCCCCGGCGAATCCCTTCTGCATGGCTCTTAGGTCACCGTTCTCGTCAGTGGTCACGGTCAGGCGTGCTGCAGCGACCTTTTCTTCGTCGAGAGTCGGGTCGACCAATATAGAGTTTTCTATCTGCACCGCTGTTATGCTTATCGGTATATGGTTGATTGGCAGAGGGAAGTCCTCGCCCCGATCGTTCTCTTTCGCCGGCACGATGGTCGACATCAGGGCCGCGACCGCGCCGAGGGTTGCCGCATCGAACAAGTTGCCGTCGTAGTCGAGAACATAGACGTCGGTGAAGAGCATCCAAACCTCTTTCTTGGGCTCGATGCACAGCTTCTCCAGGTCGATCATCTGCGATTCGCGAATGCCACGGTCAACCACCCTGGCAAGCTCGATGGAATTCTCGTCTGGTGGTCCGGACTCGAAGGTAGGCGATGCCAGTGGGATGAGTTCGGCATTGGTCGACAGAACGCCCTTGTTCGGGGTGTCCTCGAACGGCGTGCCGATAGCCATTTTGACTCCGACCAGCACGTCGGTGTTGCCTAGCTTCACTCGTGCGGATCCTTCCGCGGTATCGGAGAAGCGTGGAATGATGGAGATGGGCCGGAACTCGTCCCAAGCACGTCCGTCGACGCGCTTACCCTTTGCCAATAGCTTGTGGATGTGGTCTCTCTTGATTTCAGATAGGATGGAGCGCGCCATATTCAGCCCTCCGCTGTCTGTTCGGCGGCTGGCTCTTCAGCCTCATCTATTACCTTCTCTATTGCATAGCGTCTGGCCAAGGCGTCCTTCTGCAGAGCATAGATCTTCTTGCACGCTCCAACTCCCATTTCAAGGGCTTTGTCGAACTCTGGTTTGGTCATGTGCCCGTCCATCTGCATGAGGATGACCTCTCCGGTCCGGGGTATGATGGCGAGCGGCAGGTCGGCCTGACCGAAGTTGTCCTCTTCCTTCTGGAGGTCCAACACGATCTGGTCGTTGACCTTTCCGACAGCGACGGAAGGAACCAGGTCCCTCATCGGTATGCCGGCATCCGCCAGCGCCACCGAGGCCGCCGTCAAGCCAGCACACCTGGTGCCGGCGTTCGCCTGCAGGACCTCGATGTAAACGTCGATTGAAGTCCTGGGGTAGTTCTCCGTGAACACCACGTACTCGAACGCCTCTGAGATGATCTTCGAGATCTCCACCGAGCGGCGGTCCGGACCGGGGCGCTTTCTGTCACTGACGGAGAAAGAGATCATGTTGTACTTGCATTGCACGATCGCCTTTGAAGGGTCCTGCATATGCCGAGGATGGCATTCTCTCGGTCCGTAGACCGCTGCCAACACCTTGTTCTTCCCGAACTCCACGTACGCGGAGCCATCGGCGCGCTTCAGCACGCCCGCCTCTATCTTAATGGGGCGGAGCTCGTCCACTCGTCGCCCATCGATTCGTATTCCGTTATCGTCAATCAGTTTTATGTTGCTGTTTCCACCCATTGTCATCACCTATCAATTTGATGCCTCAACCTGGACTTTCTTGGTCACCGATTCCAGGTACTCCCTCACCTTCTCAGTTAGATGTGCGGCCTGCGAGTTGTCCTCGATCATCTTAATGGCCCGGATCGCGAACAGGATGCTCTCGATATCGCCATCGAGCCATATCCTTCCATTCTGCCCGACGAAGATGCGCGTGTTCGTCATAGTCTTGATCATCTGGATCATGGAGCCGCCCTTGCCGATCACCCTCGGCACCTTGCTATAGGATATATCCATTACCTGGCCGCCCTGCAGTTTGCGCAACCCCTGCTCCTTCATCGTGACCTGAACACGCTTGGTTTCATCCACCATCAGCACTTTGGCCAACAATGTATCGCCGATGTTCATGAACCTCGCCGTGTCCCCGAAGTCCACTCTCCATGGGACCTCGTTCACATGCAGCGGCGCCTGATAGGGAGAGTTGATGTCAATGAACCAATTCGAAGGTCCGATATCGACCACTTTCCCGATCACGGTGTCGCCTGGGCTCGGGATGTACCTCCCGCCCAGAGGTATGACATTCACAAAGTTCGCTTTTACACTCTTGATCCCCAATTGCGCGGCGTAGATCTTGCCGTCCTGCACGTATGTGCCCGCCCCGGCCTTCAGCTTGCCGGAATCAAGCAGGTCTCCTGGCAGAACGACCTCTCGTCCCCCGCTCTCTCCTTCATTTTCCATTTAATCACTTCACGAAATTGTATAGATTTTTTAACTTGAGACATTAGTCCAGATCAATTCTTGAGCTGCTTGGTCTCCACATTACCTTTCGTCTTCTCGTTAAGCTTGGCGTAGAAATCATCCCTCATGCCTGCGGGGATCTCCACTACGCCGACCCAGCTGCCGTTGGGCTGCCATTCCTCCTTCTGGATCTTTCCGAAATGGAGGATGTCTTCGTAACAGCGTCCATATTCCTCTCCGCTCAGCTTGATGGCGATGCGCATCTTGTCGAAACGGATGGGGATGATCGGTCGCAGCTTGTCAAGGATATCCTTGATCTGCACCTCGACCGACTTGAACGGGTCGATATGCACCTTCGCCTCCTCCATCGCCGTCTCGATCCTCTGGACCGTATGCGGTCCATTGGTCTGAGGATTGATGGCATTGCGGTGGATCTCGGAGACGATGTGCGCTCTCTTGCTCTCCAGCATCTCCTTGCGCTGTTGAGCGGTGAGCTGCACCTCGCCCTTCAGGACGATCGCTTTCGCAACCTCCAGCGGGTCGGTGGTGCCGAACACCTCTTTTAGCTTCTCCTCAGGCGCGCGTGTTCCCTTATGGGAGTTCTTGAAGATGGTGTCCACCACCAGGTATTCGTGGAGGTTGACTTCCTTCCCGTCCTTGAGTGATTTCACGACCTTCGGGTCTATCAACACCTCAAAGGTCTCCCCGTGGGATTCGAAACGGGCTATAATCGCATCTTCGATATCGACCATCGACGGAACCCTACTCAGGCGGCATTGACCTTTTCAATGTATGATTCCACTTCCGAGTCTTCCAATCGACGGAAGTTCTCGCCGCGGACCACGATGCCGATCTCCACCGCCTTCGGGTTGAGCTTCTCCTCTTCGGTCGCCTTCTTCAGCGCCTTGAGGCCCAATACGATGGCCGCCTCGGTGCCCATGCCTTCCTTGTATTCTTCCTCGAAGACTTCCATCACCGCGTTCCGGCCTGCTCCAATGCTACCGGCCTTGTATGAAACTAGGGCGCCACTAGGATCGGTCTCGAACAAATGCTCTCCCTGTTCATCCACACCTGCCACTAGGAGAGCGGTGCCGAACGGTCGCACTCCCCCATACTGGGTGTAGTTCTGCTTGAAATCGCAGACCTTCTTGACCAATTCCTCGACCGACATGTCCTCATCGTAGGTTATCTTGTTGATCTGGGCGATCACTCTGGCCTGGTCCACCAATATCCGGGCGTCCGCCACGAGCCCAGAGGTAGCACATCCGATGTGGCTATCGATCTGGAAGATCTTCTCTATAGACCTCGGCTCCATGAGCCTGCTCGCGATCCTTTTGTCAACTATGAGGACTACCCCATCCTTGAACTTCAGGCCGACTGTCGTCGTACCACGCTTTACCGCCTCTCTTGCATATTCCACCTGGAATAGGCGTCCATCAGGAGAGAAAACGGTTATGGCCCTATCATATGCCATCTGTCCTGGTTGCATCTAATACACTCCTATCGCTAGCTCGACGAACCCACCTAAAGTTCTGCACCGTTATATATTTGTTGGGGGCGATGACGTCAAGCCAGAACTATCATCTGGGAAGGCCGAAAAAACCCCTCGTTTTCCGTCGTTCTGATTCCGGTCTCACCCTCGCGGCTTTTCCGGCTTTTCGAGGCCGATGCGGGACCTTAACGCCCGCAGCGTTCCGGAGGTGCACAATGTCCGGAACCGGACCTCCCTCTCGCCCTCGCCGATCGACCCATTGAGGATTTCGATGATTGACTTCATCTCAGGTTCCAGGCAGCGGACGATTCCCAATCGTCCCTCAAGCTGGATCAGCTTTGGTACCCTTTCTCCGGACAGGCTGAACAAGGCCTGCAGAGCGGAGGGCAGTTGCTCGTTGGCGGCGCCAGTCGCCTCGAAGGCGATGTATCTGCGCCTCCCCCGCTTCTCCTTCACCACCATGCTGGCCTCAGCATTTAGCGTTGTAAGCGCTCATCAGGCTGCTGGATTTAACTCCCGTAACGACGACCATGACCCTCATCTTGCCTTCCATAGTCGGGTCGACCGCACAGCCCCAGATGATCCTTGCCTGCGGGTTGATCCTCTTACCGACTAGCTCCGCCACCTTCTCCGCTTCGGTGACAGTCATGTCCGGACCGCCCACAACTCGGATAAGTGCCCCACGTGCGTCCGATGTGTCGATATCCCCTAGCAGCGGGGAGCCCATGGCGCTGGTGACGGCTTTCTCGACCTTCTCAGTCTTGCCATCGCTGTCATCCGAGTCTCCCAGCCCGATCATCGCCACTCCACCGTTCTTCATTATCGTCAGAAGATCATTGTAATCGACATTCACCAGACCGGGGACGGTTATCGCCTCCGTGATCCCCTTTATGCTCTGCATCAGTACCTCGTCCGCGACCTTGAAGGCTGCCTCCAAGGGGAGCTTTGGGACCAACTCGATCAGGCGGTCGTTTTGTATTACTATGGTAGTGTCGCAGTGCTCGCGAAGGCGGTTCAGACCACGAAGGGCGTTCTCCGTCCTGACCCTGCCCTCCGCCTTGAAGGGCATGGTTACGACGCCCATCACCAAAGCGCCGCTCATCTTTGCCATCTCGGCCACAACCGGGGCGGAACCCGTGCCAGTGCCGCCTCCCATCCCCGCGGTCACGAAGACGATCTGCCTGTTCTCTATGTACTTGGCGAGCTCGGCCCGCGCCTCTTGCGCCGATTGCGCCCCGATTTCAGGAATCGCGCCCGCTCCGAGTCCTTTGGTGGTCGACCTGCCGAGGAGGACCTTGTACGGCGCTTGAATCGACAATAGATGCCTGGCATCGCTGTTCGCCGCCACCAATGTGGTCCCGGCGATCCCGGATTGGGCCAGTCTCCTTATGGTATTAGACCCGCCTCCCCCGCAGCCAATGATGCTGATG
>PNBI01000050.1 GCA_003135935.1 Methanomassiliicoccaceae archaeon
ATGGCGTAGAGGATGCGGCGGTGGACCGGCTTCAGACCATCCCGCACATCCGGCAGGGCGCGGCCCACGATAACGCTCATGGCGTAGTCGATGTAGCTCTTCTCCATCTCCTTCTCTATGGCCCGGTCGACTACCTTGTGAATGAAGACGGGTTTTGCGCCATTGTCCGCATTAGGATCAGGATCAGCCATGGTAAAACCTCATATGTCCAGGTTCTCGACTTCCTTGGCGTGCGAGACGATGAACTCCTTCCTCGGCTGGACCTCGTCGCCCATCAACACCGTGAAGAGCTCGTCCGCGCGCACCGCGTCCTCGATACTAACCTGCTTCATTACCCTCTTCTCCGGGTCCATGGTCGTCTCCCAGAGCTGCTTGGGATTCATCTCTCCCAGACCCTTGTAGCGTTGGATCCCGGCTCCTTTCCCGAGCTCGACCATGGCGTCGCTGCGCTCCTTCTCGGTGTAAACGTAAAGCTCCTTGTTGCCCTTCGCCACTCTATAGAGTGGAGGCTGGGCGATGAAGATGTAGCCGTTATCGATGAGCGGCCTCATGTAGCGGAAGAATAGCGTGAGCAGAAGGGTGCGGATATGCGCTCCGTCGACATCGGCATCGGTCATGATGACGACCCTATGATATCGAGCATTGGCGAGATTGAACTCCTGACCGATCCCCGCACCCAATGCGGTGATCAGGTTGCGTATCTCCTGATTTTTGAGGATCTTGTCCAAGCGCGCCTTCTCGACATTCAGGACCTTGCCCCTGAGCGGAAGGATTGCTTGGAACTCACGGTCGCGACCCATCTTCGCACTTCCACCAGCGCTGTTGCCCTCGACGAGATATATTTCGCATTTGGCGGGGTCCTTCTCACTGCAATCGGCCAATTTTCCAGGCAATGCCGTGCCTTCCAAGTAGCCTTTCCTACGGGTGAGATCCCTAGCCTTCCTGGCAGCCTCTCTCGCCTGTGAAGCGAGGATGCATCGCCTCACGCACGCCTCGGCGACCTTAGGGTTCTCTTCAAGGAACTCAGCGAGCTTCTCGTTGATGGTGGATTCGACTATTCCCCTGACCTCGCTATTGCCCAGCTTGGTCTTGGTCTGCCCCTCGAACTGCGGCTCTGGCACTTTGATGCTCAAGATCGCCGTCAGCCCTTCCCTAACGTCCTCGCCGCTCAGTGGCTCGTCGTTCTGCTTCAGCAATCCGGACTTGTGAGCGTAATCGTTCATCGTTCTGGTCAAGGCCGACCTGAGGCCGACGAGGTGCGTCCCGCCCTCGATGGTGTTGATGTTATTGACGTAGGTGAAGATGCTCTCGTTGAAAGCGTCCGTGTATTGCATGGAGAGCTCTATCACCATGCCCTCACGCTCCGCAAGAATGTAGATCGGCTTCTCGTGGAGCATCGCCTTGTTCTTGTTCAGGGAGAGGACGAACTCGTTGATGCCGCCCTCATAGTGGTACTTCTCGTCCCTTCCGGTGCGAGCGTCCTTGAAAGTGATGATGACGTTCTTGTTCAGGAAGGCCAGGTCCCGCAAGCGATGGGCCAAGGTCTCATCGTCGAAATTGGTGTCCGGGAAGATCTCCGGGTCGGGCATGAACGTCTGCGTCGTCCCGGTGCCGCAGGCTTCCGCGATCACATGCAATGGAGAGGTGACAACTCCGCGCTCGAAGCGGATCATCCACTCCTTGCCTTCTCGTCTGACGTGGGTCTCAAGCCACTTGGAGAGGGAATTGACGACAGAAAGGCCGACGCCATGAAGCCCACCAGATACCTTGTAGCTCTTGCGATCGAACTTCCCGCCCGCATGAAGGGTCGTCATGACCACCTCCACTGCCGGCTTGCCATACTTCTCGATGATACCAGTGGGGATGCCTCGGCCATCATCAATGGTTGTGACGCTACCATCGGTGTTCACGATGACGTCGATATGGGAGCAGAAGCCGCCCATCGCCTCATCGATGCTATTGTCGACGACCTCGTAGACCAAATGATGCAAGCCACGTGCGTCCGTGGAGCCGATGTACATGCTAGGCCGCTTGCGCACGGCCTGTAGGCCCTCGAGGACCTGGATGCGGTCGGCCGTGTAGCTGGTATCTTCCATTCAACTCACCCTCGAACGTCGTTTCTTCGATTGATAGAGAAATCTAGATGTCATTGGCTAGCAAGGACTCAAATTCCCCATCCCTTCGATGCATAACCTAAAGGATTTGTGATATTTATACCCTTCGTGGCGTATCTGGGTATATATACTTTGATGAGTCAGCATCACGAGCTTAAAAACCGGTCCCTCTGAGATATCATTTTCTGCTAGTCTAAGCCTTCACCGGCCGAGGTCTTAAGGTTCAAATAACCTCGGTGAGGTAAGGTGAGCGATGACGCTGATGGAACGCGCGGCGAGGGGCATCACGCCTGAGATCGAAGCGGTCTCGGTGAAGGAAGGCCTCGAGCCCGAGATCGTCCGCCGCAGACTGGTAGCTGGACGTATCGTCATTGCTGGCAACCCCCTCCACGACCCTGAACCTTGCGGCATCGGGGAGGGCCTTAGCGTCAAAGTGAACGTCAATATCGGCACATCCCGAGACCGTGCTAATCCGGATGAGGAGCTCAGGAAGGCAAGGATCGCAGTGCAATACGGCGCAGATGCGATCATGGACCTGAGCACTGGAGGTGACATCGATTCCATCCGTAGAGCGATGCTCAAGGAGGTCCGCATCCCAGTCGGGACGGTCCCAATCTATCAGACCGGGCTGAGAATGGCACGAAAAAGCGCGGTCGTGGATATGGACGAGGACGATATCTTCCAGGGGATCGAACTTCATGCCAAGGACGGCGTCGATTTCATGACCCTGCATTGCGGGATAACATTGGAGACGGTGCAGACCTTGCGCTCTTCGGAGAGGTTCACCGACGTTGTCTCCCGCGGAGGATCGTTCTTGGTCGCCTGGATCCTGCATAATGGAAAGGAAAATCCGCTCTATGAGCGGTTCGACTATCTGCTGGAGATGGCGCGTAAGTATGAGTTCGCCATCAGCCTTGGCGACGGTCTTCGACCTGGGTGCATCCACGATGCCAGCGATGCCGCGCAGCTCCACGAGCTGCAGACGCTGGGAAGGTTGGTGAAGAGGGCTAGGAGCCAAGGAGTCCAGACCATTGTGGAAGGTCCCGGGCATGTTCCGCTGGACCAGATCGAATGGAACGTCCGCTTGGAGAAGGCGCTCTGCGATGGCGCCCCGTTCTACGTCCTTGGACCATTGGTCACAGATATCGCCCCTGGATATGACCACATCACCGGCGCGATAGGCGGCGCGCTCGCTGCCTACCATGGCGCCGACTTCCTTTGCTATGTGACCCCGGCGGAGCATCTGTGCCTTCCCTCGGCAGAGGATGTCAAGGAAGGCTTGATGGCAAGCAAAATCGCGGCCCATGCCGCCGACCTTGCCAGGGGGCGATCGAGCGCCAGGGACGACGAGATGGCCCATGCCAGGAAGGAGCTGGATTGGGAGCGCATGTACCGCGTCGCCCTGGACCCCGAGAAAGCGAGGGCATATCGCTCTCGAGGGCACAACGAGGACACCAATGGCTGCGAAATGTGCGGCGATGTCTGCGCCATCAAGATCGTGCGCGAGTACCTGAAAAAAGACGCACAGAAAAGATGAGATGGGTGGAGCCACTGGAGGGTGTCGAACCCCCGACCTACAGTTTACGAAACTGTCGCTCTCTAGCGACCCTGGAGCGATTGCTCCAGAGTTGCCGCTGAGCTACAGTGGCAGGCAACCTCCCAACAAAACGTGCTCTGATTTAAAGGTTTGTTGTTTGGCGCTCAACGGCTGGTCAATGCGCAAGAAACGACTGACCTTCAGTGATTGATATTGGACCGGCGGTTCTTCTTATACTCACAAATATATATGAATCCAGCGCGATTTTACGGGCGGTGGGCTTGCTGGTGGACCTTGGCATTCCGGACGGACAAACGGTGGACCGGTATCGGGGCGGAGAGGGGATGCTCAAGCGAGTCCTGGAAGATGTTCGCAAATACGCTTTCACCGGTTACGTAAAATTGATTTTCGAGCTCAACGCCGACAAGGGCGAAGGCATCATACTTTTCAATTCAGGCGAGCCGCTGATCGCCATCTATAGCTTCAAGAAGGCGGGCGCCTCACACGCCGAACGATATTACAAGGGCGGGAAGGCGGTGGAGTTCATCTGGGAGGACTCACTGCTCCCCGATGCGACCATCTCGCTGCACAGCCGTGTCCCGGTGACGGACATCGAACAGTCGAACCTGGATGCTAAGATCACCAGGGTCGAGCTGATGCCCCCCAGCACTCTCAGCAATCCCCGGAATGCCGAGGAGATCAAGAAGTTGAGCGGTCGCATGGACGAGGTCGCCTCGCAGATAAAGGACTGGGCCAAGGAAGGGTACAACGTCAGCAACCTCATCCGGCTTTATCTGACCGATCAGCAGGCGGCGGCACGGGCCATCCCCTACTTCGAGTCCAACATCCAAAGGCTGGAGGGTTTGGAAGAGGTGCTGCGCTTCCTCGACACCGTTGGGTACGAAAGGGAGGCGGAATCCCTTTTCCGAAGGATGAAGGACCCTGAGAGACTGCTTGACGTGGAGACTGAGCTGGAGAGCTTGCGCCGACGCATCGAAGGTTACGAGGAGGCGGAGGCTGAGGAGCAGATCCAGCACGATATCGAACGGAAGAAGGTGGACGAGAAGATCGATGGCGTCTATGACCTTATCCTCCAATTTCACAAGAAGCAGAAGAAGCCGGGGGAGGAGAAGCGGTGCGAGCTTTGCGGCGGACTTCTGGATGACGAGGGCGTCTGCCCCACCTGTTCCGTGCAGCAGCCGCCGGGACACTATGGACGGACATTGAACCCGCGCTTCACCTTCAGCACCTTCGTGGCTGGGCCGAACAACCGGTTCGCGGAGGCGGCGGCACGTTCTGCGGCAGAGACGCCAGGGAAATCCTACAACCCGCTGTTCATCTATTCCCGCTCAGGAATGGGCAAGACCCATCTCCTTCACGCCATTGGCAACTATATCCAGAAAAACTATCCTGAGAAGAAGGTCCTGCTCTCGCCGACCGAGGTCTTCGAGTCAGAGCTGATAGACGCATTGGCCACGAACCGTCTCGAGGATGTCCGCGCCATCTATCGTGGGGCTGACGTTCTCCTGATCGATGACGTGCAATTTCTCGCAGGCAAGGAACGGATCCAGGAGGAGCTCTTCCACACTTTTAACGCGATCATCGAAAAGGGAGGTCAAATCGTGCTGACCAGCGACCGCCAGCCGAAAGAGATACCCGCTCTCAGCGAGCGGCTGGTGACCAGGTTCGAGTCCGGCCTGATCGCTGACATCCAATCCCCTGACCTTGAGACACGCGTCGCCATATTGGACAAGAGGATCAAGAGCGAGGACCTGAACGTGCCTCCGGACGTAATGGCATTCATTGCTCAGGTATGCAAAGACAATGTGCGTCAGCTGGAAGGCGGTCTGAACCGGGTGGTTGCCTTCTCCTCGCTGATGAAATCCACCATCCGTTTGGAGCTAGCCCATGAGATCCTGCGCTTCGAAAGCAACGTGCAGAAATCCCCCTCGAAGAAGGTGGAGCTAGTCAATGGGCACAGCTATCTCTTGGAAGAGGAAAAGCCGGATGTCGGGCATCGCATGCTCGCTTTCAAAGTGAGGGAAGGCTATCGCGGACTCGGCATCATCCGCAGCAATCCGAAACTGCTCCGAGGGAAGATGGGGGGCGCCGACCTTCACCTGCTATGGCTCACGGACCACGAATCCAAGGACGAGAAGACGGTGCCTCCTACCCTTGAGCGAATTATCGCCATCATGGAGGAGTTCATGGCGGAGAACAAGCGCTCTATCGTGCTTCTTGACGACATCCAATACCTGATAGGAAATACAAGCTTCGAGGGCGTCATCAGATTCCTGCGCATGCTGATCGATCAGGTCTCAGAAAAGGACGCGATCTTCCTCTTGTCGGTGAACCCCGAGGCGCTCAAACAGCAGGAACGGTCGATCCTGGAAAGGGAGATGGAAGTGATAAGAGTCTCCGAGATCGATTAGAGATGCTTTGATTCCGCCTTGAACTCTATCAATCGGTCCAGCGCCTCTTCGTATCTCCTCTGCCGGTGAGCGTTTCCCGCTTCCTTGAGGAGCTTCACCATTATCGCCACGTCCTTGCCTTTGGCTTTCGCATCCAATAGTAGCGTCTTGGCCTTCTTCAGCTCGCTGAGGATAATGTCTGGCAGGGTCTTCATTATCTCTTCGTTCCCTTTCCTAGCGAGTATCGCCATCATGCTCCAATCGCCGTGCTCCCCGGCGTCCTTCGCCTCGCTGAGCAACTTGCGCGCCTCGCGTACATCAACATAAAACCTTTCGCTGCTCTGGATCAATTTCTCCAATCCTTCGCAAATCTCGTTGGCCTCGACGTACTTCCCGGTGAGCTTCTCGGCCTGTTTCCTCGCATTGGCCGATTCTTTGAATGCACCCTCCAGATCGCCAAGCACTCGCTTCTCATTGATCAGCTTGACGCTTTCAAGCAGGGGCGCGGGGTTGGAGTTCACGGATTTCGCGACGCTCGCCAACTTCTCAAGATACTCGATGTCGTGATCCAGTGTGCCGTTCAACACGGCCATTATACTGGTCTTGCACTCTTTGACATAATTGACCGCGGTGAGGACGTCATTCTCCTTGCCTGCTCGGACCGCCTTGTCGATCAGCCGCCTCCCCTCGGAAACGTTCATGCCATATTCATTCGCCAATGCGAGCATTGGCTTGACCTCGGCCACCAGTTCAGGGAACCGTTTTCGCATCTCTTCCTTGTCCATCTTCTCTTTTTGCACCAATGGATCAGGGGGTGGAGGCGCAGAAGGTGTTACTAAAGGTTGCGGTGGCTCCTGGGCTGAAGCGCTCTCGGACTCGAACTGGACCCCACAACTTTGGCACGCTTTTGCGTCCGCAGGGATAGTCTTCCCGCAAGCGGGGCATTGGACTTCGGCCACTTCCTCGATGACGAATTCCACTCCGCACTTGGGGCATTTGGAGACTTCGCCCTTGATGTGAACGCCACATTCGGGACAATCGAACTCGAAATCCTCGGCTTCGTTGCTCGAGGAACCTGCTAATTTTTCTTCAGTCAATTGGACCCACCGATACTGGAAACACTACCCAAATGTTCGCATAAATAATTGTCGTTGAAAAAATTCATTGCCGAGCACGGGCCCTCCCCGCCTTGGCGTTCGATAGTATCTTCTGCATCTGCTTGGCTCCCTCCTCCGGTTCCGGCGTTTCCGAGATTATGGTGACATCTAGTTTACCGCCTCGGATGCAATCGGCGAAGAGGTCGAAATCAGGCTGCTTGCGATCGAGCGACAGATGCCTCCTTTCGCCAGCCCCAGTGAACTCGATGCAGGAGAAATGGCAGTGCAGCGGCCCATCGTATATCCGCTGATATTCGTCGAGCACCTTCTGGAAATCGTCTTGGGTACGCATCCCGCCGTCGCTGCGAGCATGAAGGTGCCCGAAATCGATCACCGGGACGACGCCTTTGACCCGGTCCATGACGGCGCTCACCTCCTCCAGCGTCCCCCAGGCGACCTTCTTGCCGCCGGTCTCAAGTCCGAGCAGGACGTCGGTTATTCCCTCCGCCTTCATCCTATCTAGACAACTGGATATCCCTTCGGCCACTCGCTCGGTGCACCCTTTTCGATCGTCTGCCTGGACGACACCGGCATGCATCACTATCACCCCAGCCCCGAGCCAATGTGCGATACGCGCCGTCAGGAAGACCCATTGCTCGCTCTTCTTCGCGTTCTCGATATTGGTCGAATTGAAATTGATGTAATAGGGGGCGTGGGCACTGAGGCTCAGCCCGAGCTCGCGGGCTCTCTTCCCCGCTTCTATGGCTATGCTCTCCTGCATCCGGGCTTGGCGAACGAACTGCATCTCCAAGGCGGTGAAGCTGGAGGCATGCGCCCGCTCCACCGCGTCAATCGGCCCCTTGCTGCCAACGGGGTATCCAGCCGGTCCCACGCGGATCATGGGTTGCAGGAGGCATCTGCCTGAATATTAGTGTTTGTCGGACCGAAGATTGCCACCCTTCACCGCGTCGATTGAAAGGATTAAGTTAGGCGCGAGCACTCATCGAATGGGAAGCTCATGAAAATCGAAAGCGTGCATGTCGAAAGGCCTGATGGCGCGAACGTGATCATCGGACAATCCCATTTCATCAAAACGGTCGAGGATATCTATGAGGCGCTGGTGAACGCCGTACCTGGTATCAAGTTCGGCATGGCTTTCAGCGAGGCATCCGGACCACGATTGGTCCGAGCGGAAGGGACGGATCCGGAGCTCAAGAGTTGCGCCATCGAGAACCTCGAGCGCATCGCGGCCGGACACGTCTTCCTGATCGTGATGCGCGATGCCTATCCAGTCAACGTCCTGAACCGTATCAAGGAAGTGCCAGAGGTCTGCAGCATCTTCTGCGCCACGGCGAACAATCTCGAGGTGGTGGTGGCGGAATCCTCTAAAGGGCGCGGTGTCATCGGGGTCATAGACGGTCAAGGGCCGCTTGGGGTGGAGAACGATGAAGACGTCAAAGAAAGGAAAGACTTCCTCCGTAAAATCGGATACAAGCGTTAATGAAATGGAGGATGTGCTGGACGAGTACGAGCAGAGCGCCAAGTACTATGACGTTTGGTACGAGGACTTCAACGAGGACATAGATTTCTATCATACCCTGGCCAAGCGGACCGGAGGTCCGATCCTCGAGCTGATGTGCGGCACCGGCCGGGTGATGATCCCTTTGGCGGACTTGGGATTCGAGATAACCGGAGTGGACCGAAGCCCGGCGATGCTGGACGTCCTCAGTGCGAAATTGGACTTGATCGGTGGTCCAGTGGAAAAGAACATCGACGTCATCCAGAGCGACATCCGGACGTTCAAGACCAAAAAGCGGTTCCGATTCGCGTTCATTCCTTTCAACTCCCTGCTCCACCTGCTGAGCCACCAGGAGATGGAGGAGGCCCTGAAGAACATCCATTCCCATCTCGTTCCTGGGGGGCTGCTCTCGCTCAGCGTCTTCAATCCCCGCCTCGACCGGCCAGAGAACCTGGTGCGCCATCGCGGCACTAAGATCACCTCGAAGGGGGAGGTCATCTCCAAGTTCGAGGCGCAGGCGTTCAATAGCGCGACCCAGAGCACCACCATCCATTACTTCTACGATATCTCGCGCCAGGACAAGGACATCAGACGGGTCACGACCAGCCTGACATTGCATATCATGTTCTTCCAGGAAGCGGTCGACCTGCTCGACCGCTGCGGCTTCGAGGTTATCGAGACTTACGGTGATTACGCCTTCTCCCCATACAAGAAGAGCAGCGAGCTGATGGCGTTCGTGGCAAGGAAGATCTGATGGACCTGGAGGGAATAAACCTCGATCATACCCTCTCATGCGGACAGGCATTCCGCTGGAGGAAGCTCGAAGGGCGATGGCATGGGATCGTTGCTGGTAAGGAGATCGTCCTGGAGCAAATGGGCGACGATGCAGAAGTCCATACATCGCTTTCCGACCGCGCGGTCCGTGATTACTTCCGTTACGATGACGATAACGGGGAAATATTCGCCGAGATCGGGAGAGACCGCTATATCACCATGCTATTGCGCAGATACCGAGGTCTGAGGCTTCTTCGTCAGGACCCTTGGGAATGCTCTGCCTCTTACATCTTGGCAACCTATGCTAATGTCCCACGCATCATCCAGATGGTGGAAAGGGTGTCCCGGACCTTCGGCACCAAGTTGTCCGAGGATGGGTTTTCATTCCCATCACCAGAGCAGATCCTGAAGAAGAGCGCCCAGGCAGGAACTTGTGGCTTGGGATATCGCTGCGAACGGTTCGTGGAATTCGCGCGCAGCGTTCACGATGGCAAGGTCGATTTCGATTCGCTCAAATGCGCCGATTATTCAGATTGCGTCAAAGAGCTTGCCCGTTTCGATGGGATCGGCAGCAAGGTGGCCGATTGCGTGGCGCTCTTCAGCCTCGATCACCTGGAAGCATTCCCGATCGATGTCAGGATTGGCAGGGTGCTTGAGCAGCGATATGGAATCAAGGGAAGCTATCGAAAAACCAACGCCTGGGCCCGGCAGCACTTCGGATGTTATGCCGGCTACGCCCAGGAGTACATCTATTTTGATCAGGATATAAAGAACAGATCGATCAACAATAGGCGCTGATCACTCTATCTTGCAGGTCACGCATTGGGGTGCACGGACGCCGGTGCGGGTTTCATAGACCTTGACCAGCATCCCGCTCTTCTTCACCATCTCGCAGATCCGGCAGGTCTCGGTGACGATATCCGATCCGTTCACCATGCGGACCGCGGCGATCTCGACCTCCTTCCTGAAGTCCTCGTATTTGCCGCTGTTCTCTATCTCCTTGCTGGTACCGCGCTTCGCCTTGAGATATTGCGAGATTGCTGCATCTGTGACGCCGAATCGTCTTGCTACCTCGGCCTGGCTGAAATCATGCTTGTCTACCAGTTCTCGAGCTAGCTCTCTCCGAATGGAGGGGAGGACGTACCAAACGATCAGCTCACAAGGAATTTTCATGGGAGCTAGCAAGGGACTTAACGATATTTAACACTTATTAATTCACTTTTCCAATTTGATGATAATATGACGATGCTGGCTATGCCCCATGCATCGGGCCGCTGTATCATATTTCCCGCGTATCACCCGTACCTTAGAAGGATAATAACAGCCGATTGCGCGGTTCAGCGGCGACCCGTACGGATTATATATTCACAATTGTTACCTTAACTCTAAAATGCTCCTCGCGCGATAGGGGCGCCAACGGATGTGTGTTAGATGCCGATTGATGAAGTGATCGTTTCCCGCAAGATCGTAGAACGCTTCGCCAAGGAATTCATTTCCGATCTGGACGTGGACGTGATCGTTGCCGGCGCCGGGCCTGCCTCGCTTACGGCTGCCAGATATCTTGCCAAAGCTGGCCTGAAGGTCGTGATATTCGAAAGGAAGCTCACGCCGGGAGGAGGCATGTGGGGCGGGGGGATGACCTTCCCGATCATCGTCGTCCAGGAGGAGTCGAAGCAATTGCTCGAGGAGATCGGCGTGAAGCTGGAGACCTCAGGCGATGGCTACTATACCGCCGATTCCGTCGAGGCAAGCGCGAAGTTGATCGCCTCGGCCATCGATGCTGGCGCCAGGCTTTATAACACCATTTCCGTGGAGGACGTTGTCATCCGCCAGGACCGGATCTGTGGCGTGGTAATCAACTCCAGCGCAGTAGAGGTCGCCGGCCTGCATGTGGACCCGCTTGCCGTTCGAGGGAAGTATGTCATCGACGGCACCGGTCATCCAGCTGAGGTAGTCCACGTGGTCGTAAGGAAAGTAGGCAAGCTCAGCACTCCGACCGGGAAGATCGAAGGGGAGAAGAGCATGTGGGCCGAGATGGGAGAGACGATGACCGTCGAGAACACCATCGAGGTCTACCCCGGGCTCTTCGTTACGGGGATGGCTTGCAACGCAGTGATGGGCGCGCCTCGAATGGGGCCGATCTTCGGGGGCATGCTCCTTTCTGGCAGGAAGGTCGCTGAGCTGATATTGGAGAAGCAGAAGACCGACGGCATCTGGAACAAGAAGTCAGAGAAGTAGTTCAGACTTCGCCCGGGTGGGTCTTCTCGTAGAACTCTTGCAGCTCCCACTCCTGCGTTCCACCGATCTGGCCTTCGCGGATGGTCATGTTCAGCAGGCGGATCCCTTCGGCCATGATGCGCTTGACATCCTTGCCACCGACCACTTCGTAGACGTAGAGGTCCCTGCCCTTCTTCCGTCCTTTGAACGCACCGACCATCTCCGCGCCTTGGAAGACGACGTACTGCCACGCCCCGAACTTCTCCCGGATCATTGGATACAGAAGGTAGGACAGGTTGTCCATGGGGGTTAGGACGAATTCGTCCTTGGACAGAGCGATCTTCTTGTCCGAGTCGGCGGCAAGCACCCAATGGACCGAATCGTCCCCTTCGACCAGGAAGCCTTTGACAAGGACGCCATCATCCTCCAGCCTCGCCAGGATGTCCCGGAGGTCCCGCATGCGCAGCTCGAATTTCATGAAGCGCGAGAGGTTCTCGGCGCTCATCAGTCCGAAGTTCTCGAACAAATTGCGGACGACCGCCTTCCGCGCCTCGGTCCGCTCCATCTCCAATTCCGGCACCGCTCGGAAACGGTTGGCGCCATCCAGGTAGACACAGCTGCCAAGGTAGAGCTTGTGCATGGCCTCGTGCGTCCGTTTCTCCCCTACTGGACTCAAATCGTACAGCCGGCGCCGGGAGACCGCTCCCTCCTTGTCGAGCATCGCCAGCAATGAGCGCATGTCCTGATCGAGCTCGACGCTTTTCGCGGCCCGATATAGCGATGCCTGCTGGATCGTGGTGTAGGTCGTGAACTCCGGAATCGAGGTGGCGCGGATCAACATGCCCTGCTCGTGCAACTTCTTCAACGACACTTTTACTCGAGTTCGAATGAACGCCTCGCCATCGGAGCGCAGGGAGCCCATCCTCCTCACGGCGGAGAGGATGTTGTCGTACTTCCTGCTCCCACTGATCCTTTGTTTCCTGAAGACATAGGCGAGCACCTCTTGCTTGCTGAGTATCCGCGGGATCAGACGGCCTTTGGCGAAGTACGTCCCGATGCGGAAGTATCCCGATTCCTCGAGGACCTTGACCACGTCAGGTTCGATCTCCTCCGTCGGCTTGCCCAGGACCTCGCGCAAACGCACGATGTCCAGGCCGGTGAGCTTAGAGTACTCCATCACCTCGTCCAATGCTTTCAGCGCCCCCGGCAGCATTCCCTGGTCGTCCAGGTCCAATGAGCGGACGTCGACGCAGCCGCTCATGTTCCATTTCTCCAGCGCCCCGACCAGGCGCCCGTTCGCTATGATGGGGAAGACCCAGGAGTCCCCGAAGCGCGAGGCGATCTCCGCCCACATCGGCTGCACCTCCGGGTCGTAAAGGGAAACGACCTTCACGCCCTCCTCCTCAGGCTTGAACGAGCTCAGAATTGGCAGCTCCTCGGGCATGAGGTACATCTCCTGCCCGATATCGCCAACCGTGATGACCTCGACGTTCAACTTCGCCAGGGCCGACCGGACCTCGTTAGGCTGGAAGCCAGTGTAAGTGGTAATGGCGTAGAACGGGATCGGCCCGTAAGCGGTCACGAACCGCCTGACGATCACCAGTGGCGCGTCCCCGTGGTATTCGGCCACCTCATAGGGGATGTAGGTGTTCTCCCTGGCCCAGTCCTCTCCCTCTTCGTAACGCCTTACGACGTATGCATTCCTGTCCAGACGATCCAGGCTCTCCTTGACCGGCTCCTTGTCCAGGCCGAGCACCGAGACCAGGCCGCGCATCGAGAGCCCGCTGTGGGCGGCGAGCACGTCCAGGATTCGTTGGTCCAAGGATGTCAGGCTCGCGTTGCGATAGGCGGCCACATACAAGGGCGCGTCCTCGGCCAGGATGTAACGAACCCGGCCGCGGTAGAAGCGGCCGAGCAGCACTCTGCCGTCGGTGCGCATCTCCTCCCAGGATTCCATGTCGAAATCCTTGACCCGCCTGAAAAGGTCTAGCTGTTGGCCCACTTCGCCAAAGAAGCGCAACCCCTCTGCGATGCCTGTGAAAGGACCGTTGAGCTTCGACCGACGATAGCTTTCGACGCTGCGGTTATCGTAGACGTCCTGGCCAGCGCTGCGTAGCCGCAGATGGTCCAACTTCAGCATGAACTGGGGATGCTCGGAAACCAGGAACCGCCCTTCGTCCAGCACCTCTTCCGCTACCAAGGCCAAGACGGCCTTCCGTACCGCCGTCTCTTCCTGCCCCAAAGAGAAGGCTATCTCTTCGACAGACGCAGGTCCGAAGGCGGAAACGAACGTCGCGATCGCCTTGTCCAGCGCCTTCTCGAAGTTGACAGGCAACAGTCCCCTGCGGGCATAGCGCCATTTGCCGCCCTTGTGCGACGTTCGGCCGACCGCTTGGGTGGTTTCCAGGACGTGGAGCGAGCGAACGATCTTGTCGGCATCGACCTGCAGCATTTCGGCCAGCTCGTTCGCCGTCCTTGGCTTTTCCAAGGCGGCCAAGACCCGCTCGTCCGCCTCCCCTTGCGGCCTCTCCCTTTTCAGGACCGTGCCGTAAACCGGCAGGTCCTCGGCGGCGACGAAAGTGGCATCGTCCGCATAGACTGAGGCGATCCTCCCCTCCTCCAGCAGTTCCGACGACCAAACGTCTATGACGCTCTTCTCTTGTGCAGAATAGGGGTAGACGCTCCTTCCTCTTTCTTTGAAGATATGCAACGGGCCGGTCCGTTTCAGCAAATCAACGATCTCGTCCTTGCTCTCCGCCCGCCCCCGCTTGCGCCGGAAGTAGGCATCGACCACATCCTGCTCGAACTCGAATTTGTCAAGGTCGCCCTCCATCACCTTGGATAGCACCTTGCGGTGCAGCTGCTTCAGCAGCGAGGAGCGGTCCTCCATCAGGACTATGTCAGTTATCCCGGCCAGGACCACATTGTGCGCGAATGGCGAAGGGATGGGGGAGAAATCTAAGCTAGCGACCGCAACATCCCCGGACTCTATGGAGCTCAGCACAGCCTTGGCGTTGGTGATGTCCATCACGTCCTCCAATATCTCGCGGTACGTCTCCTTGATGACCGGGAAGTTCTCGAGGTTGCTCAGGTATTCCAGCAAATAGCCGGATCGGACCTGCTGCCTTCCGACCGACACCTCGCGCCCTTTGTAGTTACGCAATATCATGAATGATCTGGCCGCGGTGTGCCTGAACCGCTGCCTGAAGATCTCGGAGTCCTTGATCGCCTTCCTCAGTATGATGTCCAGTTGCTCAGATTTGAGGAGCGGCTGAATATCGCTGAGCTTGATTTTGCAAGGGATCGACAGCATGAAGGCGTCGTCGACCACCGACACCGAGACATTGCAGCCGAAGGAAGCCGTCACCTGGAACGCGTACGCTCTGGACAGGGCATCGTTCACCCGTCGCCCGAACGGGAAGTGGAAGATGATGTTGTGATTGCCAGCTTTGTCGATATAGCCTTCCATGGCGAGGGTCCGGTCGTCGGGGATCATATCCACCGCTGCCATTTGCCCCTTGAAATACGACAGGATGGTGCGCGCCGACCCGTTATCGATGTCGAAGTCCTTCTCTAGCCAAGCGGTCACCTGCTCTTCCGGCTCGTCCAATTTCGCTGCAAGTTCCCTTCGGAATCGCGCGATCTCCATGGACAGATCGAAAGAGCGGGGCAGCATCTCACCGGTCCATGAGGGCACGGTCGGCTTGCGCCCGGAAGCGGACTTGGTGAAGATCCTCATCCCTTTGGTGCGGACGTACTCATAGCTCTTCCCGCCGAGAACGAAGACGTCGCGGATTGCGAGACGTTCNNAGACGAATTTCTCCGAGAGATCGCCGACGAAGGCGCCGCGCTCGTTCACTACCTTGTAGTTCGCCTCTTCAGGGATAGTGCCAAGGTTGAGGAAGTAGATCATGCGGCCGCCCTTGCGCTTCCCGAACCTGCCCTCGACCTCGTCATACCAGATCTTGGAATAGACCCCTTCGAACCCTTCCTTGCTTCCAAGGTAGCGGAGCACCTCCAGGAAGCTCTCTTTGGTGAGGTTCCGATAACAATAGGAGCGCTTCACCAGCTGGTAGGCGTCCTCCACTTCCCAGCGCTGCTCGAGGCTCATCCCCACGATGTTCTGCGCCAGAACGTCTAGGCAGTTCTCTGGAATGGTGACCCGGTCAACGTTGGAGCGATGCGCCGCCCGGCACAGCACCGCGCACTCCACCAGATCGTCCGTATCGAAGACTATCATTCGACCTTTGGAGGTCTTGCCCTGCGAGTGACCGCTGCGTCCGACCCGCTGCATGCCCTTGGCGACGGACTTCGGTGAGCCTATCTGGCACACCAGATCCACGAAGCCGATGTCGATCCCCAGCTCGAGCGATGTCGAAGATACCACGCATCGCAGCTGGCCGTTCTTCAAGCGCTCTTCGACGTCAAGCCTGGTCTCCTTTGCCAAGGAGCCATGATGCGCTTCGATGCTCTCCAGACCCCGCTCCTTCAGCTTGTAGACGACGTTCTCCGTTCCCGATCTGGTATTGGTGAAAACGATGGTGGATTGGTGGGAGTCGATCAATTCCTTCAGCATGTCGTACATCTTGGCGTTGGTGATCTCATAGGAGAGGGCGGTCATGTCCTCGGCGGGACAGAGGACCTTCAGGTCCAGGTTCTTCCTGGTCTTCACCTCTACGATGTTGACGTTCCTGCCCTCTCCCTCCTCGTGGCCAACCAAGAACTGCGCCACCGCATCGATGGGAGCGAGCGTTGCCGACAGGCCGATCCTGGTCAGCTTGTTCTGGCGATATTGATTCAGCCGTTCGAGCGTCAGCGAAAGGAAGACGCCTCGTTTGGAATCGCATATCTCATGGATCTCATCGACGATCACATATTCGACCGATGAGAACTTCTCCCGGAACTTCGGGGCGGCCAAGGCCAGAGCCAGTGATTCCGGGGTGGTGATAAGGATGTGAGGCGGATGTTTGAGCATCTTCTGCCTTTCGTATTGGGAGGTATCGCCGGAGCGCACCCCGACCCTGATCTTCGGCATATTGGCATGTTCTTTGTTCGCCAGCTCAGCGATCTCTCTCAACGGCTCCTCCAGGTTGCGGTTGATGTCGTTCGCCAACGCCTTGAGCGGCGAGATGTAGACGCAATATATCTTCTCCTCCAGCTTGCCGGCTTTGGCATATTTGAAGAGCTCATTGATGATGCTCAGGAAAGCGGTCATGGTCTTTCCGGAGCCGGTGGGAGACGATACCAGAACGCTCTCCCGCCTGTGGATGATCGGAATAGCATAGGACTGCGGCTCGGTAAGGTCGTCGAATTTGCTGTTGAACCACTCGCTGATGAGCGGCTCCATAAGCTCCATGACCTCTTTCTTGCTGCTCTTCTTTGCTATCCTTTCCATCCTAATTTGCCTCGATTTAAAGCACGTTTCATTGACCATCCCCCTATTACTACTTTACTGCCAGAGCCTCGAAAATGATGTCTCGCTTCGCATCCTGGCTTCGATTTCGTTCTCCTCGCGATCTCATGCTCGAGCGGTTTGCAACCGACCAGAACCCAGGCTGCGAATCCTTAAAAAGGAAGACCGCTTTTGTTCGACGGAGATCCTTGAGGAGCCTGACCGTCGTCCTGCTGTGCGCGCTGCTGCTCAGTTGCCTTATTCCGTCAGCTCCCTCTGTATCCGCCGCGGACCCGTTCTTCGTATCCGGCCAGGTAAAGGACGGCAATGGTTTGGCGCTGTCTGATGTGAACGTCAGCGCGACCAACATCTCGGATGGACTGATCTATTCCTCTGTCACCAATGGCACCGGGGCGTTCAACATCTCGTTGCCTAATGGAGTGTACAACATATCTGCCAGCAAGGTCAATTACTCGAGTAATGTGACCTACCATGCAGTGGTGGTAGGCCCCAATGATTCAGTGGGAATTGACTTCACTCTAAGCGAGATACTAGGGCGCATATTCGGATTCATCACATCTGGCAACGTTTCCATCGGCGGGGTGACGGTCACCCGGTCCAACATGGAAGGCAATTTCACATCACAATCCGAGCAGCCGTTCGGGCAATATTCCATTGATGGCGTGGCACCAGGCGTTTACGTAGCCAAGGCAGAGAAATCCGGCTACATGCCAGCCAATGCACCTTATCCAGTGATAGTGGGGCGCGGCAGCAACGTCCAATTGAACTTTTCCATCGAGGTGCAGCCCGCGAAGGTCTTTGGCACAGTGAAGGTCGGCAGCAGTCCAGAGAAGGATGTTACCGTCCAATTGCTGCTCGGTGGCGTAGTGGTTCGGTA